>CAZOVW010000106.1:0-1522 GCA_964583545.1 uncultured Dehalococcoidales bacterium | reverse complement strand
CACCGGGAAGCCTACGGTTACGGGCTATACCAAGAACGACCTGCATCACTGGAGCCAGCTGACGGCCAGGGTTCTTACCGCTGGAGGGGTGACCAAAGATGATGTGGTGCAGATTACTTTCAAGTACGGTCTTTTCACCGGTGCCTTCGGCTTGCACCAAGGGGCTGAGCTCATCGGATCCTCGGTGATTCCCATGTCCACCGGCAATACCAGCAAACAAGTTTTGATCATGCAGGATTACAAGACCACGGCCCTGGTGAGTACCCCTTCCTATGCATTACTTCTGGCGCGGCACATGGAAAACCAGGGAATCGACCCCAAGTCCCTCTCCCTCAAGCTCGGTCTTTTCGGCGCAGAGCCCTGGTCGGAATCCATGCGCAAAGAAATCGAAGAACGTCTGTTCATCAGCGCCACAGATAATTACGGAGTGAGCGAGGTCATGGGGCCGGGAGTGTCCGCGGAATGTGAGTTCAAGAATGGGCTGCATCTTTACCAAGATCATTTCATTCCCGAAGTCATCGACCCGCAGACCCTTGAGGTTCTTCCGCCGGGGGCAGAGGGGGAATTGGTCTTGACGACCTTAACAAAAGAAGCCTTTCCCCTGGTCCGTTACCGGACGCGGGATATCACCTCCCTGGATTATTCCCCTTGCCCTTGCGGCCGGACGCTGGCACGCATGAAGAAGGTCCTCGGGCGAAGCGATGACATCCTCGTTATCAAGGGAATAAAAATCTTCCCCTCCCAGGTGGAATCCATCCTCAAGGAGATAGCAGGAGTGGAACCGAGGTATCAGATGATCGCCGACCGGATTGAAGGGGCAGACACGCTGGAGCTGAAGGTAGAGATGGATGAGAGGGTTTTTTCCGATGAGATCAAAAACCTGCAGAATATTACCTCTCACATCGAGCGCAAACTCAGAGAAATCGTCGGGATCAGCGCAAAGGTCAAACTGGTGGCCCCCGAAAGCCCGAAACCCGTAGAAGGAAAGGCACAGAAAGTGATTGACCGAAGAAAGAAATAAAATAATATGAAACCATCGAGTAGAGAGCAGGCGCGCATAGGAGCAGATCAATGACTTCCAGTGTATCCGTCGTTTCCGACTTCGTGGCAAATGGCCATCAGATCATCCCTAACGATTCCTGCTCCCCCTCTAAAATTCCGTACGGTGGGTTTTCCCCAGTACGGCTTCAAACGGGATTTCAGCCGAGACCTTCGTCCCCTCTCCCAGAGCTTAAGCGCAAGACCCGCATCCCCTCGGACCGAGCGGACTTATACGCGGCCAAAGTCCAGGTCTCCCCTCCTATAGTCCCGGAAGTCCTATGTCTCCCAAGACAATTCAGCGGAGCTCTCGACCGTGGACCCTCCCGTCCAGAGGCCCTTGGCTCTCCAGAGGGTTATGCTTTCCCCCCGGGTCATCGCTTACTATGGCCTCATCTGAAACTCTCGGTATCTCCCACCGGCTTATTCTCTTCGCCCAGGCGGGTCTTTGCCCTACGGTCTGGTAGAAGCCGATCCCGAGAGG
>CAZOVW010000105.1:0-1754 GCA_964583545.1 uncultured Dehalococcoidales bacterium | reverse complement strand
CTATGGCAACCTTTCCTACGCCTAGTTCCTTTAACTTAGAAATCGCTGAGGAGGCTCCCCGATCCTTGAAGGTGCCAGTGGGATTTCTGGTCTCGTCCTTTACATAAACGTGCCTTAAAGAAAGGCGAGTTGCCAATTTCTCGGCTCGAATTAGAGGCGTTCCTCCTTCGTTGGCACTTACTATAAATTTTGGGTCTCTAACAGGAAGGAACTCCCGCCATCTCCACATATGGTTGGGTCTCCCTTCAATTTTGCGGAGATTCACTTCTTCAGATATCGTTTCCAGATTATACTCCGTGTCCAGAATCCCTTTACACTTAGGACAAAGAGTAAGTGCTTGGTTGTGTGGGTATTCACTTCCACACTTTAGACACTTTAAACCGATTATGAAGGAAATTCGAGCCCACTCTCCATTACTTTTATGTTTTTCCTTGGACATTGAAAATTTATCATATCTTGGACTTATAGAATTATAGTTAGGGCTGCACGCATATTTTCACAACTAGACAAGGGGTCAGAGGACCTCTTTGGCTACCTTGTGCACTCCTTCGATTATTTGGTCGATATCCTCCTCTGTCAGAAGTGAACTGACATCCATGTGAACGGCTCTCCCGAGGATGTCTAACGTTTTGGGACACATATCCGCAGTGTATTCGATCTTACCTTTGTAGTATGGGCATGTGAAGGGGCAACCTTCCGCGGTGACTGTGTTCTTCTGTAGGATGTCCTTCCAGTAATAGTAGACATGCCAGTCCTCAACTTCGGGAGTGTAGACATTGTGTGTGCCATATCCAAGCCCGTCGATGTTCTCTGCACAGAGACCCTTAACGAATGCTCGAGCTTGTTCAGGGGTTGGTAGGAAGAATATTATGCAGATTGCAGCATCCCCCTCTGGATCAGGGATTTCCCTGAGCTCAATTCCCTCAATGTCAGCCATTCCCTTCTTTATCTGCATTTTATTCCTTTGCTGAAGATTCAGTATCTTGTCGAGCTTCCGTAGCTGCTCAAGTGCTACTGCTCCGGCGAGTTCACTCATTCTAAAGTTTATGCCAACAAAGGAGGGGACACCGAACATGGGCAATATTTTTCGCAATTGTGCGATAGGGTCATGGTACGTTACGCATCGTCCATAGATGCTCTTGTCGTTAGTGGTTAAGGCGCCGCCCTCCCCCGCCGTTATCACCTTTTTCATCTGAAAGCTGAAAACCCCTATATCACCTATTGATCCCAGCTTCTTTCCCTTGTAGCTCGCTCCGCAGGACTGGCTGACATCCTCAATTACCGTCACGCCATTAGCCCTCGCTACCTCCACGATTTCATCCATTTTGGAGCCCACGCCCCTCATATGCACAACTATAACAGCCTTTGTTCTCTCTGTGATTTTCGCCTCAAAGTCCTCAGGACTAAGCGTAAGCGATTTGTCCACCTCCGCTATGACCGGGATGGCCCTGCTGACGACAACAGCTGCAGGATCGGCAATCCAAGTGTAGGCTGGGACTATGACCTCATCCCCGGGGCCCACCTTTGCACCCACAAGGGCTGTTAGGAGCGCGCCTGTGCCAGAAGTTACACCAAGTGCGTAATCTGTTCCGATGTACTTAGCAAACTCCTTCTCGAAGGCATCGACCTTGTTGAGGCCTGGGCCCCACGGTCCGTAGTAGCGAAAGAGGGCTTGGCTCTCCATAACCTCCATTACTGACCTTTTCTCTTCTTCTCCGATCATAACCCCTCCAGGATATGTTGTGGGAAGCGGC
>CAZOVW010000104.1:0-1906 GCA_964583545.1 uncultured Dehalococcoidales bacterium | reverse complement strand
TAGAATGAACATCGAGGGAAGGTTTTACACCCTTGTTTATGGGGCCATAAGCGCCTTGGAGAGCCGACCTATAGAGATTAAGCCCTTCTTCCATTATTGGCCAGGCTCCACGGCCCTAACCTTCTCCACCTGGTCCTGCAACTTCGATTGCATCTGGTGTCAGAACCATGACCTTTCGAAGACCGCGCCCGATCCTGCTGGGGCAAGTTATGTTTCTCCTGAGGATGTGGTGGATGCGGCCCTCCGCGGAAGGGATGAAGGCCTCTGCGTAAGCTTTCAGGAGCCCACCATCCTAACGGACTGGGTTCTGCCCACCTTTAAGATGGGCAGGGAGAAGGGCCTCTACTGCTGCTACGTGTCCAATGGGTACACGACCCTGGACGCCCTAAAGCTCTTAAGGGAGGCGGGGATGGACGGGCTTAAGGTAGACGTGAAGGGGGACGCCGAAACCTATCGGAATTACTGTGGCGGCGCAGACGTGGAGAAGGTCTGGAGAAACATTGAGGAAGCGAAAAGGCTGGGTTTCCATGTGGAGGTGGTGAACTTGGTTGTCACCGACGTGAATGACGATGAGGCTTGTCTGAGGGAGGTGATTGAGCGCCACTTGAGGGAGGCGGGACCTGAAACTCCGCTTCATTTCACGCGGTATTATCCAGCTTATAGGTTTCATAATCCGGCCACGCGGGTCGAGACCCTGGAAAGGGCCTATGGAATGGCGAAGGAGGCGGGGGTCCTCTACCCCTACCTGGGAAACGTCCACGGCCACAGGTACGAGAACACCCACTGCCCCAACTGTGGTGAAGTCCTCATTAGGCGCTTAGGCTACACCATTTACAGATATAAGATTACTGAAGACAAAAAATGCCCAAAATGCCACCAAGCCATCCCCATAACGGGCAAGCATGTCAGAAAATTGCGCCTCCCCCTTTAAGGAATCAGAAAGTGGAAAACGAAGAAGTTTTGATGATATAAGAATGGAGCTCATTAAATTTTGGCGTGAGAAACACAGAGACCTAAGAAAGTTCTTCAAATGATTGAGAGAATAGTCAAGAAAAACCCCTGATATATCACTTATTTTTACAGGCAATACCCCGAAAGTGGGTTCAATACGGTTCATATTTTACTTGTTTCCGAACCGTTGTAGAGCTTTGTAAATCGCAGCGGTTCCGAAATCCAGTGCCTCCACCGGGATGCGTTCATCAGCAGCGTGCATTGTCTTTAAAAAGTCAAACTCCGCAGGCAGTTTCATCGGCAAAAAGCCGTAGGTCTGAATACCCAACCGAGAGAAAGTGCGACCATCCGTGGGTTAGGGCAACAGTAGAGGCACCGGTATCCCCTCCGGGTCAGCCTCGCGCAAAATATCTGCTAATATGTCAAACAATCCCATGTCTGGCTCAGCAGGACTAGGCTCGTAATGGACCACTTCAAGTTCTACATCCTCGCCAACAATCTGGCGCAGTTCAGCTATCAGATCGCTGGGGCTATAGCCGGGGAGTAAGGATGCAGCCATTTCAACCACAATTTTACTCGGTACCCCCCAGATTTGCTCGCCGCCACGGATAGTAGTGACGTTGACCGTATTGTGCAACAAGGGGTCAATGGCTTGCCCTCTTGTGCCAAGCAGAATCAACATTTTGTCTGTCAGAACTGGTTTGAGGAGTTGGCGTAGAACCAAGCTGGTGGGGAAAGGTAGGGCCGAGCTCACCGTCTCGTACATCTGGCGCACAACAGGTGTTATATGCACCGGCAAGCGGCGTTGATCCAGCTGTTGAAGTAATTTGGCTAATTTGGCCGTGGCACCGCCGCGCAAGGGTGACGATGCATGTCCGCTTGGTCCACGCACAGTCGCCTTCATCAAGCATGGTTGCTTTTCAGCAACCATAATGGGATAAAACCTTCGCTGGCC
>CAZOVW010000103.1:0-1935 GCA_964583545.1 uncultured Dehalococcoidales bacterium | reverse complement strand
GGTCTAGAGAGTGCTGAGAAAGCCCTCACTGTCATTGCGAGCCGAAGGCCTAGTGAGATTGCTTCGTCCCCCGACAAGTCGGCGTCCTCGCAATGACAATGGAAGATTTCGTTCGGGGGGGCGCTCCTCGCAATGACACTGCGTTTTTCAGCGGTCTGAGGTCTAGGGAATTGACCTATTAGCGCCATTTTGGTATACTTTCAAAATGTTGCACGCACGGATCACAGGGTGGGGAAAGTATTTGCCACAGCGGGTGCTCACCAACAAAGACCTGGAGAAGATGGTGGACACCTCAGATGAGTGGATCGTGACCCGCACCGGGATCAGGGAACGGCACATCGTCGCTGATGACGAAGCGACCTCGACCATGGCAGTAGCGGCAGGGAGGGGGGCCCTCGAAGTTGCCGGTCTTTCGCCAAGCCTCCTCGATATGGTAATTTTAGCCACCAACAGCCCGGATAGGATAGCCCCGGCCTCCGCCTCTATGGTGCAAGATGCTCTGGGTGCCTCTAAAGCTGCTGCCTTTGATGCCATGGCGGGGTGCAGCGGTTTTATCTATGCGCTGGTCACCGCCTATCAGTTCATTACCACAGGGGCCTGCAGGAATATCCTGGTTGTGGCCAGCGAAGCGCTAACCCGAGTGATTGACTGGCAGGACCGCTCAACCTGCGTGCTTTTTGGCGATGGTGCCGGGGCAGTGGTGGTACAAGCTAACGAGCACGCAACAGATATGCTCAGCTTTGTGCTGGGCAATGACGGCTCAGGTGCCGACCTCCTCTATGTGCCCGGCCCTTGCGGCAGGCTACCCGATACGTCCCGGGATGGACATTACTATTTGAGCATGGAGGGGAGGGAGGTCTTCAGGTTTGGGGTTACTACTATGGCTGAAGTCTCCAGGCAGGTGATCGATGCCGCCGGCCTCAATATATCGGACATCGACCTCTTCATCCCCCATCAGGCAAACAGCCGCATCACCCGGTCGGCGGCAAAGGCGCTTGGTATTCCCAACGAGAAGGTTTTCGTCAATCTCGATCGCTATGGCAACCTCTCAGCGGCATCGCCCGCTGTCGCCCTTTGCGAAGCGGTGGAGCAGGGGAGGCTCAAACAGGGCGACCTGGTAGTTCTGGTGGCTTTTGGTGCCGGTCTATCCTGGGCCGCTATGGTGCTGCGTTGGCAGCCCAGGGCTTGAAAGAGAAAAAGAAAGGAGGCGAATGCAAACACGAGTAAAAGCCCTTACCATGATGGATGCAATCTTTCCTAAGGTAACCCTGGCGCGCGATCTGCTTCTCATCTTCGGTTTCACCGCCGTCACCGCGCTCAGTGCCCAGATTGCCTTCTACATCGGCCCTGTCCCCATTACGGGGCAGACCTTCGCCGTACTTCTTGCCGGGGCACTCTTGGGGAGTAAGCGTGGCGCGCTGAGCCAGCTTACCTATTTAGGGGTGGGAGCCATGGGTGCTCCTATATTTGCCGGATGGCAGGGAGGCCCCGCCGTGCTCCTGGGCCCCACCGGTGGCTACCTCGTAGGGTTTGTGGCCGCTGCCTTTGCGGTGGGCTTCCTCGCGGAGCGGGGATGGGACCACCGCATCTGGAGCATGGCCATGGCAATGCTCATCGGCAACATCGTGATCTATGCCTTCGGCCTGCCCTGGCTCGCTACCTGGCTGACCCGCTTCTCTCCCGAAAGCTCGGTGCTCGCTGTCGGGCTCTACCCCTTCATCCCCGGGGATTTACTGAAGCTGGTTTTGGCAGCAGTGGCCTTGCCCTCGGGGTGGGCTTTGGTGAACAGGCTTAGAAGATGATTACGCCCACCCTCCCACTGTACATATGAATGTTGTGGGAGTGTAGTTGTATTGTCATTGCGAGGTCGCCACGGCGACCGAAGCAATCCAGGTGAGGGGATGGGAACAAGCGAGATTGCTTCGCTTCGCTCGC
>CAZOVW010000102.1:0-1941 GCA_964583545.1 uncultured Dehalococcoidales bacterium | reverse complement strand
GCCTGTGGTCTTTTTCAATCTATGGCCTAGAGGCTCCTATGCGGTCTTTATCTAGGTCGGTTCAGCAACCCTAGGAGGATTTGGCCGCATTTTTGGCTACTTCAAGGGTGCGGATTACGATCTGATCGCCCTCGCAGTCGACGAGCACGGTATCCCCTGCCTGGAAGTCGCCACGGAGAAATGCCTCAGAAAGCGGATCCTCCACCATATCTTGGATGGTGCGACGCAAGGGACGGGCACCAAAAACTGGGTCAAAGCCCTTCTCGCCGAGAAGGTCTTTAGCAGCGTCAGTGACCTCCAGCTTTACCGTCTTTTCCGCCAGCTCCTTCCAAACCTCGCGCAGCATGAGATCAACGATCTGCCTGATGTGTTCCTTGGTCAAGGCATGGAACACAACAACGCCATCGATGCGGTTGAGAAACTCAGGGCGGAAGAACTTCTTCACCTCGCCCAGCACCTTATCCTTCATCCTCTCATAGGCCTGCTGCTGGCTCTTGGACTCTTCGATTTTGGTGGCAAAGCCCAAGGTGGTATCCCGCTTAATCAACTCAGCGCCGATATTGCTCGTCATGACGACGATGGTATTGCGGAAATCAACCCGCCTTCCCTTAGCGTCGGTAAGGTGACCATCGTCGAAGATCTGAAGCAATATATTGAACACATCGGGGTGAGCCTTCTCAATTTCGTCGAGGAGGATAGCCGAGTACGACTTACGCCTCACCGCCTCAGTGAGCTGTCCTCCTTCCTCGTAACCGATGTAGCCCGGTGGTGCCCCGACAAGGCGAGCCACAGTGTGCTTCTCCATAAACTCTGACATATCGAGCCTGACCAGGGCATCCCTGCTGCCAAAGAGGAATTCGGCGAGCACTCTCACCAGATGCGTCTTTCCCACCCCGGTGGGGCCAAGGAAGATAAAGCTGCCGATGGGGCGCCTCGGGTCTTTAAGCCCGGCCCGAGCCCGCCTCACCGCCTTGGAAATGATGGTAATCGCTTCGTCCTGACCGATGATGTGACGATGCAGCACCGCCTCCATCTGAAGCAGGCGAGCGGTTTCATCCTTAGCCAGACGGGTCACCGGGATCCCGGTCCACATACTCACCACTTGGGCGATATCCTCCTCGGTGACCTCGGGCGGCGCAACCACTTGTTCCTGTCGCTGCCCTTCCTCTATTTTTGCCGCAAGCTTCAGCTCGCGGTCCCTAAGCTCAGCGGCGAGCTCATACTGCTGACCGGCGATGGCTGCTTCCTTATCAGCGCGCAGCTTTTCCAGGGCTTGCTCTGCCTCTTTCAAATCGATGGGGGCAGCAAGATGGCGCAACTTTACCCGTGATGCCGCCTCATCCACAAGGTCGATAGCCTTATCCGGGAGAAAACGATCAGGGATATATCTAGCCGCCAGTGCTGATGCTGAAGTCAGTGCCTCATCGCTTATGGTCAATCCATGATGCTCTTCGTAGCGACTCTTGATGCCTCTGAGGATCTCGATAGTCTGCTCGATGGTAGGCTCATCCACCGGGATCGGTTGAAAGCGGCGCTCCAGCGCCGGATCCCGCTCCACATGTTTTCGATAGTCATCGGCAGTGGTGGCACCAATACATTGCAATTCCCCTCGCGCCAGGGAAGGCTTCAGTATGCTAGCGGCGTCCACAGCACCCTCAGCGGCACCAGCGCCGACAATGGTGTGCATTTCATCGATGAAAAGCATGCAGTTGCCCGCTGTTTTTATCTCATCGATAACCTTCTTCAGCCGCTCCTCAAACTCGCCTCGATACTTAGTCCCGGCTACCAGAGCGCCAATATCCAGGGTGAGCACTCGTTTGCCTCTCAATGTCTGGGGGACATTACCAGCCACAATGCGATGGGCCAAGCCCTCAACAATGGCCGTCTTGCCCACTCCCGGTTCCCCGATGGGAACTGGATTGTTCTTGGTTCGCCGACTGA
>CAZOVW010000101.1:0-1963 GCA_964583545.1 uncultured Dehalococcoidales bacterium | reverse complement strand
CTCTATGCCACTGGGGCCGGCTGGCATATGCCCACCTCGGGGTCAAGCGAAGCCTGCAACTGCTACAAAATTATCGCCAAGGATATGGGGCTGGGCAAACCATGGGAGGAGCCGGGGAAAGAAGAGCCGGATTCCCTGGTTGAGCAGGTGAACCTACTCTTGAAAAAGATGCAGGATGAGTTCAAGAGGACATAATAGAGAGTGCACCTTCGCTGTATTTAAATGAAAAAATAACTTTTTAAGGAGGGGGAAATGGCAGAAAAATACGATGTAATAATTATCGGCGGTGGACCTAATGGGCTGACAACTGCCTGTTATCTGAGCAAGGCGGGACAGAAGGTACTGCTGCTGGAGAAGAGGTATGAGCTGGGTGGCGGGCTGGCCACGGAGGAGATCACTCTACCGGACTACTTCCACAACACCCACGCCATCTATCACCTGATGGTGGATTATGCTCCCCCGATCAAGGATTTCGAGCTCGCGGAGAAGTATGATATCGAATATATCCACCCTGAGCTCGAGTGGGCCATGCCCTTAAGCGACGGCAACAGCCTGTGCATCTACCGCGACCTGGATAAGACCTGCAAGTCGATAGCCAAGTTCTCGCAGAAGGACGCGAAAAGCTACCGCGAGGTGAGCCAGCGGTTCTACAACATCGTGAATGACTTCATCGGCCCCGCCACCTACTGCGCCCCAATGCCGCCCCTGGAGCAGGTGATAGAGCTGGACAAGACCGCTGTGGGAAAAGACATCAACGAACTCACCGAGCAGACCCCAGAGGAGATCGTGAATGAGCTCTTCGAGAACGACGTCGTCAGAACGCTGATGCTCTACATCGCCTGCCACTGGGGCCTCCAGTACGACGCCTCCGGGGTGAGCTACATGGTTCCCCTGCTCATCAATCGGGCAACGAACTACCGGCTCCTCAAGGGAGGCTCTCATCGACTATCCAACGCCCTTACCAAGTTTATGCTGGAGTACGGTGGGGAGATCCTCACCAATGCGCAGATCAAGCGGATTATCGTGGAGGGCGGGACGGCAAAGGGCGTGGAGCTGACCGATGGCACCGAGTACATGGCAAATAAGGCGGTGGTCAGCACCATCGACACCCACCAGACGTTTCTCCAACTCGTCGGAGAGGAGAACCTGGATTCGACGTTCGTCGAGAAGATCAAGGCGTGGGGGTGGGAGCACTGGAGCCTGTGCCACCTGCACATGGCGCTGGAGGAGCCCCCCCAATTCGCCGCGGCCGCCAAGAACCCGGATATCAACAATGCCTTCGTCTATGTGCTGGGCTTCGAGAACAGCGACGACCTGAAAAAGCACTGGGCTGCCATGATAAATGACAATGCAATGGTGGAGCCGGATGGATTCAACTGCTGCTTCCCCAGCGTCCACGACCCCTACCAGGCACCACCGGGAAGGTGCTCCGGGCTTATTTCGCAGATGGCCCCCTACAAATTGAAGGAGGGCAAGGATAAGTGGCTGAGCATGAAATTCAAGGAGGAGCGTGCCGAGAAACAGCTGGCGGTCCTCCAGAAATATGCCCCCAATATGACAAAGGACAAGGTGCTGTGGTGGAACATGACCACCCCCGCCGATATCGAGAACAAGTTCGTCAATATGGTCGAGGGCTCCATAAAGCAGGGAGCCTATGACTCAACGCAGATGGGCTACTGGCGCCCCAATGATGACTGCCCCAACCACAGGACGCCGATAACCAACCTCTATCTGGGTGGGGCAAGCAGCTACCCCGGCGGCCTGGTCACCTTCGGTGCGGGGTATGGCACGGCCAACGTGGTAGCCGAAGACATCGGGGCCGAGAAATGGTGGCCGGTGCCTGAACACGTGACCGCTGCTCGCGCAAAAGGGATGCCCGTATAATATGCCTGAAAACAGCGAGGAGGCTCATCATGGCAAGTAAATATGATGTGATCGTGGTGGGTGCTGGTCCCGGAGGCTG
>CAZOVW010000100.1:0-2052 GCA_964583545.1 uncultured Dehalococcoidales bacterium | reverse complement strand
TGCTTGCAGGGCCTGTAATCAGCACAAAGCCGGCCGTTCGCCAAAAGTAGCAAATATGAAGCTCCATTGCTACCCTTCTTCACCGCCAGCAGTGGGTTATCAGATAGTATATCCCCATATTGAAAAACATCCAGAGTGGCAAAAGTACATTCCAACTGGCAACTAGGGATGTTGTGTGACAAAGGGGATAGGTTGACACAGGGGGTGAGGTTAATAAATGTCAACTAGAGGGTTCCGCGAAACGAGGGCTTTGATAAGGCAAGTTACGGATGGGACCAGGGAAATAGTGGCAAGAAAGACCTTGTTGGAGTATGTTGATGCAGAAAAAAATCCCTTGAGAGAGGTTTCGGAGGTCTGCCCGGGTTTCCTGGCACTTGGGGGGCATAGTACCCCCTTGCGGAGGGGTTTGGTGGTGTTGCCCAAGCAGGCTACGTTACTATGGCTCGTAGCTCACTTAATCTGTGGCGCTGGGCCATCCCCACTGCCGCAGCCAGCATCACCAGGAGGCTAAGCATAGCTCTCGTTGTCACCTTGCCTATACCCCTGAGTGTTACTGTCCCTAACCCCAGTAATTCCTTCAGCCGACTGTTCACCCGCTCGATAGCCGTACGCAGCCGATACAGTCTCTGCCATTTCTTGCTTTCCCTGGGTACCGGTGGGTGACGCCTTGGGTCATCATTTATGGGTAACTTCAATACATAGCCGTAAGCCGAAGAGGTACACTTGAATCTGGATTTACACTCTGCCTTACCGACTGCTTCGGGGCAGCGGTACTTCAGATAGCTGCCATCCCTGCCCCAGTAGGTCATCTCTACCCCGCAGCTACACAGGGGCGTCCCTTTGGCATTACAGATATCCGGCATCTGCATCCCCTCGACTTCCCTGATGGGTATGATGGGCACGGCCTTGCACTCAGCGAAGATAAATTCGTTATTCCTTTTACTGTCATATCCCTTATCGGCGATCACAGCCTCCGGCCTGGTCTCCTCCTGATCAGCGCCTGCTTTCTTTAGTAAAGACTCCATTTGCGTGGTATCAGATTCATTGGCTGGTGTCAGCTCAAAAGAGACCGGTAGCTCATAGAGTGCATCCACTACCAGGTGTAGTTTATAACCAAACCAGTAGTACAGATCACGTTGCTTACCTCCCCTGGCTGGTCCGGAGTGATGTCCAGCTCCCTTGGTTCCCCAACGAGCATCCTTATCCGATGGATTCTGGCGGTGGCCATTTGAATAGGCCTTGATGTCTGTGCTATCCACGGCAAGCTTGGTCCCAAATCCCGGTAGTAGCTGGCGCGCCTCTTTTACTAGATCGGCAAAGCATTTCTCTAACAAATCGGCGTGTCCCACCAGCTTCTTCAGAAACCGGCCCAGAGCATCCTGGCCCGGGATATTATCCTTACTGAAGCCGCAGACCATCCTGGTGTCTTTGTCTCGCTCCAGCAACCGCACGACCTCAGCTAGCGAATTGCACTGGTGCAGCAGCCCAGCTACAAGGGCTGACCACATCCCACGCACTGAATAGCCTTTTCTCCCTGTCCAGTGTTCTTTCTCTAGCGCTGAAATCAATCCCTCTGCCGGAAGTGCTTCCAGCACTATTACCAGGCGGTCATTGACTTTTTTCGCGATGAATGCTTCGAAATCGAAGAGTGAAGATTGTATAATGTGCATGGGGTATTTATTCCCTCCTTCTGATAGTTTAGTCTGTCTTCCAAAGCTATTCTACCAGAATGAATTGGGGTAAATACCCTTCTTCTATGCCCTGAATTCCTACGTGGAAAGGAGTTTCGCGGAACCCTCCCCCTTTTTACTTCTAAAAAATGCAAAAGTTCAGAAACATATTGGACTCCCGGGGAGGTGAAAAAGGGAAGTCCGGGTGAAACAGATCTACGTGGCAGTTAGCTCGGTAAAGGGCTATAGTCATGTCATGAAGTATCTCGATGACATTATCAGCCATCCGCAACGGGAGTGCATTGAACAAAGGGTAGAGATAATCAAGTTCTTTGATGACTACGGGGAAGATGCAACCAGGAGGGCATTCGGCAAGAGTCGT
>CAZOVW010000099.1:0-2061 GCA_964583545.1 uncultured Dehalococcoidales bacterium | reverse complement strand
AGATCCTCATCAGTTCCGCCATGATCACCCTGAGGTACTCGGCGCGCTCAGGGACCGCGATCCCGGCAAGCTTCTCCACCGCCAGCACATAGGCCAAATTATTGGACATCGAAGCAAGGTAGTCCAGCCTATCGGTATAGGGGATATCCTGCAGGTAGGTTCTGGACTCAGCAAGCTTCTCGATACCCCGATGGAGGTAGCCAATGACAGGCTCCATATCGACGATCACCTCGCCATCGAAGGTGACCCTCATCCGAAACACCCCATGGGTTGAGGGGTGCTGTGGCCCGAGATTGATGGTTACCGGCTCAGTCTTAATAGCCATCTTTCCGCCCTTTTCACACCAAGCTATGGGGGTTTTAAACCGGGCCCCCCGGCACGTCCAGGGTATAATCCTTTCTCAACGGGTGTCCCTGAAACCCCTCCCAGAGGAAGAGGCGCTTGAGATTTGGGTGCCCCTCAAAGCAGATACCCATAAGGTCATAGACCTCGCGCTCCTGAAAATCGGCACCCTGCCACAAGCCAACCACCGATGGCATCTTTTCGTTCTTTTCGCAGCGTGTCTTTAGGATAACGCTTTGGTTATTTTTGATAGAGGTGAGATGATATACAAGCTCAAAATGTTCAAAAAAATCGATGGCGGTGATGCTGGTGAGGTAATCGAGCTCAAGGCTCTCTTTAAGGAAGCGCGCCACCTCAAGAAGCGCTTCGCTGCGTACGAAGATAGCGGTCTCATCGTAACCGGTGACCGCCTCAGGGAACTGCTCACCTATCTGCCGTGCCACCTCAGGGCCGGAAAGCGGCTTAGTCATCCTGCCCCCTCTTTACGGTCTCCCTGGCGATCTTACGGTGCAGCATCGTTATCCCGTGGAGCAGCCCCTCGGGGCGCGGCGGACAGCCGGGGACATAGACATCCACCGGAACGATGAGGTTCACCCCTGGCACCACGCTATAGGAACCGCGGAAGCATCCGCCGCTGATGGCACAGGCCCCCATAGCCAGGACCCACTTCGGCTCGGCCATCTGGTCATAGATTCGCCTCAGTGCGGGGGCCATCTTCCAGGTAAGCGTTCCGGCGACGATCATCAGGTCGGCCTGGCGCGGCGATGCCCGCAAGAGTTCCATGCCAAAGCGGGCGATGTCAAAGCGCGATACGGCGGTGGCGATCATCTCGAAGGCGCAGCAGGCGAGTCCAAAGTTCACCGGCCAGACAGAGTAGCGCCTCCCCCAGTCCACGAGGTAATCAAGAGAGGTGGTCAGGACATTACGCTGAATCTCCTCATCGAGCCAGGCGACCGGATCGGGGTAAGGCTCCTGGGAAGATGCGATGAGCGCCTCGATCTCTTCTCCCTCGGCACGGTCGAGTTCGCTGCTCACATAGGGCTTCTCTATTTCCACTTCAGAACCCCTTTCCTCCACGCATAGATAAAACCGACGATCAGGATCAGGAAGAAAGCAAGCATCTCCAGAAGCCCGAAGAGCTTAAGCTGGTTAAAGGCTACGGCCCAGGGATAGAGAAAAACTACCTGAATATCGAAGATTACAAAGAGCAGGGCAAAGAAATAATAACGGAAGTTGAACTGCACCCAGGTCTTGCCCACCGTTTCCATGCCACACTCATAGGTATCGCTCTTTATGGGGTTGGGCTTTCGGGGGACGATGCGGAAAAGCCTGAGGGTGACGGGTAGTAATACCATAGAGGCAGCGAAAACAAGGGCAGCGATGAGGAAAATTCCAATGTAACCGAAGTCCCCCAGCAAACACCCCTCCTTATCGACCGTATGATAACATATGCCTCCTCACAAAGAAAGACCATTGACCTACCCCTGGAGGTTGGTTATCATTCTAGAGAACGCCTATAGAAAGAGCATCTCTTATGCCCCAGCCCGATTTAATTTTGCTTCATCCACCCAGCGTCTACGACTTTCGCCACAGGACGATCCTTTATGGCCCGAGTAGCGACCTCATCCCCTCCTCCCCTATTTTTGAGATGTATCCCATAGGGTTTACCAGCATCGCGGAGTATCTGGAGGGTGCTGGCTACCGGGTGCGCATCGTGAA
>CAZOVW010000098.1:0-2151 GCA_964583545.1 uncultured Dehalococcoidales bacterium | reverse complement strand
CCGTTCGTGGTGAGCCTGTCGAACCATGAACGGCCCTTCGACAGGCTCAGGGCGAACGGTTGGTATTTTGAAGGAAGAGGAGGAGAAGTATGGGAAAGACAATAGGTATTGATCTGGGGACAACCCTGAGCGAGGTAGCGGTGATGGAGGGGGGGGAGCCTGTGGTCATCACTAATGCCGAAGGCTCCCGACTTACACCCTCTGTGGTGGCAGTGAGTAAAAGTGGGGAACGGCTGGTAGGGCAGATAGCCAAGCGTCAGATGATCACAAACCCCGAAAACACCATCTACAGCATCAAGCGCTTTATGGGACGCAAGTGGGGGGAACCTGCAGGGCGGGAGCTACCGGTGGAGGAGGATGCCCGCCGCAAGACCTACAAGGTAGTCAGGGGCCCCAACAATGAGGTGCGGGTGGTGATGGGGGGCAAAGAATACAGCCCTCCGGAGATCTCGGCTATGATCCTGCAGAAGATGAAGACGGACGCCGAGGCCTATCTTGGGGAAAAGGTCACGGAGGCAGTCATCACCGTGCCTGCCTATTTTAACGACAGCCAGAGGCAAGCAACAAAGGACGCCGGTGAGATTGCGGGGCTGAAGGTGCTACGCATTATCAACGAGCCCACCGCTGCCTCTCTGGCCTACGGTGCGGATAAGAAGAGGGATCAGACCATCGCCGTCTATGACCTCGGTGGAGGCACCTTCGATATCTCCATCCTGGAGCTTGGCGAGGGCACCTTCCAGGTGAAATCCACCAGTGGCGATACCCATCTGGGGGGGGATGACTTCGACCAGAGAATCATCGACTGGCTATGTGACGAGTTCAAGAGGGATCAGGGAATCGATCTGAGGCAGGATCGCATGGCGCTACAACGACTTAAGGAAGCAGCGGAGAAGGCGAAGTGTGAGCTCTCCACAGTGCTGCAGACGGAGGTCAACCTCCCCTTTATCACCGCAGACGCTAGTGGTCCCAAGCATTTCAATATCACCCTTACCCGGGCTAAGCTGGAGCAATTGGTTGGTGACCTCGTGGAGCAAACGATTGGTCCCTGTCAGCAAGCGCTCGCCGATGCCGGTATGACCCCTGCCCAGATCAATGAGGTCGTCCTTGTTGGCGGGCAGACGCGCATGCCCCTGGTTCAGGAGAAGGTGAAACAGTTCTTCAGAAGGGAGCCCAGTAAAGGGGTCAACCCTGATGAGGTGGTAGCTATCGGGGCGGCAATTCAGGCAGGGGTGCTCAAGGGGGAGGTTAGTGACGTGCTCTTGCTTGATGTCACCCCGCTCACCCTAGGTATCGAGACCCTTGGCGGGGTGATGACCTCGCTCATCGCCAGAAACACCACTATCCCCACTGCAAAGAGCCAGATCTTCTCTACCGCTGCCGATAACCAGCCCAGCGTGGAGATCCACGTGCTCCAGGGGGAGCGAGCCATGGCTGCCGACAATAAGACGCTGGGGCGGTTCATGCTCGATGGCATTATCCCTGCCCCCAGGGGCATGCCTCAGATCGAGGTCACCTTCGACATCGATGCCAATGGTATTGTGAGCGTTAAGGCCCAGGATAAAGGGACGGGTAAGGAGCAGAAGATCGTAATCACCGCCTCCAGCGGGCTCACCAAGGAGGAGGTGCAGCGGATGCAGCGGCAGGCGGAGACGTATGCTGCGGAGGACGCCAAACGCCGCGAGGAGGTGGAGACAAGGAATGCCGCTGATACCCTGGCCTATACCGCGGAAAAGACGCTCCGGGAGCAAGGGGATAAGGTGCCCGCGGACCTCAAGCAGCAGACCGAGGAGAAGATCGCCAAGGTACGCTCCGCACTTCAAGGGAGCGATATAGATAAGGTGCGGCGCACCATGCAGGAGCTATCCGAGGCATTACAGCGGGTGGGCGCTGCGGTATATCAAGCGCAGCCGCCACCTGGTGCTGAGGAGCCGCCCGGCGAGGAACCACCAAAGACCGATGAAGGGACTGTGGAGGGTGAGTTCCGCGAGGTCTAGAGAGTGCTGAGAAAGCCCTCACTGTCATTGCGAGCCGAAGGCCTAGTGTCATTGCGAGGTCGCCTAAGGCGACCGAAGCAATCTCACTTCTCCTCCCCTCACTGAGATTGCTTCGTCCCCCGACAAGTCGGCGTCCTCGCAATGACAATGGAAGATT
>CAZOVW010000097.1:0-2279 GCA_964583545.1 uncultured Dehalococcoidales bacterium | reverse complement strand
CTTTTTATGTGCCATTTTTTGCTCTCCCCCACTTTGCCCTATACTAGCATACTATCTCTTTTATGGCAAGCCTGGTATAGCTTTGCCGCTGCCCCTTCATCCTGCGGTAGCGCACCTTCGGCTTGTATTTGAAGACGATGACCTTCTCCCCTTTGCCATCGCCGATGACCTCAGCGATAACCTTCGCCCCTTTAACAGTAGGCGTGCCCAGCCTCACCTTCTTCCCACCGGCGACCAGCAATACCTGATCCAGCTCTATGGTGCTTCCTTCCGTTGCGGGAAGGTGCGCCACATCGATAGTCTCCCCAGGAGAGACCTTATACTGCTTTCCCCCTGTTTGCACGATGGCGTAACCCTCTTTAATGGGCTTTTTAGCCTTTACTCTTGAAGCTGCCAATCGATGCCCCCTAAAACACTGCCTCCGCCATCCTATCATTTTCGCTCCAAGATGTCAAAAGGGCAAGGCTTTGCTATAATGAGCAAAGGAGCATCATGACCGATCTGGATCGCCTTCTTCCTAAGGTAACCAGGCCCGCCCGTTATACCGGGGGTGAGTGGAACAGCATCACGAAAGACTGGGATGCCATCGATGTCAGGATGGCTCTCGCCTACCCCGACCTTTATGAAATCGGTATGTCAAACCTGGGGCTGGCTATC
Organism: uncultured Dehalococcoidales bacterium; assembly: GCA_964583545.1. Taxonomy (GTDB): domain Bacteria; phylum Chloroflexota; class Dehalococcoidia; order E44-bin15; family E44-bin15; genus CAZOVW01. The sequence continues at coordinate 1,622 of CAZOVW010000097.1, read as the reverse complement.
CTCTATGACCTGGTCAATAGAGAGCCCAATGTCCTTATCGAGCGTTTCTATGCCCCCTGGGTCGATATGGAGGCGGAGATGAGGAAAGCCGCCATCCCCCTCTTTAGCCTGGAATCGCGGCGACCCTTAAAGGAATTCGACATTATTGGCTTCTCTCTGGGCTATGAGCTGACCTACACCAATGTGCTCAATATGCTTGACCTGGCAGGGATACCGGTGCTCGCTGCGCAGCGTGATGAATCCCATCCCCTGATTATCGCTGGCGGTAGTTGTGCCCTCAATGCCGAGCCCATGGCAGAATTCATTGACCTTTTCGTCCTTGGCGAAGGAGAAGAGGTCCTCTTAGAGCTACTGGAAACCTTTCGCCGGTGGAAGCTTGAGGGCTCCCAGGGGAAGCAGGAGCTACTTCGTGAACTGGCTCATATTCCCGGCATCTATGTGCCCAGTCTATACCGGGTCGAGTATCATGATGATGGCACCATTTCTCAGATAGCGCCCATATCCCCGCAGCTCAGCTCCAGCGTTAAGCGGCGCATTCTCATGAAGCTGCCTCCAGCGGTGACCAGGCCGGTGGTCCCTTTTGTGGCAGCGATCCATGACCGAGCAGCCATTGAGATCCAGCGTGGATGCACCAGGGGCTGTCGCTTCTGCCAGGCTGGGATCATATATCGCCCGCTCCGGGAGCGACCTGAGGTGGAGGTTTTAGCGGCAGTAGACGAATTGCTCAGCAATTGTGGCTATAATGAACTTTCACTGCTCTCATTGAGCACCAGCGACTATTCAGAAATTGAGAGCCTGGTCAGCGCACTCTCAGCACGCTATCGAGAGGACAACCTCAAGATATCACTACCCAGCCTGCGTATCGATAACCTCTCGATAAAGTTGATGGATGCCATTACCTCTGGGAAGAAGACTGGCTTGACCTTTGCCCCTGAGGCGGGAAGCGAGCGGCTGCGCCGGGTGATTAACAAGAGCCTTTCCGAGGATGAGTTGCTCCAAACCTTAGAGATAGCAGCGGAGCGGGGTTGGAGCAGCGTTAAGCTTTATTTCATGCTCGGCTTGCCCACTGAGACCCCCGATGACATAGAGGGCATCGTTCACTTGGTGCGCCAGAGTGGCCCCGTGGGGAGGAAACGCGGGGGAAAAGCGCTTCATCTAAAGGTGAGTGCCTCGGCTTTTGTGCCCAAGGCGCACACCCCATTTCAATGGGTGGCTCAGCACACAGAAGAGGAGCTAAATGCCAGGATTGAGGCTCTCAGGCTTGGCCTGAAAAAGTCAGGGGTGCACCTGTCATGGCAGAACCCCAAGATGAGCCTGCTTGAAGGGGTGCTGGCGCGGGGTGACCGGCGCCTCTCTCAGGTGATATACCGCGCCTGGCAACTGGGCGCTACCTTCGATGCCTGGAGTGAGCGCTTCGATTATGAAAAATGGAGCCGAGCCTTCAATGAATGTGGGCTCGACCCCGTTTTCTACGCTAACCGCCAACGTCCTCTGGACGAAACGCTCCCCTGGGCTCACATCGATGTTGGCGTAAGCCCTACCTTCCTAGAAAGGGAATACCACCACACCTTACAGGGTACAGAAACCGCTGACTGCCGCTTCGGTCGCTGCACCGCATGCGG
>CAZOVW010000096.1:0-2311 GCA_964583545.1 uncultured Dehalococcoidales bacterium | reverse complement strand
TTTAAAAATAATAAGCGTGATGTAGCAGAGTTCTGGATTAATTTGAAAGGAAGGCTAGTCTATATCCGATATTTTGCAGTTCGTAAAAACGGCGAGTATCTTGGAACATTAGAGGTGACACAGGACATCACAGATATAAAAAAGATTGAAGGAGAAAAGAGACTATTATGATGGCAACGTCGCCTAACACGGGCTATACGGCTCAGTCACTTCGGGGCTTCGCCCAAATTTGCTCTCTACGGTCACAAACTTCGTATAGCCCGAAACCGATAGCCGAATACAAGAGCGGAGACTCAAGGAAGCCTTTCGTAAATTGAGAGGTTCACATAGAACTTGAGTGGGAACACCGAGAACAGTATTTACATAATATTGTGCACTTCCCTACTTCAGGGAGAGGGGGATTAAGGGGGTGAGGGCTACTGCCAACCATTCGTGAAATCCGCCGCCGCATCAGGAGCGTCCAGAACACAGCCAAGGTCACCAGGGCGATGGAGATGGTCGCCGCCTCAAGGATGAGGCGTGCTCAGGAGCGTACCCTCGCCGCCCGCCCTTACGCTGAGAAGATGAGGCATGTGCTGGCCGACCTCGCGGCGCAGCGCCAAGCGGGCGAGGAGATTCACCCGCTTCTTGTTAAGCGGCCGGTGAACAGGATCGCCATCATCCATATCACCCCCGACCGCGGCCTTTGCGGCGGGCTTATTGCCAATGTCAATCGCAGTGCGGCGAACTTTATGCTGGAGCAGCGTATTCCCGTGACCAGCGTGGTTGTCGGGCGCAAGGGGCGGGATTTCATGGTGCGCTCCGGGCAGGAGGTGCGTGCCCAGTTCACCCGCCTTGGCGACTGTCCCTCGATCGTCGATGTCCTCCCGATCGCCCGCATCGTCATCGATGATTACACCGATGGCCTCATCGATGAGGTATATCTATCCTACACCCAGTTTGTGACCACCATGAGCCAGCGGCCGGTGCTCTGGCGGTTGCTCCCCATTGAGCCGGCGGCCATTGAGCCAGGGCGAAATGTGGAGTATATCTATGAGCCCTCGCCGGACGAGGTGCTGGCTCAGCTTCTCCCCCGCTTTGTGGAGATGGGTCTCTACCATGCGATATTGGAGTCCATTGCCAGCGAGCAGTCAGCGCGGATGGTGGCAATGCGCAACGCCACCGATAACGCTAGCGAGCTTATCGAGGACCTCACCCTGACCTTTAATAAGGTGCGACAGGAGATGATCACCAAGGAGCTTCTGGATATCACGGGAGGGGCAGAGGCTTTGGTGTAGCTACAGGAGGCTATCATGGCGAAAGGAAAAGTAGCCCAGGTAATCGGCACTGTGGTTGATATAGAGTTTCCCCCCGATGAGCTGCCGGCGCTCAATAACGCTATCGAGATCCCCATTGATGAGGGGAAGATCCTTCTCGAGGCGCAGCAGCATGTGGGGAACAACTGGGTTCGTTGCCTTGCCATGTCTCCCACCGATGGCCTAGAGCGAGGCGCTGAGGCTATCGACACTGGGGCACCGCTCACTGTCCCTGTGGGGCGCGCCACCCTGGGAAGGCTGTTCAATATCATGGGCGAGCCCCTGGACAACCTGGGGCCTGTGGAGGCTGAGGAGCGCTGGCCCATCCACCGCCCCCCGCCTTCCTTCCGGGAGCAGGAGACCTCCACCCAGATGCTGGAGACGGGGCTCAAGGTCATCGACCTGATCACCCCCTTCACCAAGGGGGGGAAGGTGGGCGCCTTCGGGGGTGCTGGGGTCGGCAAGACCATTATTATCATGGAGCTGATTCGCAACGTTGCTACGGAGCATGGTGGCTTCTCCGTCTTTGCCGGGGTAGGAGAGCGCTCCCGTGAGGGCAACGACCTTTGGTATGAGATGAAGGCTTCGGGGGTCATCGATAAAACCGTTCTTGTCTTCGGGCAGATGAATGAGCCCCCTGGGGTGAGGGTGCGTGTTGGCTTCACCGGACTCACTATGGCGGAGTACTTCCGCGATGTTGAGGGGCAGGATGTGCTGCTTTTTATCGATAATATTTATCGTTATATCATGGCTGGTATGGAGGTTTCGGCGCTCCTGGGTCGGATGCCCTCGGCGGTGGGCTATCAGCCCACACTGGCCACCGAGATGGGTGACCTGGAGGAGAGGATCACCTCCACCAAAAAGGGCTCTATTACCTCCTTCCAGGCAATCTATGTCCCCGCTGATGACTACACTGACCCCGGTGTGGCTACTGTGTTCGGTCATCTTGATGCCGTGGTTGCCCTGGAGCGCGCCATCGCCGAGCAGGGGCTATATCCCGCCGTTGACCCCCTGGC
>CAZOVW010000095.1:0-2378 GCA_964583545.1 uncultured Dehalococcoidales bacterium | reverse complement strand
TCTCAAACCAAGCATTGGCGCAGGTACCACCAAACATTAGGGTCAAATGGGCACCTGTTTTATGGATTCGCCTGCACATATCGGCAAACCCTTCCGGCCCGCCAAGCATGGGCTCAGGACGAAAGTCGCCGTACTGCCAATAGTAGCGCCCCTCCCAGCCGGGCAGAAAAACCATTACGTGTTTGCCGTCAATGTGCCGGGTTATCGCCTCAACAGTCTTGGCCGCGCGGGCGTAATCGTTGAAAATGTAGCCGCTCCAGTGCATGCCATGGATGCTTAGGACCAGAGAGACCTGCCGCGCCCATTCAGGCACATCGGTGCGATCCTCCCACCGCCTTAGGCCTAGGCTCCTTTCCAGATGGGCTAAATAATGCTCAACCTGAACCCTGGGATCATCTGTCTTCTGAATTACCCAGGGAGGCATGGTCAGCTCCCGTTTCCAGAAGCGGGCGTCTTCCTCGAAAATCAGCTCAACGGTGGCGCCTCCAGGACGCATGTAGGCAGCCAAACGCCTAAAACGGGGCTTCGAATCCTCGCTGTAGAAGGTCCAGTAGGGGCCGTCGGCTGGGCCGGCACTCCAGACGCCGGGTCCGCCGGGATAATGGCGCACAACACCACTGGCAGTAATGACATCCCGGCGACCACTATCATCGAGGAGGGTATCACCGGGCAGGTCGTGCAAAATGATTTTTAGGCAACGCAGCGTGTGTTCAGTTTCCGCGTCGCCTGTCACGCGGAAACCATCATCCATCGGTGTGAACTCCACCTGCACGCTCCCTGGAGCGCGACGTTGCTGACCAGCCCAAGACAGCTCCTTGGCCTCAATAACCCAAGTTGAGCCTTGTCTCCTCAGTCTAGCGTCATCCTTGGGCAGACCATAAAGGTTCTCCTTGGAAATAAGCTGCACACTGACGCGCAGCCCGTCAATGTCGAACACAGGATCCTGCAAATCATAACTATAAAACTGCATAGTCCATCCCCTTAACAAGGGACCAGTAAACTTTTTAGACTTTTCGGATGTCTACGTCAATTTCATTTCAAATGATTTAGGAAGAAAATTTAAACGGCCAAAATGACTGGGATGGGCTTTAATTCTCCCGTGTAGGGGTCTATTTCTAGGCGTAGCCCTTCCAAGGAATGAACCCCTAGGACCTGTACGTCGTTCTTCTCTCCGAAGACCACGGTGGTTCCGGTTCTTTCATCTGCGCACTCGATTATGGCTATTCCAATGTGCCTTTCAAGCACCCTTCCATCAATGGTTCTAAACTTGGCAGTTTTTTCCGGCCTTAAATCCAAGGTCTCCAGCGTGTCTTTCGATATCCACGTGTATCTGGAACCAGTGTCGACCATTAGTTCAACTTCCACAAATTTGGAGAGCCTATTTGGATTGAAGACCTTTGCCTTTGTATATGTGTGCCCCACTATCCACACCTATACCCAGATAGGTTCGCCCTAATCTTAAAGCTTTCTAAAAGGATTCATCCGCGTTTCTCAAATCCTTCCTTCAAAAAAGAGGTTAAAACGCAGCCAAAAGCCTTTAGTTAAGTGAATCTCCTAACTCCTTGCTCAGCCACTCCGGTTACCTCAAGCCTTGACTTAACATCTCCCTTCCGCAGGGCATCTTCAATAATTCTCATAACTTCCCTACCCACCGCAATAGTTTTATCAATGTCTTCATCGCTGTGCGAGAAACAGATGTATGCTGGTCCACCCCTCCTATACAGGACACCTCTCTTAGCGTTTTCCTGAAGCCAGAGCGTCATGAGGTTGTCTGCCAGCATAGAATCCTTAACATTAAATCTATACATTGGTATCGGTGCATATCCACCCCACTCCATGGGCACCCCTATCTCTGAGGCAAGTCTGTTCATTTCCTCCATAAGCCTTCCACCCTGCCTCCAGAGGTAAGATTGAACCTTCTTCTCCTTATACTCCTTTATAGCCGCGACAGCTGCAGCTAGAGAAAGGGTTTCGCCTCCGTGAGTTATGGATATCAGAAGGTCCTTCATTTTTTCCATGTATTTCCTCCTGCCGAGAAGAGCTGATAAAGGCATGCCTGATGCAACACCCTTCCCTACAACGGCTAGGTCGGGAGTAACCTGGAAAAGTTCCTGAGCCCCTCCAAGGGCAAGTCTAAACCCTGTAACAATCTCATCGAAGACAAGGAGGGCGCCATGCTCATCGGCAAGTTTCCTAACCTCCTGGAGATATCCTTCCATAGGCTTCTCCCAGTAGCTTATAGGGTCCATAACCATGCATGCAAACTCCCCTGGATGAGCCTCAAGCAGAGCCCTCAAAGACTCGGGGGAACCAAGATCATTGTACCTAAATGGATACACGTAGCTTTTGAGAGCCTTGGGGATGCCGTCACCAGCAGG
>CAZOVW010000094.1:0-2457 GCA_964583545.1 uncultured Dehalococcoidales bacterium | reverse complement strand
GCCTTAGAGGTATAGTAGCCGTTGGCCCAGTCACCCATGATGAACATCGCACCCTTGCCTTCCACAAGGTACTGGGCGGCGCCTGCCCAGTCGAGGGCCGGGTGGTCGGCGTTGGCATAGCTGACCATGCGCTTAAAGTTCTCCAGCGCCTTGGTGACACCCGGGTCAGTCCACGGGGTCGCGCCGGTCCACAGGCCGCGGTACTTCTCCGCTCCCACCGTGCCAGCCAGGACATCCTCGAAGGTATGTGTGGCCTCCCAGCCGCCACTGGTGCCCATAAGGAATGGCTGGATACCCTTGGCTTTCAGCGCGTCGCACGCAGCAAAGAACTCGTCAAAGGTGGTCGGTGGCTGCACGCCAGCCTGCTCGAAGAGCGCTTTGTGGTACCAAAGCACGTTGGAACGGTGGATGTTGACCGGAACGCCCCAGTAGTGATCCTTGTACTTGAGCAGGGTGAGCAGGTCCTTCGGGAAGACCTTGTCCAACCCTTCGGCCGCGTAGATGTCATCTAGCGGCTTCAAGTACTGCTCCGGGCTGTAGCCTTCAACCTCCAGACCGGCGTGGAGTTGGAAGGTATCCGGCGGGTCGCCACCAATCAAGCGGGTCTTGAGCACACCTTTAAAGACCGAGCCTGCCCCTCCGGCCACGGTGGCATTGACGATTTCGACATCGGGGTATTTCTGCTTGTAGATACGGAACATCCCGGCCAGGCCCTCGGCCTCACCGCCGGCTGTCCACCAACTGCCGACGACAAGCTGGCCCTTGGCACGCTTGCCGAATAGCATCTCGGGTTTGCCACGGTCGTAGGTGGCCAGGAAAGCCGTAGCAGCCTCTGCACTGGGGATCAGGAGTTTCCAACCAGGATGGATCAGGTCAGCGTTGGTGATGTAAGCAAAGGTGGAGTCGCTAATGTTCTTCTGGTTGGTAGTGGCCATAATGGCCGGCCAGGCAGTACCACTGCCCAGGTACTTTTTGGCCAGCATCCACAGGTTGTCGCCTAGCTTGACCGTATAGGTTACCTCTAGCTGGGACAGTGGTGCGGCACTCACTGTTATTGTTCCCAGAAGCATGGCAAGCACCAGAAACAGACAGAAAAGTGTCCTCTTAGACATTTTGTTGGCCTCCTCCTTGTGGCTTAGAATCTCAATCAAAACCCCTACCTTGTCAATGTGCGCTAAGCTCGTCGTTCGATAACCATCCCCCCTTTCCACTTGCCTGCTCATAACTGTTGCCGAAAACTGGCTTCGCTCAGAGTGCTTAACAGCGCTCAACTGGGATGACCGCTTCGAGCCAGCAGGAAGCAAGGGACGAATACTTGCGTCTTTAGCGACGCTTCTCTTATAAGATTATATAAATGGATTTGTTTCCTGTCAAATCACGATTTATTGCCTTGTATTCCAATTTGTGCTAAAATAGCTTTTGCACAATCGCCTCAGGAGGTCGAAGCAGAGCAATGCCCACATATGAATACGAATGTGAGTCTTGTAGCATACGGTTCGAACGTTTACAGCAGTTCAAAGATGAGCCGCTGAAGGAATGTCCCGAATGCGGTGGACCCGTGCACCGTCTGATCCTACCCGTGGGTATCATCTTCAAGGGCACTGGCTTCTACATCACCGACAGCCGCCAGTTGACTTCAGGTTCAAACCAGCCGCATAAGGGAATCCCGGCTCCAAAGGAGTCGGAGGAGAAAAAGGCTTTGCCGGCTGCAGAGGGCAGCAAGCCGGCCAAAACAGAGGCGGCGGATTAACACCGCCGCCTCTTGTTACGATATGAGGTTCACAATTGGAAGCCACCTGTCGCTTCGACAATGCGCCGTTTATAGTTATCCACAAAGGTCAAGAGTCTATCTTCCAGCTCTTGCCACTCTTTACTGGACAGGATCTCGTGCATTTGCTGCAACGTTTCAGTGACACCTCCGGCCAGGACCTGTGGCCCTTCGCCATAGATCGTATACCAGGCATCCGTGGGCTGCAGTCCTGCCCGTACCATGGCCGGACCGAATTCACGCATGATATATTCTACATACTCCGACTCGTGTCCGGGCTTGATATCCCAAGTCATCAGCAATTTGATCATGCCTTTGCCTCAAAGCCTTTATCTCCTCAGTGGCAGATGAACGGTGTTCTGAAACAACTCTATCATACCCGATGGTGTATCTATCTGCAAATGAAGAAACCCAGCTTCCGGCAGCTCTCGTAGTGCGCGCTTCAGCGTCGGAATAGCCAAGTGCGCACTACGAACCAAACTATGTAGGAGTCATATTGTGAAAGCAGTTGTGCAGAGAGTAACCCGGGCAAAGGTGACTGTTGACGCTCAGACGGTAGGGGCCATTCAGGCTGGACTGGTTGTCTTGCTTGGCATCGGCCAGAGCGATGGCGAAGAAGAGGCGCAATGGATGGCCAACAAAATCGCCAATCTGCGCATCTTCACCGATGAAGAAGGCAAGTTCAACCG
>CAZOVW010000093.1:0-2562 GCA_964583545.1 uncultured Dehalococcoidales bacterium | reverse complement strand
CCTGCTGAGGTTCGGGAGAGCCTGGAGCAATGGGCCGGCTGCGTGGCAGGGGCACTAGAGGAGAAGGTTTACCTGGACAGAATTCGCGCCGTGGGTTTTGTTGAGCTAGAGGTCGAGGGCAACCCGCCAGTCTGTGGCGAGGTTGAGACGCTGGCAGGAAGTAATATTGCCAGCATTACAGTGAAAGCCTATAAGCCTAGATAGGCTCCGCTGACATCACTGGCATTACAGAGGCCCCTCGAAACGGCTTAAAGGCATAGGGATTTTAACATCTGATAGGAGGTTACTAATGGCTCAGAAAGGATCCAAAGCGAGGGCCGATTTCATCAAGGTATTCGAAGAAAAAACGAGAGAGATTTTCGGTTCAGAGGTTAATCGAGAGAGAGTGGGAGAGCTAGCATACAACAATTACTTGAAATGCTTTGGCTGCTCTCAGTCCATGCTGCACGCATTTCAAGAGGTTTTGGGATTTAAGGACGACTTCTGGTTTAAAGCGCTAGCTGGCCTGCAAGGAGGAGGTTATTCTGGATTAACATGCGGTGCACTGCTTACGGGTTTCGTACTCATCTGTGCTAGAGTAGGGCGAACTAACATTGATGAAGGGCTTGTAGCGCTACTACCAGCCTTCGAGCCGTCCCATAGACTGACTAACTGGTTTAAACCTATGTTCAAGAGTACTGTCTGCTCAGAGATTACGGGGCTCAACTGGTTTGATATGAACGAGGTGGCAGAACACTACATGAGCCCTCGGGGAATGGAAACAGTGGAAAAATGTGCCAGGCTCACAGGGGCGACGGCGAACAAGGTGGCAGAGATACTGAGCCAGTTATAGTGTCTGTACCGCACCAATGAAGGAAAAGTTGGGTGGTTCTAATTCCTCAAGCTGCCTCAGTAGGTGAACTCTTTAGCTTCTCAGAACCTCTGCGCCGCTCCCTCAAGTTCCACTGGCGCTCCAGTTCCTTGAGCGCCTTTTTCGTGTCGCTGGCAATGCGCGCCTTATCGCAATTGTTTAGCCGATACTTGAAGAGCCAATAGGTGAACTCCTTCAGTTCACCAAGCTCCATAGAGTTGCGCTTGGGGTAGCCCTTTTCTTTGCGGAATCTCCTCAGTAGCTCAGTCATCGAGGCGCCATAGATGCGCTGATAGGCCTCCTCCCAGAGACGATCGTTCTCATTAAAGGCGCGCGCTCGCTGCTCCTTGCGCGCTTCCTCCTCCACAGCGAGGGTCAGCGCCTCCTCCACGGTGACACCATAGAAATAACTGAGATGAGCGCAATATTTGGCCTCGCCGATGAGGTGGCAAAACTCCTCTTTAGGGAGCTCAACGGGGGCTTTACCGCGGAAGAGAAGATCGATCATTTCTTTTTCAGGAACGAGATGATTGACCTCATCGAGGAGGCGCTCGGCAAGGAGCAACCAATCGAAGGCCTCGTTGGCGATGAGATAACGATAATCCCGACCCTTATAGCTCTCCTCGGCTACAGTCCACCGCCCGATAGCCTCAAGGAGGGCAATATACCAGTGCTTTCCCTGGGCGATAGCCTCCCTGAGATGGCGAATCGCCGCGTTATCGGTCGAGATACTGGTCTCACCGAATGGCTGTAGCTTGTTGTTCTCCATGCCACCCTCGCTATCGCCTGAGAAAGGCCGCCACTTCTTCAAGCGGCCTCGTGTTCAGTATGTGGCACGCCTCGCACCAGCCGCGCCGCGCCACGCCAATCCCAAAGCGAACCAGATCAAGATGTGAGGCGCTATGGGCATCGGTAGCGATGATAAGCTTCACCCCCAACTCCCTGGCCCGAAAGGCATGAATATCCTTGAGGTCGAGGCGACTGGGCATAGCGTTTATCTCCAGAGCGGTATTTGTCTCAGCGGCAGCGCGGAAGATGGCCTCAAGGTCCACCATGATCGGCTCACGCTCCCCCAAAAGTCGGCAGGTGGGGTGAGCAAGCACATCGACATGGGGACTGCGGGTAGCGCGCAGGATCCGCTCCGTCATCTTGCCCTGCTCCTGGTTCATCGCTGAGTGCACTGCTGCGATCACAATGTCCAGCTCTGAAAGCAAGTCTTCAGGGAGATCCAGACTGCCGTCGGCACGAATGTCCACCTCGATCCCGGTGAGGATATGGAAGCCATCCATCCGCTGATTAAGCTTATTGATTTCGGCAATCTGGCTTCTCAAGCGCTCCTCGTTCAGCCCGCGGGCGACGCCTCGCCCCGCTGAGTGGTCGGTGATGGCGATATATTCATAGCCTCGTGCCCTGGCGGCGAGCGCTATCGCCTCGATGGAATCATGGCCATCGCTCCACTCGGTGTGCACATGAAGGTCGCCCTTGAGATCGCCCAGCTCGATGAGCCGGGGGATAGCCTTTTGCTCCGCCCTCTCCACCTCCCATTGCCCCTCCCTGAGCTCCGGAGGGATGAACTGGAGCCCCAGCCTCTCGTAGAAGGCTTCCTCATCGGTAAACTTCTCGGTGACCCCGCTCCCCAGGTCGGTGATCCCGTATTCGCTGAGCTTTAGCCCCTGGCGATGCCCCCGCTCCCTGAGGGCGATGTTATGCTG
>CAZOVW010000092.1:0-2592 GCA_964583545.1 uncultured Dehalococcoidales bacterium | reverse complement strand
TGGCAAGCCAAGGAGCTAAGGTAACCACCATCGACTACCCCCAGCCGATGGCACCAGATAAGGAGGGCTTCAGAAAAAGATGCCGGGAAGACGGTATCGCCGTCCACTGCGGCACGATGCCCCACCTTCCCTACAAGGACGAAAAATTCGATGTCGTGCTCTGCATCTCCACCATCGAGCACCTGGATTTGACTCCAGACTGGAAACCCGTTCCCCATAGCAATTTTATCGCTGCGACCAAAAGGGCTCTTTTGGAGATGGGGCGGGTGCTCAAAAAGGGCGGCTATTTATACCTGACCTCGGATGCCTATGATCCCAGGCGGCAAAAAACGGATAACTGGAGCCTGGGAGCGATATACAGCGGCATCGGCGCCGCTTACAGCATCCATGCCATCGAGGAGATATTCGTAAATACCCTGAAGCAGGCTGGCTTCGCCTTAGTAAATGGCCACGACTACCGCCCAAGCCTGCTCGATGACCCCCAAAGATGCAATTATCGAGGGAGATACTTCACAACCTTTTGTGTTCTGGCACAAAAAGGAGGACAATATGGAGGACAATATGAACGAAATCTTTAGAATCCTGGAAGAGGATGCTCGCAAAACCCCCCAGCAGATTGCCACGATGACCGGCACCCCCCTCTCTAAGGTGAAAAAGGCGATTAAGCAGGCGGAGGGCGACCGCACTATCCTTAAATACAAGGCGATAGTCAACTGGGATAAGCTGGGTGAGGGGCAGGTCTGGGCCCTGGTTGAGGTAAGGGTGGCACCCCAGCGTGATGTCGGGTTTGACGCTATCGCCGAGCGGATCTATCGCTTCCCGGAGGCGCGCTCAGTATATCTAATGTCAGGCACCTACGACCTCGCCGTGCTGGTAGCGGGCAAGACAATGCAAGAGGTCGCTTCCTTTGTCACCCAAAAGCTTGCCCCAATTGAGGGGGTGCAGGGGACGGTGACCCACTTCCTGCTCAAGCGCTATAAGGAGGACGGCGAGGTCCTGGAGGGTAAGGAGCGAACGAAGCGCGTGCCCATCATGCCTTAATTTGAACATCACGGTTGATGAAATTCAACAGCCGCAAATCTGGAAATCACGCGATGAGGGCATTATAGTATGAAAGTGCGAAAAAAGAGCGACATTATCTCCAAGCGGGTAAGAGACATATCGCCATCGGGGATCAGGAGGTTCTTCGACATCCTGGCTTCCCTGGAGGGAGTCATTTCTCTAGGGGTCGGCGAGCCCGACTTCGTCACCCCGTGGCACATCCGCGAGGCGGGGATATATTCCCTGGAGAAGGGATATACCTCCTATACGTCTAACTACGGGCTTCTGGAGCTGAGAGAGGAGCTCGCCGGCTATCTCAAGAACCGCTACGGGCTGGACTACGACCCTCAAAGGGAGCTTCTGATCACCGTTGGCGTCAGCGAGGGGCTCGACTTGGCGATGCGGGCCATCCTCAACCGCGGGGACGAGATCATCGTTCACGAGCCGAGCTATGTCTCCTATATGCCCTGCACCATATTGGCCGGGGGGGTGTTTATCCCCGTGCCCACAACAATCGAGAACGAGTTTAAGGTTAAGGCAGAGGATATCGAGAAGCGGATTACCCCAAAAACCAAGGCCATCCTACTCGGCTATCCCAATAACCCCACCGGGGCGGTGATGGATCGCGCGGAGCTGGGGAGGGTGGCCGAGTTAGCCCAGCGCCACGACCTTATCGTGATCTCCGATGAGGTCTATGAGAGGCTGGTATACGGAGTGGAGCATACCTCCTTTGCCTCCCTGCCCAGTATGAAGGAGCGCACCATCCTCCTCGGTGGCTTCTCCAAGGCCTATGCCATGACCGGCTGGCGGATCGGGTATGCAGCGGCACGGGAGGAGATCATCGAGGCGATGATGAAGATTCACCAGTACACCATAATGTGCGCACCGACAATGGGTCAGATGGCGGCGATCGAGGCGCTGCGCGAAGGGGAGGCCCAGGTCGCGGAGATGGTGGCGGAATACGACCAGCGCCGCCGCGTCATGGTCCAGGGTTTTAACAGTATCGGGCTCACCTGCTTCGAGCCAAGGGGGGCATTCTACACCTTCCCCTCGATAAAGAGCACCGGGCTATCATCGGAGGACTTTGCCGAAAGGCTGCTCCTTGAGGATCGGGTGGCCGTAGTCCCCGGCGTCACCTTCGGCGAGTGCGGCGAGGGATACGTTCGCTGCTGCTACGCCACCTCACTGGCGGAGATCGAGGAGGCGCTGGAGAGGATAGGTCACTTCGTAAAAAGGCACCGCAGACGATGAGCCAAGGGCTAAAGGTCACCGTATCGTGGAGCGGCGGCAAGGACAGCTGCTTCGCCTTATATAGGGCGGTGCTCAGCGGTTTGCAAACCTGCTTTCTCTTGAATTTCATCAACCGTGATGTTCAAAGAAGCATGTCCCACGGTGTTGATCCCAAGTTAATAGCGGCCCAGGCCGAGGCTCTGGAAATACCTATAGTGCAGCGTGAAACCACCTGGGATACCTACGAGCAGGAATTTAAGCGGGCAGTAGCGGAGCTGAAGCAAAAGGGGGTTAAGGCGGTAGTTTTCGGCGACATCGACC
>CAZOVW010000091.1:0-2648 GCA_964583545.1 uncultured Dehalococcoidales bacterium | reverse complement strand
GTAGCGGAGCTGAAGCAAAAGGGGGTTAAGGCGGTAGTTTTCGGCGACATCGACCTTGAGGAGCATAAGGACTGGACCACACGGGTTTGCGAAGAGCTTGGGGTGAGGCCCATATTGCCCTTATGGGGCGAGGCGCCGCAAAAGCTCCTCAACGAGTTTATAGAAGCCGGCTTCGAGGCGATTGTGGTTTGTGCGAAGGCGGAGTTCTTTGGCGAAGAGTGGCTGGGGCAAAAGGTGGGCGCGGAGTTTATGAAAGAGCTCCATAGACTCAATAAGGAATCCAATGTCCATCCCTGCGGGGAGCAGGGAGAATATCACACCTTCGTCACCGATGGCCCCATCTTCAAACAGCGGATAAAGATCATCGATAGCGAGAAGGTATTGAGGGAAGGATACAGGTTCCTGGACATTTCCTCTTTCGCTCTTTCATAACGATAATGTACTCATAGCGTGATTTTCAGATTCACGCTCTCTTGAATTCCATCAATTGCGATGTTCGAAAAAGAAAAATGGCAGAAAAAGCGTTATTTTCGTGGAGCGGCGGCAAGGATAGCGCCTTAGCTTTTTATGAAATCAGCCAAAATCAGCAATACAAAATTGTGGGTTTGCTGACGACTGTAACTGAGGACTATCACAGAATTAGCATGCATGGTGTTCCCGAAATTTTGCTGGAAAAGCAGGCAAATTCTATAGGTTTGCCAGTTTCAAAAGTATTCATTTCTAAAAATGGCTCCAATGAGGAATATGAATCTAAAATGAAAGAGGTGCTGGTGAAATTTCAGAAGCTGGGCGTTTCTGCTGTAGCGTTTGGCGATATATCTTTAGTAGATATCAGAAAATATCGCGAGGGTAATCTGGCAAAAGTAGGCATGAGGGGCATTTTCCCACTCTGGGGAAAAGACAACGTCTCTCAAATGTTTATCGATTTGGGTTTCAAGGCAATTGTCACCTGTGTTGATGCTAAAGTTCTTGATAAAAAATTTGTCGGGAAAATGCTCGATAAAAAATTCTTAGCTGAATTACCACCCGACATTGATCCTAATGGCGAAAACGGTGAATTCCACTCCTTTGTATTCGACGGGTCGATATTCCGGGAAGAGGTGCCTCTTAAAATTGGCAAGGTGGTTAAAAGAGATTCGTTCTACTTTTGCGATCTGCAACTGCGAGGTGCGAGCTAATCGCTGCCCCTGACTCGCCGCATGAAGTCAGCGTGGATCGCTTTGTTGGTGGCGATTACCCTCTTGCTGTAGATGCTTACTGGCTGCCCGTCAAGCTCGGTGATCACGCCCCTTGCCTCGCGAACGAGGAGAATGCCGCTAGCCAGGTCCCAAGGATAGAGGGAAAGATGAAGGTATAAATCGAGGCGACCACAGGCAGCATAGGCCAGCCCCAGTGCCGCCGAGCCCATTACCCTCACGCTCAGCACCCCGGGCCAGAGGGCACTCGCCACCCCGAGGATCTCCTGCCCTATCGCAGCATCGTATCCCATGTCGAAGCCGACGAGGGTTGCGTGAAGCGATTTCTTGGTGGAGACCGAGATCGGCGAATCGTTTAAGAAAGCGCCTCGCCCCTTTTCCGCACAGAAAAGCTCATCCCTCACCGGGTCGTAAGCGATGCCCAGAAAAAGCTCCTCGCCACGCGCCAAGGCGAGGGCAACGCAGAAGTGGGGGATGCCATAGGCATAGTTGCGAGTGCCATCGATGGGATCGATGATCCAGGTGTAGGATGAGTCGCCGGCGATATCCGCGGATTCTTCAGTCATGATGCCAAAGTCAGGGTATTCATCCCGAAAGAGCGCCTTAATCTTCTCCTCCGCTAGGAGGTCGACATCAGTGACGATATTGCTCCTCCCCTCCTTATATGAGATGCGCTTTTCGCCGTGGAAATGCGCCATAATGATACTTCCCGCCTCCCTCACCGCCTTACTGGCAACTTCGAAAGTCCCCGCGCCGCTCTTTGCTACAGGCAAATCGGTCATCGCGCTCCTAGATAAGCCCCATCCTCTCCTTGACCTCTCTCAAGGTCTCAGTGGCGATAGCGTGAGCGCGGTGCGCACCATCGGCAATCACCTCCCCAACATACTGGGGTCTCGCTGCCAGCTCGGCGCGCCGCTCTCGGAAGGGGCCCAATGCACGGTTTATCCCCTCAGCCAGTTGCTCCTTGCATTCCACACAACCGCGGATGGCATCCCTGCATTCCTGAGCAATTCCATCCACCTGGTCGGGATTAAAATGGTGGTGGAGGCGCCACACATTGCATACCTCAGGGTGACCTGGGTCACGGCGATATTTTCGCTCTGGGTCAGTGAAGGCACCCACCACCCGCTCCCGCGTCTCCTCGGGCGAGGCGGCAAGCTCGATCTCGTTGTTCAGGCTCTTGCTCATCTTATTTACACCGTCTAGCCCGAGGATCATCGGGGCGTTGGTAAGCTTTGCCTGAGGCTCGGGAAAGGTGGGGCCAAAGAGATTATTGAAGCGGCGCGCGATCTCCCGCGCTAGCTCCAGATGGGGAAGCTGGTCCTCGCCCACGGGGACAGTTTCCGCTTTGTATAAGACAATGTCTGCGGTCATCAGCACTGGGTAGCCCACCAGACCGTAGTTTACATTGTGAGGCTGCATCCTGGCCTTCTCCTTGAAGGTGGTAACCCG
>CAZOVW010000090.1:0-2657 GCA_964583545.1 uncultured Dehalococcoidales bacterium | reverse complement strand
ATTGCCATTGGCCCCGCGATAATGATGAAGTTTTGTGCCCAGACCACCAAGCCCTTCAGCGTCCCTACCATTGTTAGCCTCAACCCTATTATGGTTGATGGCACCGGGATGTGCGGTTGCTGTAGGGTGGAGGTTGGCGGCGAAACGAAGTTCACCTGTGTCGATGGCCCAGACTTCGATGGGCACCAGGTCGATTGGGACCTCCTCTTCGCCCGCCAGCGCATCTATCTCGATGAGGAAAAGCGCGCCATGGCGCAATGGGAGTAGATAAGCGATGCCTAAACTCGATCTAAACCGCGTGCCGATGCCCAAGCAGGAGCCCTTGGTGCGAGCAAGGAATTTCAATGAGGTCGCCCTGGGATACAGTGAGGAGCAAGCCCTGTACGAGGCAAACCGGTGCATCCAGTGTCCCAAGAAATCCTGCGTCGATGGCTGCCCGGTGGATGTAGATATCCCCGATTTCATCGCAGCAGTACGCCAAGGCAGCATGCCCGAGGCGGTCAGGATCCTGAAGAGCAAGAACAGCCTGCCAGGCATCTGCGGACGGGTCTGCCCACAAGAGACCCAGTGTGAGGAGGTCTGCTCCCTAGCGAAGAAGGGGGCCCCTATAGCTATCGGCCGCCTGGAGCGCTATGTCGCCGACTGGGAGCTGGCTCAAGGGAAGATGGATAAGCCTCAAATTACCAAGCCCACAGGTAAGAGGATTGCTATAGTGGGCTCGGGGCCAGCAGGGCTCACCGCAGCCGCCGACCTGGCCAAAATGGGTCACCAGGTCACCCTCTTCGAGGCGCTCCATGTCGCCGGTGGCGTGCTCATGTATGGCATCCCCGAGTTCAGGCTACCCAAGCATATCGTTCAGACCGAGGTTGACTACGTAAGATCTCTCGGAGTTGATATTAAGCTGGACTCCGTGGTGGGTAAGATCTTCACCGTGGACGAGCTTTTTGAGGAGGGCTATAATGCCGTCTTTCTGGGTACCGGGGCGGGAGCGCCCATGTTCCTAAACATTCCCGGTGAGAACCTCAACGGCATCTATTCGGCCAATGAGTTCCTCACCAGAACCAACCTGATGAAGGCCTACCTCTTCCCGGAATACGACACCCCGCTTAAGGCAGGGCACCGGGTCGCAGTGATCGGTGGTGGCAATGTGGCCATGGATGCCGCCAGATGCTCCTTGAGGCTCGGCGCTGAGGAGGTCTCTATTGTCTATCGGCGCTCTGAGACGGAGATGCCAGCACGATTGGAGGAGAAGGAGAATGCAAAGGAGGAGGGCATCATTTTCAAGCTTCTAACTAACCCCAAACAGTTCTTCGGCAACGATCAGGGCTGGGTTACCGCTATGGAATGCTATGAAATGGAGCTTGGCGAGCCAGACGAGAGCGGCAGGCGCCGTCCCATTGTCAAGGCTGGCAGTGAGTTCGTCATGGAGGTTGACACCGTTGTCGTAGCCCTGGGCACTAGGCCAAACCCCCTGATCTCCAAAACCACCAAGGGGCTGGAGATCACCAGGCAGGGCACGGTGGTCACCGATGAGGAAACAGGCAAGACAACAAAGCCCGGTGTATGGGCTGGAGGTGACATAGTTACTGGCGCCGCCACTGTGATCAGCGCCATGGGGGCAGGCAAAAGGGCAGCTGCCTCCATTGACGCATACTTAAGAGGGTGATATTCTAGGGCAGGCCTAACATGAACCAGCAACTAGAAGAGACCCTAACAAGGTATAAGGGGGAGAGGGGAGACCTGATCCCCCTTTTGCAAGAGGTTCAAACTAGGTTTGGTTATCTACCTGAGGAGGCGATGCAAGGCATCGCCAAATTTTTGCGCCTACCAGAGAGCACAGTTTATGGCGTATGCACCTTCTACGCCCAGTTCAAGCTCACACCAACAGGCAGACATACCATCAAGGTTTGCCGGGGCACCGCTTGCCATGTGAGAGGGGTAAACAGGATCCTTGAGGAAGTGGAGAATCAACTGTCCATCAAACCAGGAGAGACCACCTCAGACCTTGAGTATAGTCTGGAGACCATCGCCTGTTTCGGCTCATGTGCCTTGGCGCCGGTTATGGTGGTCGATGAGACTGTTTATGGAAAGATGACCCCGGCAAAGGTCACGAAGATTCTGCAGGGTGAGGGATAGCGGTGACCTTCGAAGAGATCAGGAGCCGGGCGGTGGCGTTATGGGAAACGCTGGAGCGCAGCGACAAGCCCCGTATCCTTATTGGCACCGCTACCTGTGGCCGGGCGGCAGGCGCGGGTGCGGTGCTCAAGGCCATTGAGAGTAATCTGAGAGAGCGCCTCATCGACGCGACTATTGTCCAGGTTGGCTGCATCGGGCTTTGCTATGCCGAGCCGCTTGTTGATATCATTAAACCAAGTCGCCCCCGCATCTGCTATGGCAATGTCACCCCTGAAATTGCACGAGAGCTCATCGAGGACTACATAGTTAAAGATAACCCCCGCCCCGATCTGGCACTGGGCACTATGGGTGAGGGGAGCATCGATGGCATTCCCAGGTTTTTCGACCTGCCGATGCTCAAACCCCAGATGCGCATTGCGCTGCGAAACTGCGGCCACATTGACCCCGAGAACATCGAACACTACATCGCTCGCGGGGGCTACAGCGGTCTGGTCAGGGCGCTGAGCATGAAACCACAGGAG
>CAZOVW010000089.1:0-2700 GCA_964583545.1 uncultured Dehalococcoidales bacterium | reverse complement strand
GGCTCTTTTTTGAACCTCTCGATGGTGAGATTGTTTATTAACCTCACCCCCTTTAAGCACCTAGAAAAATCGTAGATTTTTCTGGGAACCCGCTTTATCCCCCTCTCCTTTAAGGAGAGGGGGGAATATATCTGGGGGACACCCCCCAGACCCCTGCCAGAGGGGAGACCCCTCTGGACTCCCCGAAGGAGAGGGGGAAGAGATTTTAGAGAGGGGCGAATTAAGTCGGGGCCCCCGCAAAATCGCAGATTTTGTGGGGTAAAATCCCCTCTCTTACCTACACTCCCTCTTCCCTTATTAAGGGAAGGGGGTAAGGGGGGATAGGTTGCTAAACAATCTCCGATGGTTGCAACCCTGGCGTCATGGTCTAGCTCCAGACGAGCTTATCGGGCTCGCTAACCAGCTTCTGCTCCTTAGCGAGTTGGCGAATCTTAAGCAGGGTCATGTTAACCTCCGGGGTGAGGAAGACCCAATCCGGCCCTGAGGGGATCCAGGAGGGGGAATTGATCCGTGCCACCTTCAGTTCTTTAGTGTTCAGATAGATACCAAATTTTTGCGTAAAATTTTGCTCCATGATCCGCTTCCTTTCTATCGCGCCGCATCAGCGGGGGGAATGGGGTGAGCGAGAAGCAGCGCCATTACCTCCTCGATAGCCTCATCAGGGGTCGAGGCTCCAGCGGTCACCCCGATACATTTGGTACGGTGGTTGCGCAGCCATAAGGGATCGATCTCATGAGCCCTCTCAATGTGATGGGTCTCAACAACAGCAGAGCATATCTCAGCAAGGCGCCGAGTATTGGCGCTCCTTCGGGAGCCAACTACCAGCATTAGGTCCACCCGCTTTGCCAGATCCAGGGCTGCCTGCTGACGCCTTCTTGTTGCATCGCATATAGTATTTACCACGCGTAGCTCTGAGATAAGCTCGAGATAGGATTCGGCAAAGGAGGAAACAAAATAGGTAAAGCCCGAAAAGCTCTGGGTGGTCTGGGAAAGGATGCCAATTCGCTGTGGCATCTTATCAAATTTGGGGAGCTCAAGGGTGGCAAGCCCGTTCCCTTTAGCGCAGCCTAATACCCCTTGCACCTCAGGGTGACTCTTCTCGCCAAAGACGATCACGAAAAAGCCCGCACCCGCTAATCTCTTTGCGGCGACCTGGGTGCGGCGCACGAAGGGGCAGGTGGTATCGACTATTTGAAGCCCGCGATCTTTTATCTGCTCCAGCACTTGGGGACTTACACCGTGGGAACTAATCGCCAGGGTGTTCCCCTCAAGCTGGTCCAGGCTTTCTGCCACCTTGACCCCGGATTTGGCAAGCTGCTCCACTACCTGCTGGTTATGCACTATCGGTCCCAGAGTCTGGAGGGGGCCAAGCTCCCGAACTGCTCGCTCCAGGATACCAATCGCCCGCTTCACCCCGGTGCAAAACCCTATTTCAGCAGCCTTTTCGATCTCCATAGAACCCTCGATAGCTTTCTGGGAGAAGCTCGGCGATCCGCTCCATAATAAAGTCGGTGGCCTGGGATAACTGGTCCTTGGTCAATTTGCCGGTGATGGACGGCGGTTTGAAGGGCTCACCGATGTTTACGGTTATTTCGGGATGGCGAAAGAGGACGGTTATCCCCTTGATCTTTTCTGTCCCGGCGATTGCCACAGGGAGGATCAGGGCACCACTTCGTAGGGCGAAGAGCGAGGTCCCCATGTAGCCCTGCTGCATCTCAGCCGTAGCGCTCCTCCTCCCCTCAGGGAACATCCCCAATACCATCCCCTCTTTTAATACCCGCTCTGCATGGCGGAGTGCCTCCCTATCCAATCGCTCGCGGTGCACCGGAAAAGCCCACCAGCCGTACGCCAAGGGACCCTGTATCGGGTGGCGAAATGCCTCCTCCTTGGCCATGAAGACGATCCTTCGCGGAATGCTGGCCGAAAGCAGCGGGGGATCGACAATGCTGAGGTGATTTGCCACCACGATCAAAGGCCCGTGAGCGGGGATATTTTCCTTCCCATTGACCCGCCATCGGGTCAAAAGGAGGAGCAGAAGCTTCATGAGCATGGTTCCCAGGTAGTAGAACCAGGGCATTTAGCTTTCCCCAATCATGCCTAAGATCTCAGCGAGCACCTGCTCCGGGCTCAGGCCATCGGTATCGATGAGCCTGGCGTCCGAGGCAAGCTGAAGGGGGGAGATGGCGCGCTTGCTATCGATCTCGTCCCTCCTTATCAGGTCGGCGAGGATGGCCTGGTAATCTGCTCCCTCACCGCGCTCCACCAGCTCGCGGCACCGTCGCCTGGCCCGCTCCTCGATGGAAGCACCCAGATAGACCTTTAGCTCGGCGTGGGGCAGCACCGTGGTGCCGATGTCCCGCCCTGCCATAACGATTTTGCCACCCTGTGCCAGTACCTGCTGCTCCCTCACCAGCACCTCCCTGACCCCGGCTACCTTGGCCACCAGGGAGACACCCGTCTCTACCTCAACACTTTGGACCTCTGGGGTTACATCCTGACCGTTGACGACCACACCGCAGTCTCCGGTGGGCGAAAGCTCGATCTCAGTGCTCTCCGCAAGTCGGCAGAGCGCTTCTTTATCCTCAAGGTTGATATTGAGCCTTATGGCCTTCCAGGTGAGCGCTCGATACATTGCTCCCGTGTCCGCGAAGCGATACCCCAGCCTCCGGGCTAAAAGCCTGCCGATGGTACTTTTCCCGG
>CAZOVW010000088.1:0-2802 GCA_964583545.1 uncultured Dehalococcoidales bacterium | reverse complement strand
GAGAAAGTCCTTCCTGTCATTGCGAGCAAAGCGAAGCAATCCCTTTTGAGATTGCGGAGCTTGTTCCGAGCGTAAGCGAGGAATCCCGCTTCGAGTTTGCTTCGGCTACGCCTAGCAACCGCTAGCGCTCCTCGCAATGACACTGCGTTTTTCAGCGGTCTCTTATTATCAATAGTTTGACACAGGAAAACCTCCATAGTAAGATAGGCGAGACTCCAATGCTTGCTAAGGTGCTGAGCTGCGCTGTGGTGGGGCTGGAGGGAGCCATCGTGGAGGTGGAGGTGGATATCTCTGCGGGGCTCCCCGCCTTTACCATTGTTGGCCTGCCCGATACTGCGGTGCAGGAGGCCAGGGAAAGGGTGCGCGCTGCCATCAGGAACGGTGGCCTGACCTTCCCCACGAAGCGAATCACCGTGAACCTGGCACCCGCTGACCTGAAGAAGGAGGGCCCCGCCTATGACCTGCCCATCGCTGTGGGTGTTCTCTTAAGCTCGGAGCAGCTCTGCGCAGATGTATCGGAGATGCTTTTCTTAGGGGAACTCTCCCTCGATGGCAGCCTGCGCCACACCCATGGCATCCTTCCCATGGTAGCGCTGGCCCAGGAGAAGGGGATGGCAACCGTCTTTGTCCCCACCCCTGATGCCCGGGAAGCCTCCCTGGTTCAGGGGGTGAGGATCGTCCCGGTTAACTCCTTGGCTGAGCTGGCAGCGCACCTTCGCGGCGAGGCCATCATCCCCGATTATCACCCGAATGGCGATCTGGAGAGTGCAGCCCAGCTGAGCTGGTCGGTGATCGACCTGGCTCATATAAAGGGGCAGGAGCATGTGAAGCGAGCGCTGGAGGTAGCTGCTGCCGGTGGGCATAACCTGGTGATGAGCGGTCCTCCAGGGAGTGGCAAGACATTGCTGGCACGCTCCCTCCCCTCGATACTTCCCAAAATGAGCATGGCAGAGGCACTTGAGGTTACCAAGATCTATAGCGTGAGCGGTATTTTACCATCAGACACCCCGCTAATCATGCAGCGACCCTTTCGCGCCCCCCATTACACCATCTCCCATGCCGGGCTTGTCGGTGGTGGGCGCTGGCCCAGGCCCGGGGAGATCAGCCTCAGTCATCGTGGCGTTCTCTTTCTCGATGAGTTCCCAGAATTTGGGCACACCGTGCTTGAGGTGTTGCGCCAGCCCGTTGAGGATAAGATGGTCACCATCAGCCGCGCTCAGGGAAGCGTTACCTTCCCGGCAAACTTCATGCTGGTAGCAGCGATGAATCCGTGCCCTTGCGGCTATTATGGTGACCCGGTCAAAGAATGCACCTGCTCCTCAAGCATGATTTCCCGCTACCAGAAGCGGATCAGCGGCCCGCTCCTCGATAGAATCGACATATTTATCCAGGTTCCCCGCATCGAGTATGAGAAGCTAGCGGACGACCGACTGGCTGAGGAATCGGAGAGGGTTCGCTCCAGGGTCGAGGGGGCACGCGCCATCCAGCAAGCGCGATTCCAGGAGACCAGACTCACCTGCAATGGGGAGATGACCCCGGTAGAGGTGAGGGAGTTCTGCCAGGTGGAGCCGGAGGCGCAGAGCCTGCTTAAGGCAGCGATGAAGCAACTGGCGCTCTCTGCCCGCGCCTTTCACCGCGTCCTAAAGCTCGCCCGCACTATTGCCGACCTCACCAGCGCCCCAACCATCAGTGCCAGCCACCTCGCCGAGGCGATCCAGTACCGCCCGAGAAGCCTGGTGCAATAACACTCAGGAGGAAATGTCATGGAATGGAGCACAGTCACCGATTGGCTGCTTTCTCATGGAGTAAGGATTCTCATAATCCTCATCGTTAGCTTCATTCTGTACTTTGCGCTGCGTAAGCTGGCCCCCCCATTTTTGCAGCTTACCATTAAAAAAAGGAGGCGGGAGAAAAAGGCCGAGGAGGAACTGGAGAAGAGGATAAAAACTCTCTCCAGGGTGTTTGTGGTCACGGGGCTGGTGTTAATCATAGTGGTGGCCGCTTTTATGATCCTCGCTGAATTGGGTATTAACATAGCCCCGCTTCTCGTTGGATTCGGCATTGCTGGCATTGCCATCGGTTTCGGTGCCCAGAGCCTGGTCAGGGACCTTATCACTGGGCTCTTCATCCTCATCGAAAATCACTATTCGGTGGGTGATGTGGTGAGGATCGCCGACGTCGCTGGCATCGTGGAGGAGGTAAACCTGAGGAGAACTATCCTCAGAGACCTCGATGGCATCGTGCACGTCATCCCCAATGGGGAAATCAAGATAGCCAGCAACTTCACCAGGGAGTGGTCCAGGGTGAATCTGAATGTCTCGGTGGCCTATGGCGAGGACCTCGACCGGGTAATCGAAGTGTTAAACAGGATAGGTAAGGAGATGGCTGAGGAACCCTACTGGAGGGAGCTTATCCTTGGTGCGCCTCAGGTTCTAAGGGTAGATAAACTCGGGGATTCAGGGATCGAGATCAAGATACTGGGGGAGACCAAGCCTATTAAGCAGTGGGAGGTGACGGGAGAATTAAGGAAGCGGATAAAGAAAACCTTCGATGAGGAGGGGATTGAGATCCCCTGGCCCCATACCAAGGTGTATTTCGGCAGCCCAACGCCGAGGGCTCCCACTGAAGCACCAGCACCGCCAATACCGCCAAGCGAGACCCTGCCTCCAGAGGAAGAGGAGTAGCCTCTTTCATTATCCATAATCCCGTGTGTCACCGATCTATCTAAGCGCGATCAGGCAAGGTGTAGATTGTTTATTAACCTCACCCCCTTTATCCCCCTCTCCTTAAAAGGAGAGGGGG
>CAZOVW010000087.1:0-2807 GCA_964583545.1 uncultured Dehalococcoidales bacterium | reverse complement strand
TCTGACTTGGCATTTCGAGCATTCTGTGACGCTGAGCTAAATCGCCATAGTTCTCGTCTAGCTGCTTCACAATGGATCACAGAGCTTCTCAAAAGCGCTGACCGCTTGTATCTCCGGTTAGGATTAGCTTGCCCTTGGGCTCCGTGTGACGGTGGCTTTGGGCTGCGGTGCTGGATGCAGGTTACCGAGATATATACCTTTCCTGATTACTTGGTAGGCAAATCATTTGCGGACTTTGAGGTAACATTGCGAAATAAAGAGGCGAAAGTATATGATATTGGGGAAATTCGTGAGAAATACCCACTAAAGAATTAAAAACGACCGCTAGCCAGAGCGCCTCTCCTCAGGGTAAAGGCCGCCAGGATCGATATGACTACGGCGCAAGCTCCAGCAGGGGGAAGTACGCTACTGGAGGTCGTGATAGGGCTATGAAAGGATATCGCACGCCGTCCTGGTTTCGGATGAAGCGGACGCTGGGCAAGAAGCAGGGCCGGGACACGAAGTCCAGGCCTGGGAAAGCGAAGGGAAGGCGATAAAGTTGAAGGAGGCGATATGGCAACAGACGATGTCTATACCGAGTTGAATGTGAGACTGAAATACCCCCAGTCGGAGCGTTTGCGTCGCATATTGCAGAAGCTGGTGACCCCCGAGGAGGGGAAACTGCTGCTCCAGCT
This sequence comes from uncultured Dehalococcoidales bacterium, assembly GCA_964583545.1. Classification (GTDB taxonomy): domain Bacteria; phylum Chloroflexota; class Dehalococcoidia; order E44-bin15; family E44-bin15; genus CAZOVW01. The sequence continues at coordinate 2,133 of CAZOVW010000087.1, read as the reverse complement.
GCCGGCGCAACCTGCGGAGCTGGCACAAAAAACGTGGATGGACGAAGAGGCGGCACAGCGCAAACTACAGGAGTTTATGGAGCGGGGACTGGTAATCCGCACCAGCAAGGGATTATTCTGCTTTGCCCACGATATGACCCAGTTACACGATGCCAACCTCTCCAGCGCGGAGAAATGGATCGATTCCGAGCTCCTCGACCTGTGGCGGGATTTCCGGGACGCCGAGTGGGCCCAGACCATGGCCGGCGGGCTCGGAGACTCGTATGTGCAGTTCATCAAGGTACTTCCTGCATGGAAGGCCATGGAGCGGAGCCCGGACCTCGGTGAGCTTGTGCCCGAGGAGAACATCAGGGAGCTGATCAGAGGGGCAGACCCGGTCGCCGTGGTTCCCTGTACCTGCCGCAGGTCAATTAGGAAGTGCGATCTCCCGCTTAACGTCTGCCTGCAATTTAACCGCGGGGCAGAATATGCCATAAACCGGGGCGCAGGCCACCGCATCTCTGCGGAAGAGGCCATCGCCATCGCCGGTGAGGCGGAGGAAGCAGGCCTGATTCACACCTGGGCCTCCGGCGTACAGCGGCGGCTAACTGCAATATGCAACTGCTGTCGGGACTGCTGTGACATCTTCGCTCTCGGCATGGAGCTTGGTAACATAGAGCAGATACTGGAGAAGAGCCGCTTTCGCGCCGAGGTAGATCAGGAGCTGTGTACCGGCTGCCAGGACTGTGTGGAGCGGTGCTTCTTCGAGGCTATAGAAATGAAGCAGTCTCCCCCATCAAAGAAGCTCAAGGCTATGATCGATAAGGAGAAATGCTTTGGCTGTGGCCTGTGTGCCGTCGTCTGCGAGCCTGAGGCGATAACCATGAAGTTGTTGCAGACCTAGATACAAGCACCCTCTCCACGAGAAAGTACCCTATTATTTTGGCTGGTATGAGTACTGTTGCTGGTGCTGAACTGGCTGCAGCCGTTTCCGAGGCTGGCGGACTCGGCGTCATCGATGCCATAATCATGACACCTGACGAGCTAGATGCCGAGATTAGGAAGGTCAAACAGCTCTAGCCCAGCCCCATCGTCGTGAAGAACTTGGAGAACCTGTCCTTGAGCTCATCCAGCGTGGTGTACCTGTCGTCAAACAGGTCCATCCCGATGTACAGGAAGGGGACCCCCAGCTCGCGGCATTTCTCCCGCATCAGGCCAGCACTGCCAGAGCCGTCCTTGTGCCCCATGTAGCCGGGGTAGACAACGGCGTCTATCTTGTAGTCCTTCACTATCTTCTCTATATCGCTCATGAAGAGGTCGGCCACACCCCGCGCCTGCCTGATCATCGGCACTTCATGCAAAGCCCGCACGGCCAGGCCCTTGAACATGGAGTCCTCGGTTGAGGTATCGATCTGCGTGTACGGCGAATACCCGAACATCTCCATGGCAATCACCGCCCCCCACTCCTGCTCCAGCCACGGGAAGAGCCCCAGGGTTAATCCTAGCGACAGAACATCGAACCAAAATAGCCTGATCCTCTCCTTCTCCACTGCGCCCTTGCCCTGCTTTACCAGCGACTCGGCATCCGCGAGGACGTCCTTGAGCCAGGCAGTACCTATGGGCATGCCGCAATGAACGGTCGTCGATTCTCCGAACACCTCCAGCCCCATGGCTCCACCGTGGGGACAGGGCACCGCCCGCCTCAGCTCGTTCCACTCCTGCCACAGCTCAATTTGCTTATTCGATTCCTTGATGACCTCGCGAAGCCGCTTTATATCCATCGTGTTCCCGGTGTGCTTCTCGAGGAATTCCACCATCTTCTTGAGCTCGTCGGCATAGTACTCATAACTTCGCTCATCCGCCCAATAGGGCGGGTCGGCGCCGAACACCGGAATTTTGCTCCACTTTTCGTTCTCCGCCATCACCTGGTGCACCACGTTGATGCCGTCGCAGGGGTGAATCATGGCGATGACCGCGGTGGGCGGCGGTACCAGGTCTTCCTCTACAATGTATGCCGCCAGCCTGATGATGGTGCACAGGTCCATGCCTCTGAACATCTCCCCGCTGGCGTCGATCTCGTCGTGATAGGCGGACATAAGCGCACCGGTGAACGCCGGGGTGAGGAAGGTGTTCCATGGCAGGTCCATGGCAGTA
>CAZOVW010000086.1:0-2921 GCA_964583545.1 uncultured Dehalococcoidales bacterium | reverse complement strand
TACCGGGGGAAGGTGAGGGATACCTATGACCTGGGCGATAGCCTGCTCATCATCGCCACCGACCGCATCTCCGCCTTCGATTCAGTCTTGCCCTGCGGCATCCCGGACAAGGGCGCGGTCTTGAACCTGCTCTCCGCCTTCTGGTTTGAGAAGACGGCGCACCTCGTCCCCAACCACCTCATCGCGGTGGTCGACGACGCCCAATGGCTCAATAACACCTACGGTGAGAAGGTCTGCTGCGGCTACTACTCCTTCCCCGACTATGTAGAGCGCCGCTCCATGGTCGTGAGGAAGGCGGAACGCATCGACATCGAGTGCGTGGTGCGGGGCTATATCTCCGGCTCAGCGTGGACGGAATATCGAGAAAAGGGCACTGTAGCCGACATCCCTCTACCCAAGGGGCTGGTGGAGAGCGAAAAGCTTCCTGAGCCTATCTTCAACCCGACAACGAAGGCGGAATCAGGGCACGATGAGCCCGTCACTCTCAACGAGATGAAGCGGCTCCTGGGCGAGGAGCGAGCCGAGGAGCTGATGGATAAGAGCATGAGGATATACCGCTACGCCCACGACTTCGCCTTGGAGCGGGGCATCATCATCGCTGATACCAAGATGGAGTTCGGGCTGGTTAACGACCGGGTAATTCTAATCGATGAGCTTTTGACCCCGGACTCCAGCCGCTTCTGGGATGCGAGCCAGTATCAAGCGGGACGTTCCCAGCCAAGCTTCGATAAGCAGCCAGTGCGCGACTGGCTGGTCCAGGCTGGCTGGAACAAGGAGCCGCCCGCGCCGATGCTGCCCGAGGATGTCATCGCGCAGACGACAGAGAGGTACCGCGAGGCGTATCGCCGGCTTGTGGGAAAGGAACTTGAGCGAGGCTAGCCCTCGATCATCCCTTTGGTGCTGGGCACTTTGCCAGTGAGCCGCTCATCAATCCTGGTGGCGCTATCCAGAGCCCGCCCCAGCGCCTTGAAAAGCGCCTCTACCTTATGATGGTCGTCGATCCCTGAAAGCACCTTCACATAGAGGTTCATTTTCGCTTCCTTCGCGAAGGTCTCCAAAAAATGGCGCACCAGGTCGGTCTCCAGGTCACCGATCTTTTTCCTCTTGAACTGGGCATCCAGCACGGCATATCCCCTGCCGGAGATGTCCACCGCCACCATCGCCAGCGCCTCATCCATCGGCACGATGGCATGCCCCATCCGCGTGATGCCCCGCTTATCCCCCAGCGCCTTATTCAGCGCCTGGCCCAATGATATGGCGACATCCTCCACCTGGTGGTGCTGGTCCCAGCCTGAGGCTTGAATCTTTATGTCAAATAAGCCGTGCTGGGCGATATGGGTCAGCATGTGGTCGAACATCCTGCTGCCGGTCTTGATCTCAAACTTCCCGTTGCCATCGAGGGAGAGCGCCACGCTTACCTTCGTCTCCCCGGTCTGGCGGGTGATGGTAGCCATTCTTTTTTTCGCCCTTTGTCTAGCCATGCTCCCCCTCCAATAGTGGACTGAAGTCCTCTACTACACCTCCCCACCCAGGGGAAAATTCAGGGGACACCCCTGAACCCCGCCAAAGGGGAATCCCCTCTGGACTCCCTTTTTTGATGATTAGATTAGCACAACTCCCTCAAAGCGTCTATCAGGGCGTCAGTATGCTCCGGCCTGCCCACGCTGATGCGAAGCGAGTTCCTCAGGAGCGGGGTGTCGAAGTAGCGAACGAAGATGCCCCTTTTTTGTAGCCCCTCATGAATCGCCCGGGCATCCCCTTTAGCCACGGCGCAAAGGATAAAATTCGCCTCAGAGGGGAAGGGCTTGAGAAACTTGAGCTCCCCGAGCTTTTGTAAAAGCCGCTCCCGCTCTAAGATGATTTTTTGCACTGTACCCTGAAGATATTCAATGTCGGCAAGTGACTCCTGGAGCGCGACCTGAGCTGCCAGGTTTATGTTATATGGCTGCTTGATCCTGAGAAGCTGTTCCGCGATTAAGAGCGGGAAAATTCCGTAGCCGATGCGAAGCCCGGCGAGCCCGGCCCATTTGCTGAAGCTGCGCAACACGATCAGGTTTTCATACTCGGGAACCAGTGGGGCGACGGTCGCCCCGCTAAATTCATAATATGCCTCATCGACCACCACCACCTTGCCCAGCTTAACCAGCTCAAGGATATCGCGCTGGGGGGTGATATTCCCCGTTGGGTTATTGGGCGAGGCGATGAAGATAATCTTAGTTTTTTCATTCTTTTCGCCCACCGCCTCTTTTATCCCGGCGATGTCAATGGCATAGGATTTGTCGCGCGGCACATCGATGACCTTACCGCCGCAAATCTCGGTGCAGAAGGGATACATGCCGAAGGTAGGAACGCAGTTGATCACCCCATCGTCGGGCTCGACGAAGAGGCGCAGGATGAGATCGATGAGCTCATCGCTGCCAGCGCCGGCTATAATGTGCGCTACGTCAACCCCGACATATCCCGCCAATGCTTTTCGTATTTCACGCTGCTCCGGGTCGGGGTAGATGTGGTAGAAGGGGTAACCGGCGAGGGCGCGCCCTACCCTTGGAGAGCAGCCATAGGGGTTCTCGTTGCCATCGAGCTTTATCACCCCCTTGATTGGGATGCCGGCCCGCTCGCTGAGCACATCAGGTGGGATAATGGGCTGGTATGCCTTGAGGCTCGAGAGGTCGCCCCGTATCATCTTTTCGATGTCGCCAGAGCTCATCGTTTACCACCCTTCTTAAGCCTTAGCGCCGCCGCTCGGGCGTGGGCGGTAAGCCCCTCTGCACTGGCGATGGTCGCCGCCGCAGGACCCAGCGCCTTAACATCCTCGTCGCTTAAAGAGACGACACTGGTGAGCTTAAGGAAATCGCCCACACCGAGAGGGGAGCTGAAGCGGGCAGTTCCTCCCGTGGGCATCACGTGGCTCGGCCCGGCAA
>CAZOVW010000085.1:0-2923 GCA_964583545.1 uncultured Dehalococcoidales bacterium | reverse complement strand
AAGAGCAGAAGCAAGAGCACTGCCAGGAAAAACTTAACTAGCTTCTCCATGACCCATTCGCCCTGAGCCTGTCGAAGGGCCGTTCATGGTTCGACAAGCCTGTCCTGAGCGGAGCCGAAGGGCTCACCACGAACGGTGCCTGCATACTATTTTTCATTCTTTCGCTATTCACCTGTTTTAATATAACGCAACCAGCGAGGAAAAGCTAGTGACAAGGGACAGAATATGATAAAATAATCTATCCTTCCCTCATCGAGGATGCTTTGCGCTACGCAATACGACCGATGCGGTTAGAGGATGTTCCCCAGGCTATCGAGATCGACCGGGAATGCTTCCCTACTCAGTGGCCTCCGCCACCATACAAAAGGGACCTCCTGTCCAATAGACTAGCCCATTACCTGGTGGCTTGTGAGGAGGAGAACCATGCTGCGCCGAAAGAAGAAACGGAGCAGCGTGGGTCCATGCTTGATCATCTCAAGGGAAGGGTGAGACGCTTCTTTTACGCAGAGGAGGCATTTTCCTCAAGCCAACGAATTGTTGGCGTTATTGGCTTCTGGCTCATGGCAGGTGAGGCTCATATCACCACTATAGGAGTGCGCCAGGCATATCAAAGGCAGGGGATCGGTGAATTGCTGCTTATTTCCGCTATCGATCTCGCCATGATGCGGCATGCCGAGGTGATGACCTTAGAGACGTGTCTCTCCAACTGGGCGGCTCAGGCACTCTATGAAAAATACAGCTTCACTAAAAGGGGGGTGAGGAGGGGCTATTACACCGATAATCGAGAGGATGCCGTGAGCATGGCCACAGATACGCTCACCTCGGCCCCCTTTCAGAGCCAGTTCCAGCGACTAAAGCAAGCCCATGCCGAAAGATGGGGACCAGCCCTGTGCCAGATCGCCCGATCTACTGAGTGAGGTATCTCCCACAATAAATCGAGGCCAGGGTTATACAAGGTATTGTGCCATCCCTCGCCATCAGTTAAAATAGGGTAAATTGGTTTATGCCAAGTAAGAGAATTGTCTTGGCTTATTCTATATATTATAACGGGCAGAAAGGGCGAAAAAAGGAGTTAATCAAATGAATATTAATGACCTTCTTATGGATGCCGTGTCAAAAGGGGCATCGGACCTTCATCTTAATAGTGGCAACCCACCGGTGCTACGCATCGATGGCGAACTGGTTCCACAAACGGAGCTACCCAGGCTGACAGCCGAGGATGTGGCGCAACTCCTTACAGAGATCACCACTGAGGAGCAGAGGAAGAAGTTTAAGGAGAGTCTGGAACTAGACTTCGCCCACGGCATTGTGGGGATGGGGCGCTTCCGCGCCAATGCCTGCTTACAAAGAGGTACCATTAGCCTCTGCTTCCGTCTGCTTCAATCAGTAATCCCCGATATTGAGGAGCTAGGGCTGCCGGAGGTGTGTAAAGATCTGGTCTTGAAGGAACGGGGGCTGATTCTGGTCACCGGGCCAGCGGGTAGCGGCAAGTCGACCACTCTTGCCTCAATGATCAAGCATCTTAATGGCCTGAGGAAACGACGTGTTATTACCATCGAAGACCCCATCGAGTTTCTCCATGTGAACGATAAATGCTTCATCACGCAACGAGAGATTGGGACAGACACCCTGGACTTCGCCACTGCCCTTAAGCACGCCCTCCGCCAGGACCCCAATGTTGTCCTGGTAGGGGAGATGCGAGACCTGGAGACCATCGCCATCGCATTAACTGCCGCAGAGACAGGACACCTGATTCTCTCCACGCTCCACACCCCCAGCGCCCCTCAAGCCATCGATAGGATCGTTGACATCTTCCCCCCTTACCAGCAGCACCAGGCGCGTTTTCAGCTTTCCACCGTTCTGGAAGGGGTGCTTTATCAAACCCTGGTTCCCAGGCGTGATGGCACAGGGCGTGTCGCTGCTGTGGAGGTGATGATCGCCACTGACGCCATCAGGAACCTTATCAGAGAGGCAAAGACTGCCCAGATGTGGAGCATCATGCAGACAGGTGCCCACTACGGCATGCAAACGATGGATCAGGCACTAATGCACCTTTACCATAACCGAGTCATCACCCTGGAGGAAGCACTTAGCCGGTGCCGGGAGCCAGAAACGGCGAAGAAGTCGCTTGCCCGCACTGCGGGACGCTAGTAGGACAAATTCTAAATACTAATATCTAAACTCTAAAATAGGGTGATTGCTTCAATAGCCACCGGCGGACCAGGGGACGAACCAGCGGCACCAAATACCTCTTATAACCCAGTAACGATGCCGTCTCCTGGACAAGATCTTCGAAGGAGTGCTGCTGGTACTGGAGAAGCCTTTGGCTTTCGGTGGTATCCAGCCAATCGGTGTAAGCGGATGCGAAACCAAAGGCTTGGTCCGGAAGCCTCCCGATTCCCAGGGCCTCCAGCATCCGCCCGATAAAATCTCCGTAGTAGAGCTGGCCGCTCGGGCCACTTCCAATAAGCAATGTCTTTCCCCATACTTCCTTACAGCTCACGGCATTGGCGAGAGCCAGTCCCGCATCTCGCGGATGGACAAATTCCACGCGCGTGTCAACGGGGATATCGAACACCTTCGGACTAAAACCACCTAATGACATTGGGGGGACAACTGCGAAGCGGAAGACGGCCCAGCCCAGTCCGGATTCGTGAAGCAATTTTTCGCATTCCACCTTGTGATGGGTGTAGTTGTCCATTGGCTGGACCGGATCGGAAACGGTGCGCGGCGGTGGTTGATGTTGTGTTTCGCCAAAGACGGTGAACGATGAGGAGAAGATGATTTTGGGTAGTGGGGAAAGGGCTTTCATGGCATTGAGCAGATTTTGGGTGCCTCCCACATTGATCTCCCTGGCCCATTCGGGACGCTCCTCGCTCGCCGGGGGCATGATAAACGCCAGGTGAATAACGACCTCCTGGTC
>CAZOVW010000084.1:0-2979 GCA_964583545.1 uncultured Dehalococcoidales bacterium | reverse complement strand
CCGATAGGCAATACGCGAACCGTCCCCTCTGCGGCCGCCTTCCCCTGAACGAATTCCACCGCCGCTGCCGTGTCGATGGGGGGTTGGGTATTGGCCATCGCGCAGACAGTGGTGAAGCCTCCTCTAGCTGCGGCGCGCGTCCCGGTGGCGATGGTCTCCTTCTCCTCAAACCCCGGCTCCCTAAGGTGGCAGTGGAGGTCGATAAATCCCGGGGAGACAACCATCCCCCGAGCGTGAAGCACCTGTAAAGGCTCGGATGACTTGGCTTCTCTGTTATGACCCACCCAGGCAATGCTCCCATCAGCGATAAGGATGTCGCCGACCATATCCATTCCCTGGCTAGGGTCGATGACCCGCCCACCAATGATGAGAAGCGGCGTTGCCATAACTCTATCGCCTCTTTGCAGGTGTATGAGCATACTGGCTGGGCCTGAACCCCTGAGCCATCGCTTCGCTTTCTGAACCAAAAATAATCAGATTCTCCGGTTTGATTCGTTCCAGCATAAAACTATCAGAACTATAGTATCTCTTATTCTCTAAAACACCTTGATGCCACTTTGAACTTGCGATATATGGCGGGTGCGTTTCATAGTCGCAATAGACGCACCTCAGCATCAAAGGCTCACCCTTTATCATGTTGAATTTGGGTGAAATGTATCGCCTTTCTCTTTCATTATTTGATACACAGTTTGCGTTGGGGCACTTGACATCGAAAACTTCTTTATGAGGGGTATAGGCCTTTTTCTGAAGAGAGGAATCAGCCTTTTGAGGGACTTTGATCAGACTGGCCCCCAGCAAAAGAGCTGTAAGTGCCATTCTAATTGGTACCCCGTAAGCAGCCTCCTGAAAATAGACGCTTCTCGGATAATTGTCCAGTTCAGATGGGAGCTCGTTCAACCTCGGCAGAGGATGCATCACAAGCGGCCTTTTCTTAAATTCACCGAGCAGTTCGCGCGTCACAATAGGACCGCTTTCCGCCGATTCTATATCACCTGGCTTACCCATTCTCTCAGTTTGAAGTCTTGTTACATATATCACATCAGTTTTGCCAAGCATTTCTCTGACAGTCAATTTGGCAGAAGAAGCCGTATCAAAATCTCGCCCGAGCGGGTAAGTATAAGGTTTCACAGGTGCTAAATAAAGCACATCGACTTCCCCCACCATGTACTTTAGGTCATCAGAGTTAACTCTCCTCGGGGCGTAGTCATATCCTGAGCGTAGTTCCCTTAGAACTGCTTCAGGCATGTCCAGATCTTGCACCGGGGGCCAGCAGAAAACCTCAGCTCCAAGCCTCGCTAGAGCGTAGATTAAAGAATGAACCGTCCTCCCGTATTTGAGATCGCCCTTCAAACAAACCGTTAAGCCCTTGATCCTCCCTTTCTCTTTCCTGATCGTGTAGAGATCACACAATGTCTGGGTAGGGTGCTCATGAGCCCCATCGCCAGCGTTTATTACTGGCACCTGTGCGTAGTCAGCAGCTACCTTGGCGGCTCCCTCCAAAGGATGCCTGATCACGATGATGTCAGCGTAGCTTTCCAACACTCGCACGGTATCGGCAATCGTCTCTCCTTTCGCCGCGGACGAGCTCGTCTTTGCCTCTGCAAAACTAACTACCGCCCCCCCCAATTTATGCATTGCTCTCTCAAAAGAGCCCCGTGTGCGTGTGCTGGGCTCGTAGAACAACGTGGCCATATCTTTCCCTTTACACAGTTCTATCGGCTCACCCTTTTCAAGGCGAGAGTTCATTTCCTTCGCCAGATCTAAAACTGCCTTGATCTCTTCATTTGTAAAGTCGTTTATTGAGATTAGGTCTCTTCCCGCAAACCCCGTCACGAAATACCTCCTTTGCAAAACAAGAATGCTATCTCTTAACGATTGACTGTCGCTCGTCCACCCCTTCTACAATCGCTACCTCATCCCTGTCGTCGATCTCTTTAAGCCGCACCACAACCTCTTCATGTGTTGCGGTGGGCATATTCTTTCCTACGTAGTCGGCACGAATGGGGAGCTCGCGGTGGCCCCGGTCAATAAGCACCGCCAACTGAATGGACTGGGGACGCCCAAAGTCGATGAGGGCATCCATGGCCGCACGAATGCTCCGGCCCGTATAAAGGACATCATCGACCAGGATGATGCGCTTCCCCTCAATATCGGCAGGGATATTTGTGGGGCGCAAGAAAGGTTGCGCCCCTAGAGAAGAAAGGTCGTCGCGGTGAAGAGTGATATCCAGTGCGCCGACAACAACCTCCGCCTGTTCGAACTCCTTTATATTTGCGGCGATCCTCTGCGCTAGGGGCACACCACGGGTATGCACCCCGATAAAAATAATGCCGTCGCACCCGTGATTTCTCTCCACAATCTCATGGGCAATGCGGACCAGGGCACGGCGTATATCTTCCTCATCCAGGATCACTTTCTCAGGCATTAAAAACCCCCTTGCCTGTTTGCTGGCAAGGGGGATTATGATTTCGCTGTATTAACTTTGGCGCTGCCCCTTGCCAGCCTCTCCGGACTGGATTTAAAGGTTCAACCGCTTTTCGAGTTTATATTATACCACTTTCATTAAAACTTTTCAACCTTTTTTCGAACTTTGGGCAAAAGTTGCTCCACCCGTTCCCGGATGAGGCGCTCGATCTCCTTCCTGGGTAAAGACCCATCGATCACCAACCAGCGCCTAGGGTCTTTCTTCGCCATCTCCAGATAGCCCGCCCTCACCCGCTGATGGAAGGCAAGCTCTTCTCGCTCGAAGCGATCCCTCAGTTTCTTTCGGGCCAGGCCCTGTTCTACCGAGATGTCAAGGAGTATGGTGAGATCGGGGTGTAGCCCTTGGGTAGCGATGTTATTGGCGGCTTCGATGAGGTCGAGGGCGAGGCCCCGCCCATAGCCCTGGTAGGCAACGGTGGAGTCAGCGAGGCGATCGCAGATAACCACAGTCCCGCTTTTCAGGGCAGGGCGAATCACCTCAGAGACGAGCTGGGC
>CAZOVW010000083.1:0-3047 GCA_964583545.1 uncultured Dehalococcoidales bacterium | reverse complement strand
CTGAATAGCCCGCCCCAAATGCGAGGAGGAGCCATTTGCCGGCGAGTAATAAGACGATGATGGCCGGGATGAGCAACAAGAAGATGAATCTGTAAGACCGGCGCACATTCACCCCCAACTCATCCTCAAAGTGTGAGCCCTCGGCGAACAGGGAGGTTGACACCGCCCCTGGAATAACAAATAGCAAGGTAGCGATCATCCACCCTACATAGAAGTAGGCATTTTGCTCCGCTCCCAGGAGGTTGACGATCATTACGGGCAAAACCAGGGCTGGAGCTGCTGCAAATAAGTTGGCAAAGTAGTTTCCTGCCGAATATCGCCACACACCCCTGATTATGCCTAAATTTATCCTGGGCATGGGTTTATAGCGATTTTGAACCCTGGGGAGGAAGAGGAAGAGGGAAATGGCAAGGGCAATCCCGATGGCGATGCCCCAGGAGCTGACAATGCCAAAGGCGCGGAAGAACAAGACCAAAAGGAAGGGAAGCGCAATCTTGAGCAGGGAGAAGATGGTGTTCTTTGACAGGACAAAATCTGCCCTCCTCTTAGCTACAAAGAAGGCATCCATCACCCCCGATAGCGTCCAGAAGAGGGCAAAGAAAACAAATGCTACCACAAAGGCGGCATTATCTTTGATGAAGCCCAGGGCAGGAGACCAGAGGTTCACGCCAGCGATGAAGATTACCGCTAGAGCCAGGGCTACAATCCCGCTCAGGGTGAAGCAGGAGTTTATCATATCTACGGGTTTCTCCGCTTTGGGGAGAAAGCGGATGAGAGCAACATCGAGGCCCAGTACGCTTAGCGCAGCTAACAGGCCGATAGCGGATATTGTGGCTGCCGCCCAACCTACGTCCGCCTCGGTGTAAAACCTGGCGACGACCATCCAGAAGAAGAAGCCCAGGCCGGCGGTCACTATGGTATTGGCCATCAAAAAGAGGGAGTTCCGATAAAGGGGGTCTTTAATCTGTCGCCATATTTGCCTGCGGAGCATTGCTCGATTATACCTTAGGCAGGTGTGATGAGCAAGAAAAGGGGGAGAAAGGTGTGATTCACCTCACCCCCTGGCCCCCTCTCCTCAAGGAGAGGGGGAAACAAAACAGAATCTGGGGGACACCCCCAGACCCCCGCCAAAGAGACTTTCACCCCACAAAATCTGCGATTTTGCGGGGGCCCCATTCTATATAAGCCTCTCTGGACTCTGCAGTAGACGTTAAGGATGCTAGATCATTTCAACCGTTTAAGGATAATTTGACTATTTTGGTTATCAAAGCGCACATCAAAAAGTGAGAAGAAATCGAGTCTTCCAAGAAGAAAAGGAGTTCTATTGGATGTTGTAAATAAGCACCTTACCTCGAACTCCTGATTTTGAATTCGCAGCTTTAATTGACCCTTATACGCAGGCATGTACTGGTCAGTAATACCATGCACATAAGTATCAGGTGAATCGGGAATCTGAATGCCAACTAAATTAGCCATATATCGTGGAACTATGGTGCAGTCCGCTCCGGGGTCTAAAATAAACTCGAAGGGCTGGTAGCCTCTCCCACTAAGGAACACTTCGACTACCAGCCCGGGGTAACTTATTTCGCCAAAGATTGTATTTGCCTTTTGGTAAGGTAGTTTAATAGACCGCAATCATTCCCTCAGGAACAGTATGTTTGATAAGCAAATCTTTGTCGCCCAATAACTCTTTAACTTCCTCCTTATTTATTAATTTATCAAAACTTTGTGCTGTGGCGATTATCTCGCCCTTGTAGAAAGCAGCAAAACCACTACCCTGACGTGCAAGTTTGCTCTGAGCTTCGCCCTGCTTCTCTTTCGTCAATCTTTGCGCCTCCTTTTGCTCGCTCCCAGGCTCATAAAGAACTGTTAACCACTATACAATACTAAATCGCCAGTTGTCAACCCTCGTTTGTATCCTCCCTACTTGAAGGGGGAGAGGGCTAGGGCCTGTCCTGAGCTTGTTGAAGGGTAAGGATGATGTGTTTCACCTCACCCCCTGGCCCCCTCTCCTCAAGGAGAGGGGAGGAAGTAGAGTTGGGGGACGCCCCCAGACCCCCGCCAAAGAGGCTCTGCCTCTCTGGACTCTCCTTTTATTTCTGGCCCATCTCCCCAGGGATTGCGGAGCTTGTTCCGAGCGTAAGCGAGGAATCCCGCTTCGAGTTTGCTTCGGCTACGCCTCGCAACCGCTCACGCTCCTCGCAATGACATGGACGGGGTCTTTCAAGGTAGATACTCGAATATTTCCACATAAGAGATGTTCTCATCTCCCCGCTCTACTACAACTGAAGGGGATTGATAAATTAGTTCGTAGTGCTCTAGTTCCTCGAGTGGCACAGGGCTGATAAAGGGGCTTGTCCCTACTATTATATAGCCCGGGTGCTCATCAACATATGCTTGCGCCTCCTCATAGGTGGCGAAGGGTTGACTGTCATTGGCGACATCGGTGAGCACCTTGTATATATTTCCTTGCTCATCTATCCTCTCCGCGTATGAGATAACCCAGGTGGAGTTAACGGGAACTACTGCCTCCCCTCCAAAGTTGTACAATCTGGAACATATGGACTGATAATACGCGGGGTGATACAAGATTGCAGCTTGTAGCGTGCCTTCTGACGTTGTCCAGTAGAATGCCTCAAAAAAGTCATTCCGGTCCAGCCCAGCCCAGGTTGGTATGACAGGGAATTTTGAGGTAGCCGTCTCAATGTCAATGATTACATATCTGGAGCCCAGAGCATCCAGTATCTCGCTGGCTGAAGATTCGTTTTGGGCGGTCAGGAACGTACAAGCGCCCGGCGTGTCACCTTGAAAGGGACCACCTATACCTACTTGATGCGGGTTTGCATTCGGTATGCGGTGGGCGATCCGTGTAATCCAGTGACCGTAGTCCCACCAGCTCATCACCCCGTATGCCGATTCCGGATAATGCTGATACCCCTCTCCGGCTGGTGGTCTCTCATATAACTCATAATAGAAATCAGGGTCGCCAAATGGGTCCGGGCTATTCTCTCTTAGCCAAACCAGCGAATCATGCCAATCATCGTTGG
>CAZOVW010000082.1:0-3108 GCA_964583545.1 uncultured Dehalococcoidales bacterium | reverse complement strand
CACGTCTACACGGTGGAGATCGTTCCCCAATTGGTAGCGCTTGCCAAGGAAAACGTTGAACGGGCAGGCTATGGAGACCGCATTACAGTCATCCAGGGGGACGGTTCCCTAGGATACCCGCAAGAGGCGCCTTATGATAGGATTTTAGTCACGGCCGCGGCGCCTGAGGTGCCCCAATCCCTGCTGGAGCAGTTAAAAAACGGAGGGGTGATGGTCATTCCCGTGGGAGGCATCTATCTTTGGCAAACCCTCCTGCGCCTTAGAAAGAGGGATGGAAAAATCATGGAAGAGAATCTGGGGGGCGTGGCCTTCGTACCGCTGGTAGGAAAACACGGATACAAAGTCTAGGGACTAAAGATTCTTTATCATTTATAGCCGCGGTCTTCATTTTGATCTCCATGCGCCTCCAATATCTAAACCTCAAGTCCTTCCGAAGCATGTCTATTTTCAGGGCGGTCTGGCAGCCACATACTAAAGAATCGGTAGTTGAGGAGGGAGAAGTACTCAGTTGAGTAGGCCCACTCCACACCGAGGTCGGAGTAAAGCTTGCGCCGATCAAAGGCCTGGTTGATGATCTCAACTATATTCTTTATGGTCGTTGAGACGGAGCCCCTCTCCCTTTCAACGATGAGGAAACGGTCTGGAATTTTTCTGGTGCGCTTCGCCGATTCGTAGGCGCCGTTAACGGCGAGCACGAAGGGTCGGGTCATGGATAGGGGGCAGTTGAGTTCCTTATCTACTCCCCGGAGGTATCTGGCGGCATTTCGGAAGACATCCACCCGTTCGTTGCGGCCGTCATCCCTTATGATTTCCCTCTTTCCATTGGCATATTCAATGTGGACATCTCCGTGAACCGTCCACTCGGCCTTCCCCAAGGTTCCCACCACTTCATGCACGGGATTCTCCTCCACTGGAGCGCAGAGGGTGGCGAAGAAGTAGACCCGGGCTCCACTATCTACGTCCACCACCACACAGGATGTATCTTCACCTTCAATGTTATGGCCCCTGTAGAGTTCGGCCCTGACTTGAAGAGGATTTGCCACTTTTCCCCTCTCCCTGCTGGCAAAGTAGAGGTCGTTCATCAGGTAATGGGCCAGGGGGTTGTTGACGGTGCCGTCTAGGATATACTGCCCGGCAATGATGAGCTTACCCGCCCAGGCGTTCCTTTCATAATAGGAGTCTAGCCTCTTCCATCGTGCCTTGGCTAAAACTTTCTTTATCTCCCCCAGCCTCCCTTCGCAGATGCGCCCCTTCAGGGCAAGGGCGGTGTTCTTGGACTGGGACTGGAAACCGACAGCACAGAACCTGCCCGACCTCCTTTCAGCCTCGATCATCTCGTCCACGTCTTGGATGGTCGCCGCCGGGGGCTTCTCGACAATGACGTTGAATCCCCTTTGAAGGGCGCTTATCGTCATGGCCTTATGTTGATGGATGGCTACTGGTAAGGCCACGATCTCGGTCCGTCCCCTCTCCGCCTCAAGCATGGCCTCGTAACTTTCATAAATAGCCACGTTCTTCTGCTGGAAGTGGGCTACCACCTCTCGATGCTTCTCAGGATTCCTTATGACAACGGCGGATACTCTGCCCAAGCCCTCTTTCTCCAAGGCTTCAGCCGACCTCACATGCGACGCAGCGTAACCCCCTACCCCAACAATGCCGAAGGACACAGGCTCCATAGCTTTTCCCCGCATCTTTACTCCCCAACTTAGCGCGGATCTCTGTACAAGTTAACAAAACTGTGCAACAGAACAATCTCCTCTTCATTCGGGTTTTTCACCCATTTCCTTAAGAATCCTCAGGAGGCCCTCCCAGCATTCCCTCGTCCCCTTAACCCTTGGGGCGAAGTGGGTTTCGATGGAGACAAAGCCATGGTAGGCGTCTGACTTGAGCGCCCTTATCTGATCGCGGAGGCCTACCTCACCCTCACCTATTGGCACATATTTCTTCCTGCCCGATTCCTTGTCGGTTATGCAGTCCTTCAAATGAACGTGGGTTATCAAATCCCTTACTTTTCGATAACCATTGGGGAAGGGGTGTTCTTCAATGTGATAGGCGTTGCACGGGTCCCAGTTAACCAAGAAGTTTTCTCGTTGGATGGCCTCGACCAATTTGGCGGTCCTTTCCCCTGTGTCCGCGAGGCATATGGGCTCATTTTCCAGGGCAAGCACCATGTTCTCCTTTTCAGCGTAGTCCGCCGCCCTCCTCAGCGTGTCAACAACCCAATCGAAATACTCATCGTATGATTCCCTTTTCCCAATAAAGCCGAAGATTATCAGTAGATTGGTTCCGAGGCTCTTGGCCAACTCAATGGAACGGGGGAGCCTATGCGCTAGGTGATCCTTAACGCTGCCTTCGTCCTCAACGTTGACTTTGAAGAGGCCGGGGGAGATGGCTACCACATCGACGCCGTACTGGGTCAACAATTTCTTCAGCCGCTCCTGCTGGGGAGGTTCTACGTCTGGAACCCTCCTTCCCCAAAGGCCCCTTATCTCAAAGTGTCGGATACCCCACTCCAACGCAAGCTCGATGGCGGTCTCGGGGTCGGAGCTGATCTCATCGGTAATGACACACACCTTCACGATACATAACCCCAAGTTTGCTACGATCTCAGGGCATAAATAAATTTCGATAAAGGTGCCCGATTTGTGCGGTAGGCTTAAAGGCCACTCCACATGCTTCATTTCCGCGCGATATATGTCCTTGAAATCCGCAAAGCCTTATTTATGCGAGGTAAATATCGGTTCTAAAGGGTGAGGAGCATGGATAAAGACAAGAATTTGGAGTGCCTAGTCGACTGTGGGGTAGTGGCCATCATAAGGGTGAAGGACTCGGAGGAGGCCGTGAGGGTTGCGGGGGCGATCAAGGAAGGCGGAGTAAACGTCATCGAGATCTCGGTTGTCACACCAAACGCCTTGGCCGCCATAACCGCGATCTCCCAAAGGTTTGGCGAAGAAGCCCTGATTGGGGTGGGCACCGTTCTGGACCCTGAAACCGCCCGGGCGGCCATACTGGCTGGAGCGGAATTCGTCGTCAGCCCAACCCTGAATAGGGGAGTCATAGAGACCTGCAGAAGGTATAGCAAGATAAGCATACCGGGCGCCTTTACGC
>CAZOVW010000081.1:0-3163 GCA_964583545.1 uncultured Dehalococcoidales bacterium | reverse complement strand
ACAGGGTAACGGAAGACTTCGGGAAAGCGGCTGCCCTGGCCATAAAGGCGGGGTTCGACGCTGTGGAGATTCATGCTGGGCATGGGTACCTGCTCAGTCAGTTTCTCTCCCCGTACACTAATCGGCGACGGGACCACTTTGGGGGGTCCCTGGAGAACCGCATGCGGTTTCCCGCCTCGGTGGTAAAACATGTTCGAGAGACCGTCGGACCCGACTTTCCGATTTTGATCAAGATGAACCTTAGGGACGGGTTCAAGGGCGGCTTGGAACTGGAGGAGGCTATTGAGGTAGCCAGGCGGTTCGAGGCGGAGGGGGCGAGCGCTCTCATCCTCAGCGGCGGATTTACAGCCAAGACGCCATTCTACATGATGCGGGGAAGAATACCCCGCAAGGAGTGGCTCCAGGGTCAGAAAAGTTTGCTGGAAAAGGTGGCCTTGAGGCTGTTTGGCCGCCTCTTTGTCCAGACTTATCCCTTTGAAGAGCTGTTTTTCCTGGAGGATTCCCGGAAAGTGCGAGAAGCGGTGAGTATTCCTCTGGTCCTGATCGGGGGCATCTGCTCCATTGACAATATGGAAAAGGCGATGGAGGAAGGTTTCGATTTCGTGCAGATAGGTCGAGCTCTAATCAGGGAGCCGGACCTGGTTCGGAGGATGGAGAGAGGTGAGTGGCAGGCGTCGAAGTGTGCTCACTGTAACAGGTGCGTCGCGGAGATGGAAAATGGCGGCGTGTGGTGTGTGTCCAAGGTCAAAGGTCAGTATCAAGGATAAAACCTGCTCGTCTTTAAGAATACACCTCTAATAAATTCTCTTTAGTAGGGGGTAATATAAATAAGATAGAGGCCAGCCCTGCCTTTATTGCAGTATAGGGGGCTCGCCCTTTCAAAGGAGGATATATGGCTGCGAAGCAACAAGATCAACAATGGAATGCTGAAGTGGACGTTATCGTAGTAGGCTTTGGTGGGGCGGGCGCCTGCGCCGCTCTGGAAGCCGCTCAGCAGGGGGCGTCGGTGCTGGTGCTGGACCGCTTCCACGGGGGTGGGGCCACTGCTGTCAGCGGCGGCGTCACCTACGCTGGCGGCGGTACGTCATACCAGACAGCGGCGGGATGCGAAGATACAGTCGATGAGATGTACAACTACCTGAAGCAAGAGATCGGCGACGGCGTCATGACTAACGAAACGCTGCGCCGCTTCTGTGAGGAGTCAACTGAGGACATCCGCTGGCTGGAGGAGGCCGGCGTCCCCTTCGAGGGATCGCTATGCCCGTTCAAGACCTCCTACCCCACTGATGCTTATTATCTGTACTATTCCGGAAGCGAGAATAGTGCTCATTATAAGGACAAAGCAAAGCCCGCGCCGCGTGGCCACCGCGCCAAGGGCAAGGGATTATCAGGCCTCGGGATGTTCCATCCTTTAGAGAAAACGATACGCAAAAGCAAAAACGTCCAGGTGCACTGCCAGACCCAGGTGCTGAAGCTCATCCAGGCGGAGGACGGACGGGTGATTGGGGTGGAAGGGCGTTCCATACCGCTGAGTTCGATCTTTCTCAGACGGTTCCATGCCGGTATCACTCGGATTAACGCCAAGCTCAACACTTATTTCCCTCCACTAGCGAGCCTGCTTAATAAGCTAGCCATCGGCATCATGAAGGTACGCTCCCGGCCCTACCGCGCGCGGGCGCGCAAGGGTGTCATATTGACAGCCGGCGGCTTCATTTTTAATAGCAAGATGGTCAATGAGTGCAATAGTATTTTCCGCAGATGTATGCCTATAGGCACCTATGCTGACGATGGTTCAGGGATCGCCTTGGGGGAGAGCGTCGGCGGCGTCACATCCCATATGGACAAGATGTCGGCGTGGTGCTTCTACGTCCCGCCAGAGGCACTGATGCAGGGCGTCCTAGTGAACAAGAAGGGAGAGCGCATCTGCAGCGAGGACCTGTACGGCGGCAAGCAGGGTGATTACATCGTCTCCAAATGCGGCGGTAATGCCTACCTCGTCTTCGACAGCAAGACCTATAAGGAAACCAAGAGCCATTTCAGAGACCAGTGCGCATTTTTCCAGAAACTGACCATGATACCCATGGTGCTAATCAGCCGCAAGAAGGCCTCGGCATTTAGCAAACTGGCACAGAAGCTCAAGATTTCCCCGGAAGGGCTTGAAGCAACAATGAAGCAATATAACGAGATCGCTGCCAAGGGCGAACCCGATCCGCTGGGCAAGATACAGAAGCGTTTCGTGCCGCAGGACACGCCTCCATTCTATGCGCTGGATTGCTCACTTCATGGGTTCTCTAATTTTTTAACCAAGTTCGGCATACCTACCGCAGCTATCACCCTCGGCGGCCTTGTTGTGAACGAGCAGACTGGACAGGTTAAGCGAGCGGATGGTTCATCAATCGAGGGTTTGTATGCTGCGGGACGCAATGCAATAGGGCTGTGCTCCAACGTCTATTTCGCTAGCGGCACATCCATTGCGGACTGCGTTTTCGCGGGACGGCGCGCCGGCCGCCATGCAGCAAAGCAGCAAGCTAAGTAATCAGGCTGTCCAAAAAGGGTAGCTCGAAGGGGCTTCGCCCCTTCGGAATCAACACTTCCCCCTCTCCTTTGAAGGAGAGGGGGATACAGGGGGTGAGGTTTTTAGACAGCCTCCATAAAATCCTCGATTAAATTAGTAAGTAGTTTGGCCCTGGTATTACCTTCACTAATAAAAGGCATGGATAGCTTCGTGAGAGGGGAACTAATCCTCGAAAGGGGATTGAAACGGGTCTTCTCCTTTTAGCCCGCTACGATAAAGTCGCGCTCATATTAAAACAGCCTAAATTCGTAGGAGGCCTCTCCAGAGACCGAACTCCTATCTTCGTAATCAGGAAGTCTTCCGCATCGCCTCGATAAAGGACATAAATGCCTCTGGGCCAGAGTAGCGGAACTTGAATCCGGTCGTTTTCTGCACCTTTTCCGTGCTGACAACTGCCGGATATTTGAGAAGCTCCAGGCCGCCACCCTCTGCCCGCGACAGGCGAAGCTTCCAGGCAATATTCGCGAGCCACCTCAGCAAACCTGCCGGGAGCGAAATGGACGGTTTGCCTGAGGCAGCGATCATCTCTGTATAGCGCAGGCCCCTCTCTCCAGCGACATTGAAAATCCCCCTTTGCTTCTGCTTGAG
>CAZOVW010000080.1:0-3283 GCA_964583545.1 uncultured Dehalococcoidales bacterium | reverse complement strand
CACCTGTGTCAAGCTTCTCAAAGCCGATGAGCAGGGCGGTATTAAAGATGCCCGCGGTAAGAAAATGGAAGGCCTCCTTGGCGGATGCGATGCCACTGGTACCCCCTGCGGCGATCTTAAAACCTGGCTTCATAAAGTTGCCAGACTCATCGGCCATCCAGTGGTCGGGAAGGTAGACCCCTTCGAATGCCTCCATATTGCTCACAAACACTGCTTCAATATCCTTCATGTTCATCTGAGCATCAGCCAGGGCTGCCCTCACCGCCTCGTTGACCAGCTCTGGCTGGCTAACATCAGGCCGGCGGCTCTTGTGATAGGTCTGACCAATACCTACTATAGCCACTCTGTTGGCCATTTCCCACCTCCGATTACTTATTACTTAATACCATGACACAATGGTGCTGCCCACAGATCCCTGTAACACCGTGAGCCAGGGCTACACTTGCTCCCGGCACTTGCCTCTTGCCAGCTTCACCCCGAAGCTGTAGCACCGCCTCAGCTACCCTCGCTATCCCTGCCACAACAGTTGGATTGCCAGAGAGCATCCCGCCTGAAGGGTTCACCGGCAGCCGGCCCCCAATCCGAGTCACCCCGGCATCGATAAGCTTGCCCGCTTCCCCCCGACCACAGAGGCCCAGTCCCTCCATCCACAGAAGCTCCTGGTAGGAGTACTCATCACAAATCTCGGCTACGTCTATTTCTTTTATGGGATTGGCAATGCCAGCCATCTTGTAGGCCCTTCGCGCAGCTGACACCAGCGCATCGCACTCAGCCAAATCCCTATCTCCCAGGTAATGAGTCTCATAGCAGTTTGATATCCCTGTTATCCAGACCGGCTTCGCCGTGAGCTTCCTGGCCTTCTCCTCCCGAGCCAGGATCATAGCGCAGGCGCCATCCGAGGTGGGCTTTGTGTCAAGTAGCCTGATGGGATCAACCAGCACCTTCGATCTGAGGACATCCTTCACCGTGATATCCATAGGTTCCTGGGCAACAGGATTGTTCTTGGCGTTTCCGCGGTTCTTAACAGCCACCTTGGCGCACTGTTCGGCCGTCACCCCATACTTGTGCATATAGCGCCTAGCCTGCAAGGCAGCAGCGGTAAGAAAGTCGAAGCCTAAAGGCCTCATGAAGATAGGGTCAAAGGCACAACTTTCGATGATACTCCTGTCACTCTGGGATTCCTTGCAGTGGGAAACAACTAGAACGATATCGTGAAAGCCCGAGAGGATCTGGCCAAATGCACAATAAATAGCATTGGTCGAATCCGCAGCTACCTTATCTTCACACCCCAAGTGTGAACCATCATAGGAGATGATATTCAAGTTTGACATAGTCCTGCCATCCCAGAAATCCTGAGAGCAGGTGACAGAGGAGTCAATACCGGTGCCATCATCAGCGAAGGTGAGCTCCGTCTCCTGTAGGACTTTCTCTATCGCTTCATACGCCATCTCCCCCTCATTTACATCATTCCTGTTCGGGTGGTATTTGGTCTGGGCTACTGCCACAATCGCCACTCTTTCAGCCATGTGCATCTCCTTCTCACTCTATTCAGATGAGCCCCAATCCAGCCTAACTTCCCTGATCATCAGGTTGTCAAGTCAGCTAGTGTCCTTGGGTAGGCAGAGCAATGGTTCCTGTTCCACTACAGTTGCGCCCCTGCGGAACAGCGAAGTTATATTCCACATCCACTAGGTGCTGATCTCCCTCGGTGTATTTTTTGACCACCTTACCGGTCATTATCATGGTATCACCAGGGAAGCAGGGTGTCTGAATGCGAAATGATATCTCCTTTAGCTCTCCCTCGGGTCCTGTCCAGTCGGTCAAGTACTTACCCACAAATCCACAGATGGTCGCGTTGTTCAGAAAGATGTCCTTCAGGCCCACTTTTTGGGCAAAGTCACGGTCGTGATGCACAGGAGTAAAGTCCCTGCTAGCTATAGCACCAGCGATTACCGTGGTAAAGGTAATATCCCTAGTTACTGTGGGAAGCTCTTGTCCTTCCTCAACATCCTCCCAGTAAAGGGATTTCCAAGCCATATCTACTCTATAAGTTCTAGCGCCTTAGGGTCCGAGGCGATACTTCAAGACGGTAAGACTTTGGGTGCCAACCATCTCCCCTTTTTGATTAGCGAAGGTGAAAGTCGTGGTCACGAAGTGACCATTTCCCAAGCTCGTCTTTTTCTCCGGTGACACATCAGTAACCTTATACGTGAAGCTTACACGGTCCCCAGGAAATAGCGGCCGATAATATTTCTGGGCCACATTGGTGATAAGTATCCCATAAAAGCCAGCTTTATCGAGCTTCTCCAAAAACTGCTCAAAGGGATGCGGTGGCTGTTCCCTCGGAGGCCATAGTGGGGGCATAGTCCATGTCAGCAACATCGTGGGTGGGGCGATAATACTACCATACTTGCTTTTCCTGGCATACTCTTCGTCGGTATACAAGGGATTGCCATCTTGCATCGCTTCGCACCAGTGTCTGATCATCGGCTTGCACACCTCATCAACAGCCACTAGCCGCGACCCCTCCTGCCCAACCAATGCCTTCAGCTCTTCATAGAATTCTAGACCCATATCGAGCGCTCCTTAGCTAGCAAGGAAATGTGTTTGGTGGTATTGCAGTACTTCGGGCGCTACTTTAGTGGCGGAGTCCACCGCATGATGGATGCCCACCCCATAGCCGCCGGCATCAACGCCGACATAGAAAAGCCCTTGGATTGGAGCCTTGATCGATGGCTTATGGCGCCCGCACTGACCCACAATCTGACCCAGACCAATACACTCGCCGCCCTGCCCGGGGACCACACTATCCCGGGTTAATCGGCTGACAGAAGCAGTAGTATAGTTCTCACGGCGTATGATGTGTTTACGGATCTCGGGGTTGAACCTGGCAACCGCTTCATCCAGTGCGTCCAGCCACTTCTTCATGTCCTTCATTTTGGGGTCGGCCGCGCACAGGGTAGCAGTCTGAATCAACTGCTTGCCCTGAGGAGCGAGTTTGGGGTCGAAGCCCGAGGGGTTGAAGAGGAAGATGAGCATATCATCGGGATCGGGAATCTCACCCGCCTTCGCTTTCATGTAGCGTTCCATGTTCCACCAGCTATCGTCGGAGTAGATAACATAGCAACAGTCTGGAAATACTACCTTATCTAGGAAGTAGCGGCTGCCCATCAGTCCCATGGATGGAACCAGCGCCCTGATGCGGTTGACATAGCTTTTGTCGAAGTACTCCTCCCCCACCAGCTTGAGTACCGTAGGCTGGATCCCGGCGTTGCTTACCACG
>CAZOVW010000079.1:0-3489 GCA_964583545.1 uncultured Dehalococcoidales bacterium | reverse complement strand
GCGCCTTCGGATCGCGCAGCAGACGGTCGAGAACAGGCAGGTTGTAGCAGAGCGTCTTGCCGCTGGCCGTGCCGGTGACGACGACCGGGTGCTGGCCGGCTTGCGCGCGCTGCCACGCCGTCGCCTGATGGGTGTAGAGTGCGCCGATGCCACGGGCGCGCAGGGCGTCCACCAGTGCAGGATGGAGGTCATCTGGGAATGGCGCAAACTGCGCCGGGCGCGTGGGGAAGGTCCGCCACGCGGCGATGTTCGAGGCGATATTTGGATCGGTGTGCCAGGCACTTAAAAGCATAGAGAGAGACATAGGTCAGACAGTTGGTAATCACTGATCCCTTTTTTATTGCGGTTCTGTCAAAATTATACTACCCAATGCCTTCTATGGCAAGTCTTTGTTGAGGCGATCACTCCCTTGCTGCCTCAGCGGACGAGAGCAAAAGAAGAAGCCGCCTATTAGGCGGCTTTTGATTCGTCCTAAATTGATCGTTAAGCGAAGTAGGGGGATCAGATCGGCCAGCCCATGACCCCGTGCCCGTAGGCGTTCGCTTTAACCACCGCCATCAACTCTGTCTTCTCCCCGATCCACCTCTTGATTTGACGGCAGTTATCAGCGATGACGTCCAGAGGTCAATTTCGACCCAATTAGGTTTGCTATACACCTCGCTCCTCTTTTATCACAGAGAGTCCCTTCCCTCGATTGATCGCGATGGTGGGATTCTTATCCTCCCAGGTAGGCTTCCTCCACCTGGGGGTTGGTAGCCAACTCTTTACATGGCCCCTCTAGCACAATCCTTCCCGCCTCCAGCACGTAACCTCGCCGGGCGAATTGCAGCGCCATGCGAGCATTCTGCTCCACCAAGAGGATGGTTGTCCCCTCCTTGCTGATTTCATGTAGGGCCCGGAATAGATCTTGCATCAGGAGGGGAGCCAATCCCATAGACGGTTCGTCCAGAAGCATCAGCTTGCTTCTGGACATCAAAGCCCTTCCCACCGCCAGCATTTGTTGCTCACCGCCGCTCAATGTATCTCCGGACTGTTTTTTTCTCTCCGCCAGGCGGGGAAAGAGAGCAAAAACCTTTTCGAAATCTTTTTCAATCCCTTCCTTATCGCGACGGTGGCCATATGTGGCCAGTTGAAGGTTTTCCATCACGGTCAGATTGCCAAAGATATGCCTGCCTTCGGGGACCTGGGAGATGCCCAGTTCGCTTACCACAAGGTGGGGGGGATAATCGAGGAGGTTTTTGTCCATATAGACCATTTTGCTGCCCGGCTCGGCGGGTATCAAACGCGATATGGCGTGCAAAGTCGTCGTCTTTCCAGCACCGTTTGCGCCTATAATCGCCACGATCTCTCCCTCGTCCACCTCAAACGATATCCCCTGCACCGCCTGAATATGTCCGTACGATACTCTTAAGTCTTCTACTTTCAATAATGTCACACGATCACCTCCTCTCCCAAATAGGCCTTTTTCACCTTTGGATCGTTCCTTATCTCATCAGGCCTCCCCTGCCCTATGAGGGCACCAAAATCTATGGCTAATATCCGCTCACAAATCCCCATCACCACCCTCATACGATGCTCGATGAGAAATATGGTCAAATCAAACTTTTCCTTTACCTCCTTAATCAGCTCTGCCATCCTCATCATCTCAGCCGGGCTCATCCCGGCCGTTGGCTCGTCCAAAAGCAGCAATGTAGGCTTCAGTGCCAGCGCCCTGGCCATTTCCACCCGCCGTTGATCGCCGTAAGGAAGGTTCAGGGCCAATTGGTCGGCATAATGGCTGATGCCAAGCGTATCCAAAAGCTCGTAGGCCCTCTCCTCTGCTTCCTTCTCCTCCTCCAGATAATGCTTCGTCCTGAGGAAAGCATCGGCCAAACGGTAATTGATTTGCGAATATTGAGCAATCTTGATGTTTTGCAGAACCGTGAGATTATTGAACAGCCTCAGATTCTGGAAAGTTCTCCCTATGCCTCTTGAGGCCACTTTATGGGCAGGGAGGCCCGCTATGTTAGAGCCATTGAAGATGATCTTCCCTTCCGTGGGCTGATAAAGGCCGCAGATGAGATTGAAAATGGTTGACTTCCCGGCCCCATTGGGCCCTATCAGCCCGACGATCTCCCCCTTCTCAATTCCTACTTCGAAATCCTTGACGGCCTTTAGTCCGCCAAAGAAATGGGTCAAGTTCTCAATCTGTAGAAGAGGCATAGCCTTTTACCTCCTCTTTAGGAAGTAGGAACTTGAACTCTCTGCCGCCATATATCCCCTCCCGACGAAATAGCATCAAGAATATGAGGAGCAATGGAATCACCACCCATTTCCACAACCCCAGGGGCCTTAACACCTCAACTAGGACGGTGTAGGCGATAGCACCAAGGAGCGATCCACTGACACTTGACATCCCTCCCAGATAAACCATCACTAAGACCTCGGTGGATTTAAAAATAGAGAAGGTAGTGGGGTTAATATAGAGAAGAAGATGGGCGAGGAGGCCACCACCAATCCCGGCGAAGAAAGAGGAAATACAGAATGCCAGGATCTTGGAACGGCGGGTGTTCACCGTCATCAACTCGGCAGCTATTTCATCTTCTCGGATGGCCAACACTCCCCGGCCATAACTGGAATAAATGAAATTGCGAATTGCCCATAGCGATACAACAGCCCAGAGGAAAACCCATGGCACAGTGGTTATTCTGGGTATACTTACGAGTCCCCGCGAGCCACCCAGGGCCTGTGTGTTCTCGAAGGAACTCTTAACAATGTAATTGAAAGCTAAAGTGATGATGGCCAAGTAGTCGCCCCTGATTTTGAAGGAGGGGACAGCCACCAGAAGCCCCGCCAAGGCTGCCCCCAGCCCGCCCAGGAGTAAGATCACGGGGAATACTAACTGCACCGCAGGGCCTTTGGCCCACGTTCCCACCTCGGGAGGGTACAACCCCGTCGGGATCAACGGAGCGCCCATGGTGAAATGTGGGATGACCCGCGTTGTAATGATAGCCGTGATGTAGGCCCCGATAGCCATGAAGCCCGCGTGACCAACAGAGAATTCCCCCATGTAGCCATTCACTAAATTCAGGCTTACGGTCAGGATGACGTTGATCCCCATAAATATCAACACCGTTTGAATATAGTCGCTGAAGAGGCCCAGCCAGCTCGCGCCCGTCAGCACGATAAAGAGACCAATGAGGCCTAAGGGCAAATAGTATTTTTTCATCGTTTCTACCTCCACCTCGATCTCCATCTATAAAAGCCGGGGCTTGTCGCGATTTAGACTTTTTGTCGCCTGGCTACACCGAAAAACCCTGTCGGTTTGATCATCAAGATGGTCCATACGACGACAAAGGATATCAAATCGCGAAGGCGGGAGGGGAAAATAGCTCCCGTGCCTATCTCAATCAAGCCCAAAAGGAAAGCCCCTACGACAGCCCCCCTTATTGATCCGATTCCTCCCACCACGGCGGCGATGAAAGCCTTCCAGCCAATCATCATGCCCAT
>CAZOVW010000078.1:0-3535 GCA_964583545.1 uncultured Dehalococcoidales bacterium | reverse complement strand
CCAGACAATCCTCTTTCTCCCTCCATCCGCCTGGATGAACTTGGGAGACCGCAACTGCTCCAGACCCGTCCCCAGCCTGCCTTCCACCTGCTTTCCCCCGGAGGTCTCACCAGCCATATGGGCAAAAGTCTCTCCGATGACGGTCTCGCCCTTGAACTCCCGGTGCACCACACCAAAGCCGTCCGCCTCAGGGATGTAGAACACAATGGCTTCAAAGCAGCCGCAGGAGGTGTGGGGATGCTCAAAGGCGCTGTAGAGATAAATCCGGTCGTAAGTCCCCAGGGACCTCTCCGCCTCCATCTTGTTCACTCCGGTGTATTCGCCCCTTACGGGGTCGATAAGCTCCCCTTTGGGGATGGCAAAGATTGGTCCCTCGGGGTCAATCTTGGCCGCAGCCCTGCCATCAAACCAGTTGATGGCGCCGCAATTGGAAATTCTATCCGGGGTTATGATGGATACATGGGTCGGGGCGAAGCTCTGGCACAGAACACAGCCATAAAATGTGTCCACCTGCTCATCACGCAGTTTCCTCACCCTCTCGTCGCGGGCTTTATAAACCTCCAGAGCCTGGGGGAGAAGCTTCTTTATCTTTTCCTCATCGGTGATGATGGTCGTCTGGATTTTTTCAATTATTTCCATCTCTGAGGTGAAGAGGAAGTTATAAATTTCCCCCAGCTCCTTGAGAGAATTGAAGCCTTTCTTGGCGCGGGCTTTGTTCATCCTTAACCAGATATCCTGTCTCTGGTTCATGTGATACCAGCCTTCGGTAAAATTGGTGAACATGTGAATCCTTCTCTCAATGACCGGCTCGGCGTCCTTGTCCAGTTGTTTTCCAGCAACATCAACCATGATGGCTATGGGGTAACTTCCACCCCCCTTTACCTCATCGTAAGGCGCCAAATCAGCTATATCGGGACCGATAAGCTCCACCTTCTCATGCTCAATTTCATCGGGGCTTTTCAGGGTTACCCGCTCGAACTTATGAGCCACCTTGGGACCGCCAAACTCCATATAGAGGTCTTCTTTCCTTATTACCTCTCCTTCGTATTGAGGACCGATGTCTACATGAAACTCCATTTTTTATCCTCCTTTCTTTAAATTATCTATCAGGCTCACCAGGAACGCCTTCCACTGCTCATCCTTCCTGAAATTGGGAAGGGAATAATTGGCGTTGGGGAAGTAATATTTACACAGCGTCATGGTCTTCAAGTGAGGAGCAAAATGCTTTAGAACGGAGAGGCCTTGCTCTGCGAGGTCGCTCCTTATGCCGAAGAAGATGACCAGGTCATGGTTTCCTTCCTTCTTAACCCCCCGCCAATCAGGGTCCTTGAGAGCATTTATTATCTCCACGGCGTCATAGACAATATCGGGCTTCACCCCCAGCTGGGTCATTTTCCCCTTAACCGTTTCCGTGGCACACACGGGGATAGAGGCGAGCCGGGCAATCTCCAGGGCATACTCAATAAGGAGCTTCCCGTCAAGCGACCATTTCGTGAGCAGCGGACCAAGGACGAGGAGAGGCCTTTTCGCCTTTTGAATCAAAGCGGCACACTCCTCAGCGTCCTCAATCTGCCGGGCGGCCTTTATCCCGGTTAAAACATTAACTCGATGAAGCGGTATCACTGCCATTTCTTTCCCTCCTTTAGTGAATTACGGCATCCAGGGGGACCTTGGTGGGATAAGTCCCGATTAAGGTAGGAAGTCCCACCGGCTCCCTGGGCTGCCAGCCGATTCCCTGAAGGTAGGCTCTCACCTCTTTCTTATAAACCAGAGGTATATCGGGGTCTCGGCGGATAAAGAGATGAAGGTCTTCAGGAAGCCCGCCTCCCATATATTTCTTATACAGGGAGATATAATGGTTCAGCTTTAGCGACCTTCCCTGAGGAGTATCGTTTTTCCTGATGCACAGCTTGGGAATCATCACCATAGCTTTCTCCTTGGTCTCGCAGACATAAGCCAGGTGCTCCGGGGAAGGCTCGCCGGTATCCACGATTTCCCTCTTCCGGGCATCCATAACCCTCCAGTCATCCTCTCCCTTGCGGGAAAGATAGAGCCTTCTATACTTGGCGGAATGAGGACCCAGTATTACCGGAACGCCCAGCCGGTTAACCCCGGTGCCGATGGCAGCCGCCTTCTGAGACATTGCCCCCCAGGCTACACCAACGGCGCCCACTCGGTTAAGGACATAATCAGCGATAACCTCGTAGTTAGCCCGCAACGGCAGAGCGGCAAAGATATTGGCTATCTTTATTGCTGCTCCCGAGATATGGGAATTCGCCACGCAGGAGCCGACGTTCACCACACAGCCGGCATCAAAAGCAGGGGAATATCTCTCATAAATGTTCTTGCCTTCGGCATCCTTTTTCATCCCGGCGACCATGGCGGCACAGCCGCTCAAGACCACGATATACTTCCGGCGGGCGAACTCGTCCACCATGTCAGCAATGTCGTCTATGTCAGGGTAGTTGGAGCAGCCGACCAGGGCGACCACTCCGGGGATTGTGCCCAGGGTGATGGGCGCCCCGACATTCCTTATCTCGGTATCCATAATAGCACCACGCCCCGCCCTTATCTTCCAGCTTTCTTTGCTCGCCGCCACCTGCATTATCTTGAAGATGGGAACCTTGTTGGGACATTCCTGCTCGCATTTCCCACAGCCAATACATAGATTGAACTGCTTTCTTATCAGGTCAAAGTTACCCTTGGCGACTTCGATTATGCCATCACCGATAGAGAAAAGGTTGGGGCAGACCTTCTCGCACATCCCGCAATCGGTGCACTTCTTAGCCAGCTCTATAGCTTCCTCATCCTTCAGCCACTCCTTCTTTCGCTGCGGGGCAATTTCCATGGCGACCTTAACCGCCACCTCAGCGGCTTTTCGGGTATCCAGGATAGCGAAATGCTTATCTTCATCCACCATCTGCTTTATTATCTCGTCGGGAACTCGCTCGGTGGCATCCTCAAGCCCATACATCGCCTTGTCCAGGGTGGCGACAACGCGGGTGCCGACCTTGCTTGCCTCTACGGTCATGTCAGCCCTGATGCACTGCTCATCGGTGACGATGACATCGGCAAGACCCGTTCTTACAAAGAAAAGCTGCCGGGAGAGAGGACCGATAATCTTTGCCCTGTCGGAATAGCGGACCGTTTCATTGGCGGTGCAGCAGATACCACCTACCTCGACCTTGTCATAGAGGTCATTTTCCTGAATGTAGTCAATAATTGCCGTGGAGGTAGCGGGATTGTGTCCCACCAGGAGGATGAGCGGCTTGGACTTGTCCACCGAAGCCCAGCCCAGGTCCACCAGGGGGGTCTCCGCCACCGAGGTGGGATAGTTAAATCCCACAATCTGGGCGATGTCGGCTGCCTCCAGCGCGACGTGGTCGAGCATGCCGGCATGGAGAGCTTTAGACTCGTAATCCAGGTGGCTCCCCTCCTGCCCGGTGGCAGTGGAATCAAGAAGATGGGTAACCTCCTTATACACATACTCAATAACCGTCTTGAGGTCGCCCAGCGTCTCGGGCTTTATACCGGT
>CAZOVW010000077.1:0-3837 GCA_964583545.1 uncultured Dehalococcoidales bacterium | reverse complement strand
GTCTGCCCCTTCGGCCTGATAGAGATAGCGGACGACAAGGCACATATCAAGGAGGGCTGCAACCTGTGCGGCGCCTGCGTGGAGGCCTGCGACTTCGATGCCATAATCATCGAGGAAGTCGAGCAAGAGGTCAGCAAGGGCTTCCAGGGTGTTTGGGTGTTCGCCGAGCAGCGAGATGGCAAGCTAAAAAGCGTGTCCTATGAACTACTAGCGGAGGGCCAAAAGCTTGCCAATAAGCTGGGGGATGAGCTATGCGCAGTATGTCTCGGCCATAATGTCGAAGGTGCCGAAGGGCTGGTAGCGTACGGCGCTGACAAGGTCTACCTGGCGGACGACCCTGCGCTGGCGGACCACCAGGAGGACTTTTATACTGGGGTGCTCGTCGATCTGATCCGCAAGCACAAGCCGGAGATAGTTCTCGCCGGTGCCACTGCGATGGGCCGCTCCTTCATCCCCAGAGTGGCTTCCATCATCCATACCGGCCTCACCGCCGACTGCACCGGCCTTGACATTGACCCCGAGAGCAAGCTCCTACTGCAGACACGCCCCACCTTCGGCGGCAACGTCATGGCTACCATCATTTGCCAGGCGAGAAGGCCCCAGATGGCCACCGTCCGCCCCCACCTGTTCAAAAAGACAGCGCCTGATGCAGGGCGGCGGGGAGAGATAATAAGGGTGAACTTTGATAAGGAAGCCATCACATCTAGAACCAAACTCCTCGATTTCGTTGAGGACTTGACCGAAAAGGTCAAGCTCGATGACGCCGAGATCATTGTTTCTGGTGGCCGGGGGCTGGGGAAGCCGGATAATTTCCAGCTAATAGCGGAGCTTGCTGAGGTCCTGGGGGCGGCGCTGGGTTCCTCACGTCCACCCGTAGACGATGGCTGGATCCCCTATTCACATCAGGTTGGTCAGACAGGGAAGACCGTCTGTCCCAAGCTCTATATCGCCTGTGGCATCTCCGGGGCGGTC
Organism: uncultured Dehalococcoidales bacterium; assembly: GCA_964583545.1. GTDB lineage: Bacteria > Chloroflexota > Dehalococcoidia > E44-bin15 > E44-bin15 > CAZOVW01. Next base: position 2,865 of record CAZOVW010000077.1, on the reverse strand, counting down.
CAGCACCTGGCAGGCATGCAGACCTCCGATGTCATTGTTGCCATCAACGAAGACCCCAATGCGCCCATCTTCGAGGTAGCCACCTATGGAATCGTCGGCGACCTATTCAAAGTAGTGCCGATGCTGACCGACAAGTTAAGGAAATCTCGGGGGGTCGCATAGCTATAGGAGTTCGGTCTCTGGAGAGACCTCCTACGAATTTGACTCGTAGGAGGCGTCTCAAGACGCCGATGGGCGCTAGGTGACACATCTGACTTGTTTGTCTCTTTCAATCAGGGTCTCCGCTTTACAAGCTGTCTGTGCCGATTGACATGGCACGCTTTTCTATGCTAGAATTCAACGGCGGTACTAAGGCTATCCAAAAAGTCCTTCTATGGAAGGATCGAAGGGGCTTAAAAACCTGGGTCCCCACAAAATCAAAGATTTTGTGGGGTAAAAGCCCCTTCGGAATCAACTCTTCTCCCTCTCCTTCGGGGTGTCCAGAGGGGAGACCCCTCTGGCGGGGGTCTGGGGGTGTCCCCCAGATATATTCCCTCCCCCTCTCCTTAAAAGGAGAGGGGGATAAAGAGGGTGAGGTTCTTAGACAGCCTCTACTAAGATGATCCTGGACAAGTTTGCCCTAAGTGGTAAGGTGGCTATCGTCACCGGGTCTGGGAGGAGTATAGGCAGGGGGATAGCGCTGGCCTTTGCTGAGGCTGGTGCTGACTTGGTCTGTGTTGCCCGGACACTGAGCGAGATAGAGGCTACAGCAGCGGATATTCGCAGCTTGGGCCGCAAAGCCCTGGCCATACCATGTGACGTCCGGGACAGCGAGCAGGTGGAGAATATGGTGAACAAGGCCAGAGAGGAGTTCGGCCACATCGATATCCTGGTTAACAATGCGGGTGCTGGTTACATCAAGCCAGCGATGGAGACCAGCGAGCGTGCCTGGGAATATCAGCTACGAGAGAATCTGACAAGCACGTTTCTTTGCAGCAAGGCTGTAGCCAGGGTCATGCTGGAGCAGAAAGCAGGCTCAATCGTCAACATCTCCAGCCGGGAGGCTGACATGCCAGCCGTGGGAATGATTGCTTACGGGGTATCTAAGGCCGGGGTAAACCAGCTCACCCAGACGCTGGCCTTTGAACTGGCTCCTCATGTTCGGGTGAATTGTATCTCCCCTGGTGCTGTGTGGACCGAAACCAGTGCCCCGACACTGGGGCCGGTGAAAGATAGAATCCTGCGTGGCACTCCCTTAAAGCGTATGGGGACGCCTGAGGATATAGCCCTGGCGGCGATCTATCTAGCCTCACCTGCCTCCGATTGGGTGACGGGCAAGGTCTTCGAGATAGATGGAGGGATACACCAGCCAGATTCTAAAGTTGACTGGCTCATAGGAGGTGGTGAGATTGTGAGCTGAAAACAGGTTCAAGGCACTTTTCCGAGCTAGCATGAGCAGACACATAGCGAAATCTATAAAAAAGGAGGCCAAGATGGGAGAACTCAAGGATTATAGCGGCGAGTTTATACGGCAGTTCAGATATGACGATTTCTCCAAAGAGATGCTGGAGAATATAATATGTGAATATGGCCGGCTGTATGAGCTAATGGACGGGCTCTGGTATTCCACCGTCGCCGAAGAAGTAGGCCCGGAAAAATCTTGGGAATTCGAGATGAAGGTCTGGCGGAGAATAGTCAGGCACGTACTTGGCGGAGTCAAGAAGGCAGCAAATATCGAGGGGAACGATCTCTATACAATGTTCAAGGCTGTTCAGCTTGATCCATGTTACACGAAGGGGCTATACCAGTATGATATTTACATTAGGGACCCGAAATATGCCTTAATGACTATTTACCGCTGCCCCTCATTGTTGTATTTTGAGAAGACAGACCCAGGCAGGATCAAACCGTTATGTCAGGACCTAGAGCCCACGGCCTTCCAAGATTATGCCGATTTCTTTAATCCTAAAATAAAGGTGAAGCCGCTGAAGCTTCCGCCACGCAAGAGACCCGACGATATCCCCGTCTGCGTGTGGGAGTATCGCCTGTAGGAGGCGTCTCAAGACACCAATTTCTATAAGGAGGTTAATATGCTCAGGACAGGCCCTTCGGTAAACTCAGGACAGGCTTGTCAAACCGTTCGTGGTGAGCCTGTCGAACCATGAACAGGCCTTCGATAAGCTCAGGATAGGCCCTTCGACAGGCTCAGGGTGAACGGAATGGGAGAATTATCTAAGGAGGTTAATATGCCAGAATTACAAGATTATAGTGGGGAATTCAAACCGGATCTAAAACTGACCGATTTCTCCAAAGAGGCGCTTATAAGGTTGCTAGTCGCCGCCGGTAAGCTCTATCTGGGAGCAGACGGAATGTGGACTACCGTGATCAGGCGGAGATTCGGTGATGACGTAGCTCTCTCGTGTTCCAAGGAGGTTTGGGATACGAACTGGAAGCAGGAGCTGCGTCGGCCGACAGAGGCGATGAATATCAAGGGTAACGATATCGCTTCTATGTTCAAACACTTTCAGGTCGATCCAGGGTTCGCTGTAATGTTCGATATTGAGTTTGAACTGAGGGAAAACGGGAACTATGGCTTGATGACTGTGAAACGCTGCAGGACACTGGAATACTGTGAGCGGCATGGCGACGACTGGCTGCTGAACCTAGCATGTAATGAGCTTGACCAGCCACTGATCCCGGAGACGGCTCGTTTTTTCAATCCAGGTATAAAAACGAAGGCCCTAAAGCTGCCTCCCCGCAAAAGCAAGGATGAGATCGCCTGCCAGTGGGAGTTTAGGCTGAAACCAAAGAAGTAGTTAAGGTCGTTTAACAACCTATCCCCCTGACCCCCTTCCCTTAATAAGGGAAGGGGGTCAGGGGGATAGG
>CAZOVW010000076.1:0-4301 GCA_964583545.1 uncultured Dehalococcoidales bacterium | reverse complement strand
CGTGGTAAGCAACGCCGGGATCCAGCCTACGGTACTCAAGCTGGTGGGGGAGGAGCATTTCGATAAGAGCTACGTCAACCGCATCAGGGAGCTGGTCCCCTCCTTGGGACTGATGGGCAGCCGCTATTTCTTGGACAAGGTGGTGTTTGAAGACTGTGCTTATATTATCTACTCTGACGATAGCTGGTGGAACATGGAACGCTACATGAAAGCAAAGGCGGGCGAGATTCCAGATGATATGCTGGTCATCGTCTTCAACCCCTCGGGCTTCGACCCCAAACTCGCTCCTCAGGGCAAGCAGTTGATTCAGACTGCTACCCTGTGCGCGGCCGACCCCAAAATGAAGGACATGAAGAAGTGGCTGGACGCACTGGATGAAGCGGTTGCCAGGTTCAACCCCGAGATCCGTAAACACATCATACGCCGTGAGAACTATACTACTGCTTCTGTCAGCCGATTAACCCGGGATAGTGTGGTCCCCGGGCAGGGCGGCGAGTGTATTGGTCTGGGTCAGATTGTGGGTCAGTGCGGGCGCCATAAGCCATCGATCAAGGCTCCAATCCAAGGGCTTTTCTATGTCGGCGTTGATGCCGGCGGCTATGGGGTGGGCATCCATCATGCGGTGGACTCCGCCACTAAGGTAGCGCCCGTGGTGCTACGATACCACCAAGCACACTAAGCAGTCTACATGTTGCACAGGAGTCCAAATTGTTCACTCAGTCACAGTGTAGCGATACGTGTCATTCATGCCACGGCGATGCTTAGCAGACCGTCAGTTTGATACAGTCATGCTAAGAAAGCGATCAGTACTCCGGCTACGGCGGCGGAGCCGACGACGCCGGCGACATTCGGCCCCATAGCATGCAGCAGCAGGAAATTCTGGGGGTTCGCACGCTGCCCCTCAACCTGCGCCACCCGTGCAGACATCGGGACAGCGGAGACGCCGGCAGCGCCAATGAGCGGGTTGACCTTCCCACCAGTAAGCCAGCACATCAGTTTTCCCATTAAAACGCCGCCGGCCGTCCCGCCACCGAAGGCGAAGAGCCCCAGCGCAAAGATCTCCAGGGTCTGAACGTTCAACACCCGTTCCGCGCCCATCTCTGCCCCGACAACGATAGCCAAAAAAATGGTAACGATGTTTATCAGTTCCCCACCCGCCGTGTTCGCCAGCCTCTCAACTACGCCACTCTCCCGAAGTAGATTGCCGAACATCAACATCCCGATGAGCGGGGCTGCCTTCGGCAGCAGCAGGACGACGAGCACCGTGATGACGATGGGGAACAGGATAAGCTCCAGCTTGGACACCTCTCGGGGGTCCTCCATAATGATGGCCCGCTCCCTCCTGGTGGTTAGCAGCCTCATTATCGGCGGTTGAATGATGGGCACCAGGGCCATATAGGAATAGGCGGCGATGGCTACCGGCCCGATCAGGTGCGGAGCCAGCAGTATAGTGGTATAGATCGCCGTGGGGCCATCGGCACCCCCGATGATCCCGATGCTCCCCGCCTCCTTCAGGGAAAAACCCAGGGCCAGGGCGCCAAAGATGGTAGCAAAAATGCCGAGTTGCGCTGCCGCGCCGAGAAAAAATGTCTTCGGATTGGCAAGCAAAGGGCTGAAGTCGGTTAATGCCCCGATGCCGAGGAAGATTATGGGGGGGAAGATGGCCAGGTGCACGCCCAAACCAAGATAGTTAAGCAGACCCCCTTCCTCCATCAAGCCGGTCACGGGAAGGTTGGCTAATATTACCCCGAAACCTATCGGTATCAGCAGAAGGGGCTCATAGCGTTTCCTGATCGCCAGATAGATGAGCACCCCGCCGACGAGGAGCATTACCAGATTGCCCCAATAGAAGCCGGCGAAGCCTGTGCCCGTGAGAAATTCCCAAACTCGCTCCAGCACTCTCTATTCCTCGATAGCGATCAAAGGCTCCACCTCCTCACATATTTCCCCTCCAATACATGTATCTCCTTGATCCTCCCATCCCTGGGAGCCACTATTTCATTGTGAATCTTCTCCCTCCCCCTTTTTACCGAAGCTCGCCAGCCACTGGAGGCCACGGACCAACCAGATAAAACACAGGGAAATAACAAGGAGCGCTGCCAGCGCGATCAGCGTCAGCTCAAGAGCATCAATATAACCTTCCAATTTTACTACCTCAGCAAGGGCAAATTACCCTTTGACCACACCGATAGGTCTTGCTTTAGCCACCTTAAGGGAGATCCCCGCCCGATGAGTCACCTCCACCACCTGGGCAACATCCTTATAGGCCTCCGAGGCCTCCTCAGCAAGCGAAGGCATGCTCCCCGCCTTGACCGTGATCCCCTTTTCGGCAAGCCTCCTGGCGACATCAGCGCCGCGCAGGCTTCGTTTGGCCGCCCCACGGCTCTTCATCCTCCCCGCACCATGGCAGGTGGAACCAAAGGTCTCCACCATCGCCCGCTGGGTGCCTACCAGAACGTAGGAATAGCGACCCATATCACCAGGGATGAGCACAGGCTGCCCGATCTCAGCATAAATCTCAGGCACATCGGGGTGCCCCTCAGGGAATGCCCTCGTGGCCCCTTTACGGTGAATACAAAGGGCGAGCCCCTTCCCGTCTACCTCGTACTCCTCCATCTTGGCGATGTTGTGGGCCACATCGTAGACCATCTCCATACCCAGTTCGCCGAGGCTCTTGCCAAACACCTGGATAAAGGACTCCCTGGCCCAATGGGTGATGCACTGGCGGTTGGCCCAGGCATAGTTGGCAGCGCAGGCCATGGCCGCAAAGTAGGCTTGCCCTTCGGGGGACTTCACCGGGGCACAGGCAAGCTGGCGGTCGGGGAGATTGATCCCGTATCTCTGGACCGCTGTTCCCATGGCCACTAAATGGTCAGTGCAAACCTGATGGCCGAAGCCCCGTGAGCCGGTGTGGATCAGGAGGAGCACCTGGCCCACCCTTTCAATGCCCATGACCGAGGCGACAGCGGGCTCGTAGATCTCCTCCACCACCTCCACCTCCAGGAAGTGGTTCCCAGCGCCCAGTGTTCCCAGTTGGGGAGCGCCTCGCTGCTTCGCCTTAGCGCTCACCCGCTCAGGGTCAGCGCCCCTCATGCTGCCATGCTCCTCGGTAACCTCCAGGTCTCTCGCCTCCCCATAACCCCGCTCCACAGCCCACCTGGCGCCCTTGACGAGGACACTGTTGATCTCCCGCTGGTCAACCCTCAGCTTCCCATGGGAGCCCACCCCTGAAGGGACATTACGATAAAGGGCACCTACCAGCTCTTCGATCCTCGGTCTAACCTCCTCCTCGGTGAGGTTGGTGCGCAGCAGTCTCACCCCGCAATTGATGTCAAAGCCAACCCCTCCCGGGGAGATCACGCCATCCGCCACCCTGGTGGCCGCAACACCCCCGATGGGGAAGCCATAACCCCAGTGGATATCAGGCATCGCCAGGGACCTAGAGACGATCCCGGGGAGGAAGGCCACATTGGCTACCTGCTCCAGGGCCTCCTCCTCCCTGATATGAGTCAGCATAGCCTCGTCAGCGTAGATGAGCCCGGCCACCCTCATCCCCGCCTTATAGCTCTTCGGGATCTCCCACCGATAATCGTCAATTTTCTTTAAAACTTCCCCCCCGTGCATGTCCACACCCCCTAAATATCAAACAGCACCTGAACCCTGAAGTCTTTCGCTCTCCCCCCCTGTATCCCCACATCCCTCTCTTCAACCTTGAGCATGTGGTAGGTGGCTGCCTTGACCCCTGCTTTTATCTTATGACGCTCAGGGTCGATCTTTTCCCCGTAGCAGCTTGCCCTGAGCCTCGTCTCGTTGAGTTCGCCGATTTCAAACCTCTTAAAAAGCACATCCTCCACCTCGAAGAGGTAGATCAGCTCGTTGAGCCAAGCCACCAGGAGCTCCGCCCGATCCTCAGCGGTTACCTCAACCTCGTGGCAGCTAACATCGCCCACACCCTCAAGATCGACCATCAGGCTGAAGAGGGCATAAGCAGCATTGGCAAAGGCCTCCTTCAGGTCTGCCCCATAGGCAGTGATACCGATGTCAGCCGTATGGTCAATAACCTCGAACCTTTTTGCCATCTTTAACGCTCCCATTATACCAAAAGGCGACCCTAAAGAGAATTATTAACAGTTCTTCAGTTGTCATTGCGAGGTCGCCTAAGGCGGCCGAAGCAATCCCGGTGGTGGAAAGGAGGAAGCATGAGATTGCTTCGCCTCCGGCTCGCAATGACAGGGACGATGGAAAGGGAAGTCCCCCGATATAATCCGGGGCCTCCCCGATCTAGGCCGAAGTGTCGGGGC
>CAZOVW010000075.1:0-4459 GCA_964583545.1 uncultured Dehalococcoidales bacterium | reverse complement strand
CCAAAAAAACGCCTATACGGAGAGGCTGATGGCGGCGATGCGCCAGGGAAAGGATTTGCGGGACCCAGGCAACCCGGAGCTCGACCGCTTTATGTGGGAACACCACCTCTATAATTGGGCTAAAGAGGTGATCTATAAGGATTCCAGGGCGGCAGAGATTTTTTCTTCCTATTCAGAGCATGGTGCCAGGGTGCTGTGCGAATTTCTCAGGGCGAAAGCTAAGGGGGTTAGAGGCAAGCGCCTGCTCTATGTGGGGAGCGGAAACGACTACCTGGTATCGCTGCCTCTCGAGCAAGCGGGAGCCTTCATAGTTAATCTAGACCTAGTGAGCGATTCACTGGAGGACCTCAGGTGGGCCGGGGCCCAAAACTGCGTCTGTGGCGATGCCCGCCAGCTTCCCTTCCGCACCGAGGCCTTCGATGTAGTCTTCTCCAAGGGCTCCCTTCATCACTCACAGCCCATAGCCGAGCCCCTTCGGGCGATGGCGAGGGTGGTGAAGCGGGGAGGGCATATCGTCGTTGCCGAGCCCAGCAAATATATGCGCCTGCCCAGGTTTCTCCTGCCCGCAGGACTGGCACACCCCACACCCTATGAAAATGCCCTCTCCAGCCGCGAGGTGGTGCGTATCCTCGTTAAGGAGGGCGTTAATCAATTTCACCTCACAGCCCTGACCCACGCCCCTCCAGGGACGCCAGCGCCCCTCGCCCGCCTATGGGAACGCCTGGGACATGTGCTGCCCTGGCTATTTGACCGCTTCGCCTTCGAGTTTATCCTGCATGGTCGAAAGGCTTAACGATATGAAAGTTGCCTTTGCCTACATCGATCCCGCTTATCGCACTATAGGGCCCTTCCATGTGGGGATCGCTTCCTTGATTGCCTATCTGAGGCATGGGGGGCATGAGTGCCAGTTCTTTCACCTCATGGGCGATGTAGCTGAGGAGGAGTTTGTCGCTTTCCTTAAAAAAAGCCGCCCTGATGTGGTGGCCTTCTCCGTAGTAACAAACGTGTTCCCCCATGTGGCCCCGCTCGCCTCGCTCACCAAGCGTCACTCTGAGGCACTCACCATCTGCGGCGGGGTTCATGCCACTCTGTGCCCCGATGAGGTGCTCGCCCTAGATGGCATCGATATGGTCTGCATCGGCGAGGGGGAGGGGGCCCTTTTCAACCTGTGCCAGGCCCTGGAGGAGGGAAAGGATTTTTCGAACATACCCAATCTGTGGGTGAAACAGGACAGAAAGGTGCACAAAAACCCGCTGAGGCCGCTCATCGAAGAGCTGGATGCCTTACCCTTCCCCGACCGGGAGGTCTTCCCCTTTGAGGATAGCTTTGACCTGAAGTTCATGAAGCGGGGCGTGTTCATGGCCTCCCGCGGCTGCCCCTACAATTGTAACTACTGCTGCAGCCCCGCCATGAAGCAGCTATACGGCGGCAACAGGTATATCAGGTTCCGCAGTGTGACCAGCCTCATTGAAGAGGTGGAGATGGTGGTCAGGAACTTCCCTCAGATCGAGTATAACGTCTTCCACGATGACCTTCTGCCGATGAAAAAAGAGCGGTTCGCAGATTTCACCAGGGAATACCGGAGGAGGATAAAGCTGCCCTTCGAGATGAACTGCCACCCCAACCTGATGGACCGGGAGATTGCCCAGATGGCGAAGGAGGCAGGGTGTGCCCTGATCCGCTTCGGGATCGAGAGCGGCAATGAGCACATCCGCCGCAATGTACTCGACCGCCAGGTGAGCACCAAGCGCATCATCGATGCCTTCGCCTGCTGCGATGAGGCGGGGATCAAGACCCTGAGCTACAATATGATCGGGCTGCCGTTCGAGACGAGAGGCCAGATTCTGGACACCATCAAGCTCAATGCCCGGGTGAGGCCTAAGGTGGCTCATGTCTCCATCTTCTATCCCTATCCGGGGACAAAAGCTTACTATATGTGTGAGCGCGAAGGCTTTTTGACCGATAAACACATCGATACCTATTATGAGGACAGCGTGCTTCAGCAAGAGAGCGTCTCCGCAGAGCAACTGCGGGCTTTGAGAAGGCGCTTCGAGTTTTTCATTCGGTTATATTCCCGGTGCTACAGGCTGCCTGGATTTTTGGGGAAAATCGCGGAGAAGATTATTGACATTGGCATCTTGGCAGCGACCAGTCGGCGAGTGCTCCGGGCATTAGGCAGGGGGCCGGGGCAAAGAGGGGAGAATAATGGTGCCGGCCCGTGCTATACTTTAGGGGAGGGAGAGGTTAAGGTCTGGGGCGTGGAGTAAGGAGGGCGTTATGGATACCGTTGTCTATGTGATTTTCGCTATAGTTGTCCTGGCGCTGCTGGCGGTCATCGCCGTTTTGGCGCTCAGGCCGCGGGGGGTGCCGGACATCGCCAGCATGGAGCAGAAGCTCCTCTTCGCCCTGGCCTCGCAAACGTCGGTGAGGGAGATACAGGACATGCTCAGGGGTCTGCCACGTGACCTGGTGCAGTCGATAACGGGGAGCCTGAGCAAGCGGACGGGGAAGCTCAACGAGCTGATGGCCACCTTCGAGCTGACGCAGTATGACCGGCTGTTCTATTTGGGGGAGCCCATCGACTTTGTTGGCATCAAGTATGAGGATGGGGTGGACTTCATCGAAGTCAAGACCGGCAAGTTCCGCCTCACCGAGGATGAGAAGAAGCTGCGGGAACTCATCGAGGCGGGGCGGGTGAACTATGTGCCGCTCACTGTTGAGCGCATCGGCCTCGCGGAAGAGGTGGAGAGGGAGGAGTAAAGCAATGAAGACGTCATACTTTCTAATCTCTGTTTCTAATAGAAAAAACTTGGATTTATGCATAAGGTACGCTTTAGCTGGGTTTACGAACAGCATAAACGGAATCTGGACTTTTGTGGAGGTCCAAAAAGGGGATTTCATCTCCTTCCTTTATGGCGCGAAAGCACACAACCTTTATGTTGTTGAGAGAAAGGAAGCAATCAGCAACGCAGAGACCATCCCACCCTGGGAGCCTATTACCTTTAGGCAGTCAGGTAGAACTTATTATTTCCCGTTTCGGCTTTACCTGCGCCCCGTTAGGAAATTAGAGGAGTCTATGGTTAGGCCAGAGTTTGCTTATGTAGCGGAAAATCTGCTATTAAGAGGTGGCTATCGAAAAACTCACTTCCAAGCAGACCAAACCACCCTGCAAGCGGTTTCGCAAATGGGTAACCTCTCCGATGGTCACAGAGAGGAGCTACCTGTATCAAATTACCTGACATTTGTCCCACAATTTACAGAACGGAAAGAGAACGCCTCAATTCCAGAGGTCTTCCAATTCCACGAATTCATACTGCAATCCTTAGTATGCCAGTATCTACGCCAAGAGCAAAATCTGAGCGACTTCTTGTCATGGCTAGGGATAAAAAGCATGGCTCCCGGAGAACTAGAAATCCTCGGTGAAAAGGCATTCCCCGAGGGGCATGTCGATATTCTGATAAAGGAAGCAGCGCCAAGAGGGATAACAAGGAAAATCATCATCGAGATTAAGAGAGGCGCAGCAAAAGAGCAAGACATAACTCAACTCAGAGGCTATGCTGAAGAATTAGGGGACGAGTGCATCGCTACTGTTCTGCTTGCAGGCAGGTTCAGCCGAGCCATGATGAGCATGGCCAGGCAGCAGCAGATTAGGCTTGCTACGTATACCCTGAAAGGAATAACCGAAACCGGCAAGTTTGCCTTTGATGATTTACTTAAAAACTTGGAGTTAAGGATTGTTGAAGGTTAAGGCTGCCTTCCTAAGATATATAGCCTAGAAATGCAAGGAGACCCAAATGGGCGATGAGCTAAGCCATAATGAGGATTTTTTCGAAGAAGATATCTCTGCCGCCGTCGAGGCATTAGCAGACCAGATTTACAGAACTCACTTGCCTCCATATTTGCAAGAGTCTTGGTCTAAGGGGAAAGGCAAATGGTATGAAGACTGGCTTCGCGAGCAACTTGACATCCTAGTGCTAAGCGAGCTTTGCGATGATCCAGAACGGCTGGAAGAACTGGAATACCGCGAGCACTCGGTTGCACTGATATTCGGCATCTTTGGGGCAGCATTCCGTATCCTTGACCACATAGGCATGCATTTACGAGGGCAAACATTGGGGCAGTACGAGGTATTGCCGGAAGACGAAGCCCTGCTTCGCGACCTTTGCAGAAGATTGTTAGAATCACAACCGCTTAGCTTGAATCCTTTTGTTTCCCTTTTCCCAGAGCTGGAGGAATATTCCTAGCAAGAATCGCCATGCCACCGTTTAAGATCGTCTCAGATTTTGGGCCTACCGGTGACCAAGCTCTGATCTAATTTGAAGAACTGGCTCTGGATCGCTATCGCAGCCCTGGTCGGCATCCCCGCCATCTTCCTCAGGCTTTCCGGCGTCGAGCTTGACCCCCAATTTGCCGCCGTCGTTTTCGGCTTCGCCATCGTCGGCGGCGCCTTCCTCCTCAC
>CAZOVW010000074.1:0-4693 GCA_964583545.1 uncultured Dehalococcoidales bacterium | reverse complement strand
GAACGATGTTCTTACCACCCGTGATCGCCTCCACCGGACATTCTCTGAGACAGATAAGGCAGGCCTGACACCTCTCCGGTTGGATATAGTACGAAATGAGCGCTTTACAGACCCCGGCAGGGCAACGCCTCTCTTTAATATGAGCTTCATACTCATTCCTGAAGTACCTGATGGTGCTTAGCACCGGGTTAGGAGCTGTGGTACCAAGGGCACAGAGGGAGGCATCCCGGACCACCTCGCATAGCTCCTCCAGAAGCTCGATGTTCCCTGCCTGGCCCTCCCCATCACAAATCCTGTTCAGTATTTTTAGCATCTGCCTGATTCCCTCACGGCAGGGGACGCATTTGCCACAGGACTCCTCGGCGAGGAAATTGAGGAAATACCTGGCCACATCCACCATACAGGAATCCTCGTCCATTACAATCATGCTACCGGAGCCCATCATAGAGCCCACTTTGGTAAGCTCATCGAAATCCACCGGGATATCGAGAAGGCTTTCTGGAATGCACCCACCTGAGGGCCCCCCAGTCTGGACCGCCTTGAATTTCTTTCCCTGGCGAATGCCGCCCCCGATGTCATATATGATCTCCCGGAGCGTCATTCCCATAGGCACTTCCACAAGCCCGGTATTGTTCACCTTGCCCACCAGAGAGAAAATCTTTGTCCCCTTGCTCCCATCGGTTCCGATGCTGGTAAACCAATCAGCACCTTTATCGATTATCAGGGGTACATTGGCCCAGGTCTCTACATTATTCAGGTTGCTGGGTCTTTCCCTTATCCCGCTCACCGCGGTGCGCACATACTTTGGCCTCGGCTCCCCTACCCTTCCCTCAATGGCAGTCATCAAAGCGCTCGACTCCCCGGAGACGAAGGCGCCGGCACCGCGGTGTATGGTAACATCGAAATCGAAGCCGGAGCCGAGGATGTTTTCACCCAGCAGACCGTACTCCAGCGCCTGATTCAGGGCAACTGAAAGGTTCTCTACAGCGAGCGGGTATTCCTGGCGCACATAGACATAGCCCTCATGGGAGCCAATGGCATAAGCGCCGATAATCAGGCCCTCCAGCACGCTATGCGGGTTGCCCTCAAGCAGGCTGCGGTCCATGTAGGCGCCGGGGTCACCCTCATCGGCATTGACGATCACGTACTTTATTTCCCCCGGGGCGTTACGGGTGGTCTCCCACTTTATGCCCGTGGGGAAACCGCCGCCACCCCGGCCCCTGAGATTTGCCCGCTTTACCGTTTCCAGCACCTCTTCAGGGCTCATCTCAAAGAGGGCCTTTGCCAGAGCAGAATAGCCACCCAAGGCTATGTAATCGTCGATGCTCTTCGGGTCAATGAGCCGGTTATTGCCAAAGACAATCCGGCTCTGATGCTTGTAGAAAGGTATCTCACCTTCATGGACTATCTTTTTCCCTTTACCGTCCTTATACAGCAATCGGGGAACCAGCTTCTTCCCCACCAGGGTCCTGGAGACGATCTCGGGGACATCCTCGAGCTTAACTCCAAGATAGCAGGTCTCCTCGGGGAAGATAACGACTATCGGGCCCCGCTCACAAAACCCGTGGCAGCCGGTGCGGCGGATATCCACCTTATCTTTGAGGCCATTCCTTTCGATCTCGTTACCAAAGGCCGCTGCGGTCTTTTCACTGGCATAGGCGTGGCACGCCGTGCCCGAACAAATAGTAACGCAAGGTTTGCTTGGGTCTCTCTGGGATATTATCTGCTGCCTTGTTCTTGCTAAGTCAGCAGGCGATTTCAGTCGCGCCATGGCTCCTTCTAATCGCAGCTCGTGATGACCTGCTTGATTTCTTTCGCCGAGGGGTTGCCGTGGTATTCGCCGTCAACTACCAGCACAGGACCCATAGCACAGCAGCCGAGGCAGTTTACTGTGCTCAGGCTAAATTTCTGGTCCGGGCTGGTCTGCCCCGACCCGATATGCAGCGCATCCGTCACCCTGTCCAGAAGGCGGGGTGCCCCGCGCACATGGCAGGCGGTACCCATGCATACTAAGAGGGAATGGCGACCCTGTGGGGTCAGGCTGAAGGCCTTATAAAAGGTAGCTATGTGGTAAATCTGGTTAATTGGGACACCTAGCCTCTGGCTCAGCCTCACCACCACTGATTTGGGGAGCCAGCGGTTTTCACGCTGGACCTCAAGAAGTATCTGGATCAAGGAGTTTTTATCCGCGTGGTATTTAGCTATTATCCGGTCGACTTTTCTCAGCTCCTTAGTCATCTTACCCTTATCTGAAGTCAGCTTTGGTTTATAGTGGGTGGTAAAACTAGCTTGAGGCGCGGGCGATCCGCCTCCACAGAGAGGGGCTGGCCACTCTCCCTTCGGCCCTGGCGATTATCTCCCTGGTACTCTCGATGGCATCGGGGCTCACCGAGACCGAGGTAATCCCCCATTTTACAAGCTTCTCGGTGAGCTCAGGATAAACCGAGGGTGCCTGCCCGCAGATGGAGACGGTAATCCCTCTCTTGACTGAGGTTTTAATCGCTTTCTCCAGAGCCAGCATCACCGCCTCGTTTCGCTCATCAAATTCCTCAGCCAGCTTCGGGTTGTCGCGATCGATCCCGAGGATGAGCTGAGTCAGGTCATTGGAGCCAATGGAGATGCCATCGATACCCACATCGATGAATTCATCAAGGAGGAAGATATTGGAGGGTACCTCAACCATCATCCAGATCTTGAAATCCTCAGAGGAGCGAAGTCCCTCGTCCTTCAATATCCTCACCAACCTGGCCATCTCACCAACCGTTCTTACGAAGGGGATCATCACCCACAGATTCTTATAATTCTCCCTCACCTGCTTGACCATCTCTATCTCCATCTTGAAGATATCGGCTTCCTTCACATAGCGAGAGCACCCCCGGTAGCCAAGCATAGGATTCTCTTCAATATCCTCGTATTTCTCCCCGCCCTTGAGATTTCGATATTCATTGGTCTTGAAGTCGGTAGTGCGGTAGACCACCGGTCGGGGGTTAAAGACCCTGGCGAAGGTGGTAACGCCCTCAGCGAGCCGCGCCACGAACTCAGAACCTCTCCCCTGGCTGATCATATAGCGGGGGTGTTCCCCGATCTGGGCGATTATAAACTCGGCGCGAAGCAGCCCCACGCCATTGACATGGCGGCTGGCGACCCTTTCCGCCAGCTCCGGATCGGCGAGGTTAACGTAAACCTTTGTATTCGTCCTGACGAGTATCTTGGGTTCCAGCGTTGGGATATCGAGCTTCTCCCTGACGAGCCTGCCCTCAAAGACCTTCCCCTGGGAACCATCCACGGTAACCAGTTGCTCGGGCTTCAGAACCCGGGTAGCATTCTCCGTTCCCACCACGCAGGGGATGCCCAGCTCCCTGCTTACAATGGCGGCGTGGCAGGTTCGCCCCCCGCGATCGGTCGCAATAGCCGCCGCCCGCTTCATTGCAGGCACAAAGTCGGGGGTGGTCATCTCCGCAACCAGCACATCGCCCTCTAAGACCCTATCGATCTCGGAGGATTGGTGGACTATCCTGGTCGGTCCGGAGGCGATGCCCGGGCTGGCCGGGGAGCCGGTAAGCAGGGGTTTCTCTGCCGTTTCCGGTGTCTTCCTCTGCTCTTCTGCTTCCTTTATGGTGGTCACGGGGCGGGTTTGCACCATAAAGAGCTCCTTCCCCTCCTTAGCCCATTCAATATCTTGAGGGAAAGCGTAGAGGTCTTCGATTCTTTGGCCCATCCTCGCTAGGGCAATGATATCCTCATCGGACAATTTCTGCCTCGCCTGCTTTGCTTCGGGGATAGGCACTCTGATATTAGCTTTCTCGGGGTCTTTGTCTCCTTTAGCATTGCGCACCAGTTGCCATTCCTGACGGGCGAGCTTCTTATCGATGATCTTCGGCCCTTGTTTATCCACCACGTAGAGGTCCGGGGTCACCTCGCCGGCAACGATGGCTTCCCCCAAACCGTAAACCGCTTCAATAATGACCTTGCCGCGGTCGCTGGTAACTGGGTCCAGGGTGAACAGGACGCCCGAGGTCTCCGACTGCACCATCCGTTGCACCGGCACCGCAATGCCGACGGCAAAGTGGTCAAAGCCCTGATGGGCCCGATAGAAGATCGCCCGCGGCTCGAAAAGGGAGGCCCAGCAGCCTTGCACCGCGGTGATAACCTCCTTTTTCCCTGCCACATTGAGGAAGGTGCGCTGCTGACCGGCGAAGGATGCCTCAGGCAGGTCCTCGGCGGTGGCTGAGGAGCGCACCGCCACCAGACCGCCGCCCATCTTCTCATAGGCTTGCGCGATTTCCCGAGCGATCTCTTTGGGCATGGCAGCCGCATTGACCAACCTTTTGATTCGTGAGGCAACCTTTTGAAGTTTCTCGCTATCATTGGGGTCTAAAGAGGAGAGCAACTTGCGAATTTTATCGGTGAGGTTTGATTTTTCGAGGAAATCAAAATAGCTATGGGCAGTGACGATAAAACCCGGGGGCACAGGAATGCCAGCCTTAGTCATCTCCCCCAGGTTTGCCCCCTTGCCGCCGACCTGGGGAATGTCATCTCTGCCTACATCCTCAAACCAGACGACCCTGCGGTCCTTATCCATAAATCGATCCCCCGCCCCCTTTCTCGTCTCAGTAACTTTTGATTATACCACATAAAGGCTCTTTTTTGAACCTCTCGATGGTGAGATTGTTTATTAACCTCACCCCCTTTA
>CAZOVW010000073.1:0-4766 GCA_964583545.1 uncultured Dehalococcoidales bacterium | reverse complement strand
GCCTACTCCCGAGCTGGAAGTGAATGTGACGGGCACAGTGTCCTCCTGGCCAATCACCGAGGAAGGGGCGCTTGAGGAGACCATAAATGTCACCTCGGGGGACGGTGTAGTGACATTGCGCCTGCTTGAGGGCACCGTGGCACTCGACAGCGAGGGCAACTGCCTTGAGCAGATCGCTGTGGATCGGGTATTGGAGCCACCGGCTCTGCCTGAGAAGTGGTATGTAATCGGAGTGGCCTACGACTTTGGGCCAGATGGTGCTAACTTTGACCCTTCAATAGAGCTGACTATAAGGTATGACCTTCTTGAAGAGTTAGCGGAGGGAGTGAACGAGGAGGATCTTGCTATCGGCTACTACGACAGGGACTCAGGAGAATGGGTACTGCTACCCAGCGTGGTGGATGCCTGGGCGCAAACGGTTACCGCCTCGATAGCTCACTTCACCGTCTTTGCCATCATCGGTATAGAGGAAGCAGCCTTTGTGTTCACCAATCTCTCGATATCTCCCAACATGGTGGAACCTGGGGAAAGCGCCAACATCAGCGTTCAGGTCACCAACAGCGGTGGCATGGAGGGCAGCTATACGGTCACCCTGCTGATAAACGGGGCTGTAGAAGAAACGGAAGAGGTGACGCTAGAGCCAGGAGCGAGCGATACCGTTACCTTTACTGTGACAAGGGATATTGCCGGGATCTACGCTGTAGAGATAGGCGGCCTCACAGATGAGCTTGCCGTGATAGGTCCATTCCCCTGGTGGCTGGTTGGCGGCATCGCGGGTGGT
Organism: uncultured Dehalococcoidales bacterium; assembly: GCA_964583545.1. Classification (GTDB taxonomy): domain Bacteria; phylum Chloroflexota; class Dehalococcoidia; order E44-bin15; family E44-bin15; genus CAZOVW01. The sequence continues at coordinate 3,985 of CAZOVW010000073.1, read as the reverse complement.
GTCTTAGGCCTCTTAGCAGTGGCGGTAATAACAGCGTACTTTGTCGTCTTCCGCAGAAGGAGGACAACGGCTCAATAGGGATGGCGACTCCAGTTGCAGTCACGCCAAGATGTAACAATTGTCCATCCCTGAAAACGCTGACGTTGTCATTCTGTTTAATTAACGCCGTTTGCCTACCTCCTCCTTGACCGAACTTCGGAGTTTAAGTAACCGCAGGTCTTTCCCGAAATGCTGAGACAAAGAGTCTCCCGCTGCCCTCGTTACATTCTGGATTAACTCCCTCATCGGTGAGTATGTCATTGTCCCTCTCCCGTCGAGGGAGAGGGGGAATGAGATTGCTTCGCTTCGCTCGCAATGACAGAGACGATCATTCCCCTCACTGAGATTGCTTCGTCGAGTTCCCTCACTTCATTCGGGACAAGCCTCGCAATGACAGGGACAATGGGCAAGGCGGTGATGTGTCACCAATCATATGAACGAGTTCGCTTTGTTGACAACCCTGGCAGCAAATTATAATATGATTTCTTGGCGCCCGTGAGGGGCGGTACATTGGCAAGGAGAGCTTATCGAAATGGAAAAGGGACCACAAAGCAAATCCGCCGAGCCGCCAGAGGAGCCTCGATATACTAGTGGCGGCATCCCCATCAAGCCCGTCTACACCCCGGAAGACATTAGGGACTTAGGCTACACTGAGCATATCGGTAACCCTGGGGAGTACCCCTTTACCAGAGGCATATATAAAGGTGGTCGGGGTGTCATATTTGGCCAGAGGCCTGTTTTAGGCTACGGTCTGCCTGAGGAGACCAACAAGCGAATTAAGTATCTACTTAAGTTCGGGATGGCGTCCCCGAGCGGTATGCCGAGTTACAACCTTACCATGGATATGACCAGCGCCTATGGCTATGATTCCGATGCCCCCGGGATGGCCCAGTGGGTTGGTGTCTCAGGCCCGCCCTGCAACTCGATACAGGACAGCGAAGCCATCCTGGAGGGGATCCCACTGGAGGGGGTGTATCACGGTGCGCTTTCTTATGCGCCCAATTGGCGGGTGGCTCACTACATCGCTATTGCTGACAATCGCGGTGTGCCCCGGAGAAACCTGGTAGGGGCGACCTTGAACGACTCGCTGCACGGACCTATCGGCGAGGGTGTCCATCTCTTCCCGCCGCGCGCCTGCCGCAGACTTATCGTCGATACCCTCAAGTTCGTCACCGAAGAAATGCCCTATTTTCGAGCCTGTGATGTTCAGGCATATTCCAGCCGTGAGGCGGGGTGCACCGCGCCTCAAGAGGCCGCCTTTGCCATCGCCGATATGATAGAAGTGGTCCAGGGCTGCCTGGAAAAGGGCCTGGATATCGATGAACTGTCTCCCCATCTTACCTTCTTCTTCGCCTGCTACAGTGACTTCTTCGAGGAGGTGGCCAAGTTTCGGGCTGCCCGGAAGGTGTGGGCCCAGATCATGAGGGAGCGGTTTAAAGCCGAGAAAGAGCGAAACTGGCGGATGAGAATTCAGGCGAAGACATCAGCCTCCACCCTGCCCGCGCAGTACCCACTGCTCAATATTGTCCGCTCGGGCTTCCAGGCCCTGTCGGCTATTTTTGGTGGGGCCAGCGGACTCAATATCACCTGTATGGATGAGGCCTTCAGCGCGCCTACCGAACAATCGGCTCGCATCGCCCTGCTCACGGGCAAGGTTATCGAACACGAGACCGGAATTGGGAGTGTGGCCGATCCGCTGGCAGGTTCCTACTATATCGAGCACCTGACCAGGGAAATGGAGAAGGCTATTTGGGAATATCTTGAAAAAATCGATGCGATGGGTGGTTATATTGCTGCCCTGGATAAAGGCTATCTGCAGCGAGAGATCGCCGCCGCAAATGTGAAACATTCCTACGATCTTGATAGCGGCAAGCGGATAATCGTCGGCCTCAATCAGTATCAGCCCGAGGAAGAAGAGGAAGAGCCCGTCGAGATCTTTGAGCAGGACCCGATGAGAACGCATAAGATAATGAGTGAGCGGCTGCAAAAGCTGCGGGCAGAGCGAGATAATGGACGCGTCCAAGAGATACTCGCGGAGTACAGGGAGACCGTCTCCGGGGACGGCTATATGATGCCCATACTGGTCGAGGCAGCCAAGGCTCACTGCACAACCTCTGAGATCTACGGCATCCTCAAGGAAGAGCTGGGTGAGGACAAGAACTGCTTAATTCCGCCTGATTGGTTTACCCGGGTCTAGCGAAGGGAGCTCGAGCGGTGGCATCTGAGGGAAAGGTGAGGATTCTGCTCGCTAAGGCAGGGCCGGATACCCATGTGAGAGGGATTTCCATCCTGATGGTAAGATTGCGGGATGCCGGCATGGAGACAATCTATACCGGGCTATACCAGACACCGGAAACCATTGTCGCTGCTGCAGTCCAGGAGGATGTGGATTTTATCTTCTTGAGCAGTCATCTTGGGGGTCACATCGCTCTGGCCCAAAGGATAATAGAACTTCTTAAAGAAAAAGGGGCGGAACACATCGCCCTTGTAGTGGGGGGGGTAATTCCTCGTAGAGATTTTCCCAAGCTCAAGGCGCTGGGGGTTAAAGAGGCCTTCCTACCCCATACATTGCCTAGCACGGTAATCGACTTCGTTAAGGCCGAGGTTGCAGCACCCGCGGCTAAAGAGAAATGATAGAGGAGACAGCTATCGGCGTCATGAGACGCCTCCTACGACCGAACCCTCGAGGTTCAAATTTGTAGGAGGTCTCTCCAGAGACCGAACTCTAAGGAGAGCATAACTAGGCAAGGAGCATAGCATGTCATTCGTTTTCACTGAGGAAGAGGAACTGTTCCGGCGTAATGTCCAGGAGTTTGCCCAGAAGGAGCTGGCCCCTGGGGCCAAGGAGCGAGCCAAGAAGACAGAAGTGGACATGGCCCTGGTGAAAAAGATGGCTGACATGGGGCTTTTAGCTATGAACGTCCCGGAAAAGTACGGCGGCCAGGCAGTCAGTTGGGTCACTGTAGGTATCGCCATCGAGGAGCTTGCGAAGGTGGACTTCACGGTAAGCGTGCTGCCGATAGGGTCCTGCGGGCTCCTGGGCAGGGTGCTGGCACATGCGCCTGATTATTTGCAGGACAGGTGGTTCAAGCCGGTTATCCAGGGCGATATACTGACCTGCCTGTGCCTCACCGAGCCTGACTGCGGGTCGGATGCCGTAGCCATAAAAACCAGGGCGGTGAGGGAGGGGGACTATTTTGTCATAAATGGCGAAAAGACCTCGGTGAGCTGGGGGATGCAAGCTAAGGTTGCAGTCGTGTTTGTCAAGACCGACCCCGCAGCCGGGGCCAGGGGGGTAAGTGCCTTCATAGTCCCGACAGATACGCCCGGTCTCACCAGGTCCGCCATCCCCGATATGGGCTGGCCATCAGCGCAACGAGCCTCGTTCTTCTTCGACGATGTGCGCGTGCCTGCTGACCACCTCCTGGGAGAGGAGGGACAGGGATTTTACCTGGCGATGGATGTGATCGGGGTGGTTCGGATAGGCCTAGCGCTGCAGGCTATCGGCCACGCCGAGGGCGCACTGGATGAAGCGATCGCCTACGCCAAGCAGCGCACCGCCTTCGGCAAGCCCATCGCCAACTTCCAGGCGATCTCCTTCAAAATCGCTGAGCAGGCCACTAAACTGGAGGCTGCCAGGCTCCTTTGCTACCGGGCCCTGGGGCTCAAAGACCAGGGGCAGCGCCACCTCAAGGAAGCGTCCATGGCCAAATGGTATGGTGCCCGCGCTGCTATGGAGGCCTGCCACGAGGCGCTGCTCATCCATGGCCAGATAGGCTTCAGCGAGGAGTGTCCCGTGGAGCAGCGGTTGAGGAACGTGATCGGCAGCGAAATTGGAGATGGCACCGCCGAGATGATGAAGCTGATCATATCCCGGGAGATAATCGGGAAGGAATTCCAGCCCCTATAAACTACGAGATTGTTTATTAACCTCACCCCCTGGCCC
>CAZOVW010000072.1:0-4859 GCA_964583545.1 uncultured Dehalococcoidales bacterium | reverse complement strand
ACAATAGCTTGTTTTGTTCAGTGAGCAACAATTGTCCAAATCGTGTAACACCAAATGAAGAAAACTGGCAGCATGGCTGGCTCCGCAGTGTTGCTTTCTTTCAGCAGTTGCACAAGTGACAATTTGTTGCTACAATGCCATTGAAACAAGCACTGGACTAAGTGGACAGGCTGAAGGCCAAGCTGAAGGTTCTTTGTATTGTCCACTTAGCTCCACCACCTTTGAAAATAGAAAGAACCCCTGCCCGCTCATGGGTCATCCTTCACAGGGTGAAGGACAAACATCCTTAAACTGAGGTAAAAATTAGCAGGATCAGAATAACGATTGCGGATGCCACTAGAAAAACGATAATGGCGAGGAATGTAGCTGCTGCTTTACTTAGCAGCGTCTCTTCTTTCCCGTTTGACACGCTCATCCAGCGAATTGCTCCGCAGGAGGGGCACTTCAAAAGCACCATTATATCTATTAGCCAATTCCCAACAGGGAATAGCCTCCGTAGCCAGCGGTTGATACCATGTGGGTGACTCGGCCCTAGTATCACCCTCCATTTAGGTACTTGAAAGCGATAATTACATTTTGGGCAAGTCGTATAAGCCATGGTTAATAACCTTGCTTTGACATCGCCACATAGCCTTATGATAAGATACACCAAAACGAGAGGCTTGTACAGATGGCAGTGTAGCAAACTCTTCAGAAGGAGGCGCTGAGTCTAGCCTAATGGCTGAACTCCAGATACTTCTTGAACGTTGTACGGAAAGCCTGCACGAAAGGGGGCCTCGATGAACTCGACGAAGAAGTTTTCAGCATTATTCCAGCCCGGTAACATCGGCAAAATGCGTCTGGAAAACAGGCTGATAATGGCTCCCCTGGGCACCATCTTGCTTGACAGCGAGGGGGGTGTCACCGACGAGCTGCTCGATTACTACCGGTTGAGGGCACGCGGTGGCGTTGGGCTCATCACTACCCAGTGTGCCTCCCCTAACGCGGAGGCTAAAGCTCTTTATTCCCTGGGGATATATGATGATAAATTTATTCCCGGCCTGAGCAGGCTTTTCGAGCTTATTCACGAGCATGGGCCGAAGGTCTCCGTCCAGTTAATGCATCCCGGCCTGCTAATCGTAGCCGGAGGCTTGCTTGCGCCAGGCGTGTCGATAAAGGTGCCGTCCATAACGTCCTGGATGACCGGTGATAAGCCTTATGTGGAGGTTAGCGAGGAGGATATCGACGGCTATGTGGAGGATTTTGCCCAGGCAGCGCGCCGGGCTAAGGAAGCGGGTGCCGATGCCGTGGAGTTACACGCCTGCCACGGCTGTCTGATAGGCTCTTTCATGTCCCCGGTTACCAATCTCCGCACAGACCAGTACGGGGGCAGTGTAAAGAACCGGATGCGTTTCCCCCGCCGGATTTTGGAACGGATCAAGGAGAAGCTGGGCAAAGACTTCCCGGTAATTGTCAGGATTAGCACCAGCGACGACGTGCCGGGTGGGATTACCATCGATGAAGCGATGCGCCAGGCGGCTATCCTGGAAGAGGCAGGCGCCGATGCGTTCCACGTCTCCGCTGGGCTCGAGTATCTGTCTGGCTTAAACATACCGTGCTATGCCTACCCTGAAGGTCCGATGGTGACTATGGCAGAAAAGATGAGGGAGGCAGTCAGGGTGCCGGTGATAGCCGTGGGTAAGATAACTCCGGAACTGGCAGAGCAGATAATCAGTGCCGGTAAGGTGGACTTTATTGCCATGGGTCGTCCCCTGCTTGCGGACCCGGAGCTGCCCAATAAACTCCGGGAGGGTCGCCTGGAAGACGTCTGTCGATGCATATATTGCAATAACTGTGTCAGGCTCAAGCTGCCGCTATCCTGCACAGTAAACCCGTGGCTGTACCGGGAGAGCATCCCCTACCCTCCGCCAGCGAAGCAGCCGAAGAAGGTAATGGTTGTTGGTGGTGGGCTTGCTGGCATGCAGGCGGCGGTGCTCATGGCGCAGCGGGGACACGACGTGTCCCTCTATGAGAAGAACAATGAGCTGGGGGGACAGTGGAATATCGCTGCGGCCACGCCGGGGAAGGAAGGCTATGCCGCATTCACTGACTACTTAAAGCGTTCTCTGGATAAGCTCAGGGTTCCGGTTATCTTGGGCACCGAGGTTACCAAGGAGCAGGTGCTGAAGATGAAGCCCGATGCGGTGGTCGTGGCTACCGGGGCTGTGCCTCGGGGATTGGATGTGCCGGGGGCTACAGGTCAAAACGTAGTTCAGGCAAACGATGTGATCATGGGTAAGGGGGAAGCAAAGGGCAGGGTGGTGGTGATCGGCGGGCGCTTCATCGGTATGGAAGTGGCTATAATGCTGGCGGAGCAAGGAAAAGAGGTGAGCCTGGTTAGCCGGAGTGGTCTTGGCGGCAGAAAGGGTCCAGATGAGCTTTTCACCTACAAGACCATAGCGAGACGGCTCATTGAGCTACGCATCCCTCCATACCTGAATACCGCAGTGCTGGAGATTACCGAAAACGGTGTGATTACGGGTTGGGGAGAGGAAATCTTTTCTCTGCCGGCTGACACAGTGATCCTGGCAGTAGGCGCGCAATCGAATAATAGGCTGGCTCAGGAGCTTAAAGGCGTGGTCCCTGAGGTCTATACAATTGGCGACTGCGTGAAGCCCCGCGATGGCGCCTCCGCAACCTATGATGCGGCCAGGGTGGCGGAGAAAATATAGGCATACCCGCTACAAGGAGGTCCCGACGAAGGAATTTTCCGCATTATTCCAGCCAGGTAATATAGGCAAGCTGCGCCTGGAAAACAGGCTTATTATGAACGCCATGGGCACTGTCCTGGTTGACGGTGAGAGCAATCCCACAGAAAGGATGTACGATTACTATCGGGCGAGGGCACGGGGCGGTGTCGGGCTTATCATTACACAATTTGCCTCGGTGAGCGCCGACGCTACACCCCCTTTCACCTGGGCACTATATGATGATAAATTCACTCCAGGCTTGAGAAGCCTTGTAGAGACCATCCATGAGCATGGGGCGAAGGTTTCCATCCAGTTGATGCATTATGGCTTGCTACTTATATTCGGAGGCTTCATTCCTGAAGGGATGTCGATAAAAGTGCCGTCAATAACGTCCTGGATGATGGGCAATAAGCCCTATGAGGAGATCGGGGAAGCAGATATTGAGCGGTATGTGGCAGACTTCGCCGAGGCGGCGCGGCGGGCTAAGGAAGCAGGAGCCGATGCTGTGGAACTGCACGCCTGCCACGGTTGTCTGGTAAGCACCTTCCTCTCACCTGCTACCAATCGGAGGACAGACCAATATGGGGGCAGTGTCGGGAACAGGGCCCGTTTCGCCCGCCGGATTGTGGAGCAGATTAAGGAGAAGGTGGGAGGAGAATTTCCGGTAGTGGTAAAACTCAATGGTAGCGACGATGTGGAGGGCGGGGTCACTCTCGATGAGGTTGTGCGCCAGGCGGCTATCCTGGAGTCGGCAGGTGCCGATGCGATCAACATCTCCTCGGGGCTCGAGTATTGGTCTTCATTGAGCATACCCTGCTATGCCTTCCCTGAAGGTCCGATGGTGCCACTGGCGGAAAAGGTGAAGCAGGCAGTGGGGGTGCCGGTGATCGCCGCTGGTAAAATAAGCCCGCAACTGGCAGAGCAGGTAATCAGGGATGGCAAGGTGGACTTTATCGGCATGGGTCGCCCCCTACTTGCTGACCCTGAGCTGCCCAACAAGCTCCGTGAGGGTCGCCTGGAAGACATCTGCTGGTGCGTGTATTGCAACAATTGTATCAGAACCGAGCCTGGACAGGGCTCCTGCTCGGTAAACCCCTCTCTGTATCGAGAGGGTAAGTATCCTTTCCCACCGGCGGAGTCGCCAAAAAAGGTGATGGTGGTTGGTGGTGGGCTCGCTGGTATGCAGGCGGCGGTGCTCATGGCGCAGCGGGGACACGACGTGTCCCTCTATGAGAAGAACAATGAGCTGGGGGGACAGTGGAATATCGCTGCGGCCACGCCGGGGAAGGAAGGCTATGCCGCATTCACTGACTACTTAAAGCGTTCTCTGGATAAGCTCAGGGTTCCGGTTATCTTGGGCACCGAGGTTACCAAGGAGCAGGTGCTGAAGATGAAGCCCGATGCGGTGGTCGTGGCTACCGGGGCTGTGCCTCGGGGATTGGATGTGCCGGGGGCTACAGGTCAAAACGTAGTTCAGGCAAACGATGTGATCATGGGTAAGGGGGAAGCAAAGGGCAGGGTGGTGGTGATCGGCGGGCGCTTCATCGGTATGGAAGTGGCTATAATGCTGGCGGAGCAAGGAAAAGAGGTGAGCCTGGTCACTCTGGCGTGGCTCGGAGAGAATGGGAGCAAGCTTGAGAGGATGACCTACCGCACCCTGGTGCGGCGGCTCATTGCGCTACGCATCCCGCTATACTTGCATACCCCCGCGCTGGAGATTACCGAAAGCAGTGTGGTTATCAGTTGGGGAGGGGAAATCTTTTCTCTGCCAGCGGATACGGTGATCCTGGCAGTAGGCGCGCAGTCGGAAAATAAGCTGGCTCAGGAGCTTGAAGGCGTGGTCCCTGAGGTCTATCCAATTGGCGACTGCGTGGCGCCCCGTGATGCCGCTGCCGCAGTCTATCAGGCGGCAAGGATGGCGGCGAAGGTATAAGCATATCCTTGAACGGCCCCATCTATCAGGCGCAGTTCGGTGCAGTCACCGATACGGATTTCCAGGGATTGACAAGAGGCGGCGTATGTGATACAAGTTTGGCACGGCACACAACCCCGCAGGGCGTTTCCCTCTAGTACAGCAGGGGTATTTACAGGAGGGGTGAGAAATGGGAGCGAACTTGCACAACATAGCGG
>CAZOVW010000071.1:0-4957 GCA_964583545.1 uncultured Dehalococcoidales bacterium | reverse complement strand
ATGCCCACGTTATGGACTTTCAACGGAAACCCGTGATGGTGGAGTACCACGCTCTCCCAGGGCTTGGAGTTACAGAGATCACCCCAATTCAGGATGTGCCCCTCGGCGAGGGGGAGGTGGACATAAAAACCTTTGTGCGTGTAGGAAGGGAGATCGGCTACAAGGGATACTTGTCATACGAGGTGTGCGTGCCCTTCCACCTACATCATCAAGTTCCAACAATCAAGGACGTCGACCGAATGGTTGCCCACGCCTCCCAATATTTGAGGGCTCTCTTGCAGAAGTAGATAAGAGCAAGGGAAACGGTGCCTTGAAGGCTCTTATGGTTAGAGTGTTCTGTCTGCCCTAACCGCCTATCTAACTCCGTTCTAATAGGCGTTGATTCGATCCGCCTCCCTGTGTAGTGCCTCCATCCCGCAGGGCACCACGGTTAAGCCTCGCCGCTCAGCCGCTTGGAAAAAGTAATCGCACACGTACTCCAGATTCTCGAATTGAACGTACTCTGTGTTGTGTGTTCCTATATCAATACACTTAATGGGGACGCCCAACGTCAGCATCAGGTCCAAATGGGAATCAACAATTTGGCGATAAGTCGCCCAAGCTTCTTCACTCACTGGACGGTCCGGACGCAGGTCCATGGGCCACCAGCCCTTACCCCTAGGTCTCGGAATGAGTTCACCCGTGTTGGGGACGACGTAAAGCTCCATGTCGCCCGCCAAAAGTCGGCTTTTACGGCTGCAGTGGTGGGGATATGGGAAGAGTCCAACAGTGCATCTGTCGGGGCGGTCGGGGTCAAAACGTCCAGGCGCTGGAGTGTGCCACTGGCGGTAACCCAGCTTCACTAAAAGTTCCGGAGTGTCGTTGGTCATGGAGCCGCAGCAGGCTGTATAATTGGTTGTGGAGTAACGCAACGCCTCCTCCCAGTCCCCCCGGGCTTGACTCAGAATCTCCATTTGTTCCTCCCTCGTATAGTATCCTAGGTCATATTTGTAGGATGGATACCTAAAGCCCGGGATGTTAGGTTGAATGCCCAGCTCGAATCCCTCAGACGCTAAGGATTGGAGCAGTTCGGAGTGGGCCTTCGCAGCCTCCGGCGTCGTATTGAAGCTAATCCCCTTTATCAGTCCACGCCGCCGTGCAAACTCAGCGAACCTCAGTATTGTCTTCTCACTGACCTCCCAGGATGAGGGCCCGCCACACGCAGGTGATTTCGCTTTCAAAGGTTCTAAGTCGACAAGGATCATGAAAAAAAGTCTATCCTCAATCATATACTAATGCCTCAAATTAAGAATTTCGTCATTCACCGAATAGATAAACGTTACTGTACCACTATAGATGTCGTCAAGTTTTTATCTTTCACGATTAAGTTAAAGATTCTCCCAGCTTCATAATTCCTAACCTCCTCCTAAACTCAGTATATTACAGAAAATTTTTAAGGTGATCACTTCCAATATTACGGGAATACAAATTGAAAATAGGGTTGAGGACCTATGAGTGGACGATTAGCATTGCTGGGTGGGTCGAAGGCCGTCACCCGAGGGGCTGAGTTGGCTTCGGCCAGCCGTTGGCCCGTTTTCACTGAAGAGGAGAAGGCGGCCGTTTGCGAAGTTTTAGAGGCCGGCGACGTGTATGCGCCCATTGCCCAGTTTGAGCAGGAGTTTGCCGCATATCACAACATTCGCTTTGCTTTGGCACACAACAATGGAACCTCAGCCATTCACGCCGCCTACTTCGCCGTTGGCATAGAACCGGGAGACGAAGTCATAACCTCCGCCTACACCTGGCACCTGCAGGTATCCCAGATTTTGGCCTTACATGCTATCCCCGTCTTCTGCGACATAGACCCTAAATCTGCCTGCATAGATCCAACCGACATCGAGCGAAAAATCTCCCGACGTACGAAAGCCATCGCCGTTGTGCACCCATATGGAGCCATCGCGCCCATGGATGAAATAGTCTCCATTGCCCGCAAACACGGAATCGCGGTCATTGAAGACTGCTCCCATGCCCATGGCGCCACTTATAAAGGTCGGAAAGCCGGCACCCTAGGGGACATCGGCTGCTTCAGCCTCCAAGCAACCAAGTTAATGACCGCAATTGAAGCAGGGGTGCTTATCACCGACAACGAGGAATATTACGACCGCGCCTGCGTGCTAGGGCACTATGAACGCATCCCCCAGCTCAAATCAGTGAAGTATCGCAAGTATCACCAGCCGGAAAAGGAACAGGCCCCCACATGCTTCGGATTTAAATACCGCATCCACCCCCTAGCCGCAGCAATTGCGCGTGTACAGCTTCGCCACCTAGACGAATGGACGGCGGTGCGACGGCGCAACATGGGCTACCTAACGGAGGCACTAAAGGAGCTAGAAAGGGAGACAGCAGATGTCTTCGAACCCCCCTATGAAGCGCCGGGGACGGAGCGTGTGTGGCTCAATTATATCTGCCAATATTACGCAGACCGGACAGGTGTGCCCCGAGAGCGCTTCATTGAGGCGCTGCGAGCTGAGGGACTACCGGCAACTGGCGGGCGAACCGGATACCTGCCAGTTTACTGGAACCCGCTTTACGAGGAGCGCAGCATGTGGGCGGAGGGCTACCCCTTCGACGCGCCCTACGTCAGCCGAAAAGTCACCTACGAGCGCGGCCTCTGCCCCGAAGCAGAGCGATTCTGGCGGCGCACCGTGGGCCTGCCAGTGTTACATCGCGAAGCAAGCAAGGAACTGCTCAATGAAATCATGGGAGCAGTAGAAAAGGTCCTGCGAAATTTGGCATCCCTGCGGTGAAGGAAGAGAAGAGAGAACCTCTTTGGGCATTAGGTATAATCAAAGAATGGGGTTCCTATCTCTTCTCGTTCGTATCACCCAATAAACATGGAACCTATACTAATTGCCGCACAACATCTCTTTCCGCTCTATTTCCTCCAATTCTTCAAGGATTCATTTAGTTTTCATATCCGCCTTCAATAAGCCTCTTCAATTTCCTGTTTACAGGGTCAATCCTCTGGTTCTGAGCGATCACAAGCTTGACATGGTTCCTATCCGCAGCATCGATTGTGAAGGTGTTGCAAATGAGCTGGTTAATAGAGTGGAAAGTTTCCAGTAAAGTATCTAGTTAACTCCTTTATGCCGACTGTTAGTCATATGTCTCTAATGGGATAGTCCCTGAGACACCGCCAAGTCTTTATTAGGGTTATCACGTTGTCGTAGGGCTCCTCTTCGATGATCGAGCCACAGGTTGAGAGGACGAAACCGCCTCCTGGAGCAAGGATGGAAATAGTGTCTCGTACAGCTTGCTCTACGTCTTCCTTTCTGTACCTAGTTACCAAGGTTGCGGACAGACCTCCCCAGAGACATATGGCATCCCCTATCTCCTCCTTCACCCTCCTGATATCGACTGTGCCCTCCGGGGCCTCAGGGGGTGGAGGCAAACCTTCGAGGATATCGATTCCGATCTCCTTATAGTCTTGGAGAAGCGGCATAATTCCCAAACTGCTATAGTAGCGCAACTTAGCATGTGCACGGTGAGTTGCCTCCACCTTTTCGCGGATAAGACGAGCGAAGAGGCGGCGGAAGATTTCAGGAGAAAAAAACAAAGCACCTTCGTAGCATCCGCTGACGTAGATCATGTCGACACCCACCTCTAAGAGGCGTTCCATTGTCTTCATCTCCCAGTCTTGGATGAGCCTAAGGAGGTCTGAGGCGAAATCCTTGTCATGTAGAACAGCACGCATAAATCGGGTTGGCCCGCAGAAGCTCATTGCTATATTCAGTGCCCCATTGATACTTCCTTCCACGAGCACTCTGTCTCCTGCAAACTTCTTTACTTCCTCCACATTTCTGTAGAAATGTTTTAACTCTTTCTTCTCGGCATCGTAGAGGATGTAGGGGAGTTTCTTGAAATCCTCGCGGCCTTTAACAAGGTACTCTACTCCGCGGGGCCAGAGCTGGTCTGCAACGAGGGGAAGGGTGTCAAACTGCCAGTCCTTCGTCTTTCTAGCCATCATCCTAAGGTCGCCCTCAGGCGTCTCTATCTCCTTAATCACTGTGGGATATCTCTCCTTCGGGCTCACAACCTCCCTTTCCTTAACGAAGACATCAGGATGGTATAGCCATGGAACACTTATCGACAGTTTGTCATCGACGCCGAGTTCAGCCAGCTTTTCCACACGCTCGAAACTGTCCCTCCAAAGATGCTTGAGAGGATCGACCCCTCTAAAGCATAAGGGAATCCTGTCAGGCTCCTCGAGATTTATCGCCGACAACAACCTTTCCTTAGATGAAGGCGCGCTCCGCATAGACTATGGTAGGAGTTTCACCTCATATAACCCTTTTGATTGAAACTTTTATATTCATGGAAAACGTAGCCAAATCGGTGATTCCTTGTCGTATGCTCCTATAGAGTTAAGCGGGACTCCGCGAGAGATCGGCCTAAGAAGGGGAACGGTTTACAGACCTTTGATCCGTCACATCGCTGAAACTACTCTCCCTCAGATTCAGGGCGCTAAAAAAGAGGAGCATCTGAAGATAGCAAGAAGGATCGAAGAGGTCTTGGCATCAACCTATCCTGAGCTTGTAGACGAACTAAAGGGAACAGCAGAGGGTTCAGGCATCAGCTATGAAGATATGTTAATGCTGAATGCTTGGTGGGAACATCCGATACAAAGTTCTGAGGGATTCTTTCATTGTAGTAACGTGGCCCTGACGTCAAGTAATATAGGGCCCATCCTCGGCTCCAACCGGGATATCGGTAGAAACCCCCATTGCACCATGATGGTGGTGAAGCCTGAGAAGGGATATTCCTTTGTCCTGACGAATAGGGCTGACCAGGTCGGGGGAGCCAGGGCGATGAATGAGAAGGGCTTATGCATCGGCTCCTCCAACCTTAAGGTTACGGATAAGGGATGGGGATTCCCTAGGTTAACCCTCATGCGCCTGGCGGGCCAATACTGCTCCAA
>CAZOVW010000070.1:0-5004 GCA_964583545.1 uncultured Dehalococcoidales bacterium | reverse complement strand
AGGTGGCCAAGGTAGTGGCACTCCTGGATCGCCACCAGGGCGGCAGCGATGAGCTGCACAAGCGGGGTTACGATTTCACTGCCATCCTGCATGCGGATGCTGAGGGTGAGGTTAGGCTGGACTAACTAGGAATAGGGGAACGCCTTATATATCCAAATTCCTTACGCTTTTGGCGTGGGCCTGGATGAAGGCCTTGCGCGGCGGGACCTCATCCCCCATGAGCGTCTCGAAGATTTTGTCCGCCTGCACCGCGTCCTCTACGCTGACCTTCAATATCGTCCTGGTTTCCGGGTTCATCGTGGTCTCCCAGAGTTGCTCGGCGCTCATCTCCCCCAGGCCCTTGTAGCGCTGCACCGCCACCTTCCCTTTGTTCCGCTTGAGTATCTCCTCCTTCTCCCCATCCGAATAGACCCAGTGCTGCTCCTTGCCATCGCTGATGCGATAGAGGGGTGGCTGGGCGATGAAGAGATGACCGCCGCTAATCAGCTCCGCCATGTGGCGGAAGAAGAAGGTGAGCAGCAGGGTGCGAATATGGGCACCATCGACGTCGGCATCGGTCATGATGATGATGCGGTGGTAGCGCAGCTTGGCAAGCTCCAATTGCTTATCTATGCCAATCCCCAGGGCGGTGATGATGGTGCGGATCTCCTCATGGGCCAGCATCTTCTCCGGGGAAGCCTTCTCCACATTAAGGATCTTGCCCTTTAAGGGGAGGATCGCCTGGAAGCGACGGTCTCGCCCCTGCTTCGCCGAGCCGCCTGCTGACTCTCCCTCCACCAGATAAAGCTCGCATTGCGCCGGATCCTTATCCGAGCAATCGGCGAGCTTGCCGGGCAGGGTAGCTGCTTCCAAGGAGTTCTTTCTGAGCACCAGGTCGCGCGCCTTGCGCGCTGCCTCACGAGCCCGCGCTGAGGTGAGACACTTTTCGATAATCCGTTTCGCCTCTGAGGGATGCTCGTCAAGGTATTGTGAGAGACCATCCACCACGGCCGACTCCACGTGATTCTTTACTTCAGGGTTGCCCAGCTTTGCCTTGGTTTGCCCCTCAAACTGGGGGTCGGCAAGCTTAACGCTAATAATGGCCACCAGCCCCTCTCTGGTGTCATCGCCGATGAGATTGGCCTCATCCTCCTTGATGAGCTTGAGATTTCTGGCGACGTCGTTGATGACGCGGGTGAGGGCGGTGCGAAACCCGGTAAGGTGGCTGCCGCCGTCTTGGGTATTAATGCAGTTGGCAAAGCTAAAGGTGGTCTCGGCGAAGCCCTCGTTATATTGCAGGGCCACCTCAACCTCGGTGCCATTGACCACCTTTGAGATATAGATGGGCTCATGGAGCACCGGCCGATTTTTGTTGAGATATCTGGCAAAGCTGGCGATGCCTCCTTCAAAGTAGAAGGTGACCTCGCGGTCTGCTCTTTTGTCCTCAAAGCGAAGCTCCAGCCTCTTGGTCAGGTAGCACATCTCTCGGAAGCGCTGCGCCAGGGCATTGAAATCGTAATTCAGGTTGCCGAATATGTCCTTGTCAGCGAGGAAGGTGGTGATCGTTCCCGTATCCGAGGCCTCGCCCACCTCCTCCACCGCATTCTGGGCCACCCCGCGGCAGTATGCCTGCCGGTAGCACTTGCCGTTCCGCTTCACTTCCACCTGGAGCTCTGAGGAGAGGGCGTTTACCACGGAAGCACCTACCCCGTGAAGCCCGCCTGATACCGTGTAGGCCCGACCTCCAAACTTAGCCCCGGAGTGGAGCATCGTCATCACCGCCTCCAGAGCCGAGGTGCTCGTTACCGGGTGAACCTCAACGGGGATCCCCCTGCCGTTATCGGCGACTGCCACCCGACCATCCTTGAAGATGGTCACCTCCACCCTATCGCAACAGCCAGTCAGCGCCTCATCGATGCTGTTATAAACGATCTCCTGCACCAGTTGATGGAGCCCTCGCTGCCCGGTGCTCCCGATATACATTCCCGGGCGCCGACGCACCGCCTCCATACCGCCCAGTACCTCGATGTCTTCGGCGGTGTACTCGTTGTTCCTGTTCTCTTTTATAATTGTGGCCTCCCAGGCAAAAAGAAGGTTTCGCCTAGCCAAAGGTTAGCTATGGCGAAACCTAATAAATCACCATTGAACTAATAGTGCCAGACATTAAAATAGTATACCACAAATGGGTGGAAATGTGAAGCGATTAGCTGTAAACCGCCGCCACTACCGCATCCTGGGGGTTGCACTCGTCCAGGAAGATGACGGCGCAATTTCGCCCAGCGACCATCTCCGCTGATGGGATGGCTCGGGAGACGGGGACGCCCTCGAGCCACACCGATAGGCTGCCAGCGATCTGCACGGTGGCGGTGTAGGTTCCGCTGTCGAAAGCCTTAATGACGCCTTTCTTTATCATGTTTCACCATCCTTTGAGATTGCTTCGCTTCGCTCGCAATGACATATTTATGGAGCTCCGAGACCGATAATCAGGGTGTAATTGGCCCTTGAAGGTATCCATTTATGGTTTAGGGCTAAGACCCGCCTTTTTGAGGCATCTAGCCCTGCCTGGGGGGAAATTATATCGATGACGTCGAAAAGGTCCTGCCCACAGTTCATCGGGACAACGATTTGGCCGCTTAAGCCTTCGATATCGGCTCCCCTCAGGATCGCTTCGCCTCTCTGGTGGGCCCTGGTTGTGGTGTCGAGGTTTATATCGCCGACCTGTGCCAGACGGTCGTAGGCAAGCTCGATCTCGCTCCAGTCCCAGTCTTCGGTGAAGATGCTATCGCCATAGACCTGGGCTCGGTTGGTTTCCTTGCTGCGCTCGATATATCTCCCCTCAAGGATAGCGTGATCTGTCCCATAGCTATATTGGCTGGTATCAGTGGCGAGCGGGTTCTTAAGATAGGCGCAATCCCTTACGAAAAAGATGACATCGGGGACCATACCAAGGAGGCGTTTGACGGCGGTGACGCCGCTCTCCCTGGGGTGGATGGTGAAGGCGGGGTATTGGTTGACCAGGGCGCTAGAGGTCGAGAAGGCAGAGAACTCCAGCCCCGCCCGGCCAAACAGGAAAGCAAGTAGCTGGAAGATGTTCTTCTCTCCTTTAGCCCAGGTAAACTGCCTTCTGGCGCGCCATTTGTCGAGGAGCGACCAGCCGTCTTGAGCATAGAGCACAAACACCGATTGCCCTGGCCTGCTGATATATTCCCAGCCTGTAATCCAGGTGATGGGTTCCAGCCCTCCCGTCTCATTGCCGGCGGTGGTGCGGTAGCCAAAAGAGAGAAGGACCTCGGAGCCCTTCTTAATTGCCTCATAAATCCCCGAACCGATATTGTTATAGCGACCATCATCATTGCGAAGTGTAATCATAGTTCGACCAGAGAACGGTTCAGTCTCGGTCACCACCCCCAGAACATCATCTGAGACATTCACCGAGGCTGGGGTGAGCGGTGCCTGCCACACCCCGTCGGGCCTGGTGAGCCAAGCATAGGAGCCATCATTGGTGAGTGCCAGGCCGTAAGTGCTAGACAGATTAAAAGGGATGGGTTCTCGCCACAGGTTTGAGATGAAGTCGGCTGTGGGGAGGGAATGGGACCAGTAGGGGCGGGAGTATGGCTCTGAGCCGGTATATCTCTCTTCAAAGAAAATCCTGAAAACATCAGGAAAATCCAGGCTGGGGTGGCGGAAGGTTATATTTGAAGCTACGCTGGCGATCATCAACTCCGCTAGGGTGGACCAGGTATCGGGAGCTGCTGAGTAGCCGTCGCCGAGGACGCAAGTCCAGACGCCGGGCTGCGAATCGGTATCGACGCCCGTGACGGCGACATTCCAGTCGCCCATGTAGGTGACGGCGAGGCCGGTGACGGAGCTCAGGGAGTTAGTCCAGGCTGCTGCTGTCTCCCAGGTCGTGCCGTTCCATCTGCGGCGAAAGACGGTGGCGCCGTTGCTGTAAATCACGATGGCGTTGGTAGCATCCTTGAAGCAGGCAGCCACTCGGTAGTCGGCTGGGGAGGCTCCGATGTTTCCCATATCAGTCCAGCTTCCCCAGCTTGCCCCATTATCGGAACTCTCACACCGGTAAAGGTTTCCATTGGTGCCGATCCTGAAGGCGAAGACTGCTGCTCCGTAAGAGCAAAGGGCCACGGCGTAGGCGGTGCAGCTCCAGTCAGTCCATTGGGAGTAGTCTGAATTTTCATCAGGGCTTGTTATGCGCTGGCGGTAGAGTTCATGGTCGGTGGGGTCAACACGGAGGCGGATGAGGCAGCCATCTCCTGGCATGGTGACGGCGTGGAAATAGTCGGCCTCGCTGCCTTCATAGAGCCTAGTCCAGTTGAAGCGGGTGACGCCACCTACTCTTTCTACAACCTCTACCTTGACATAGGGCGTGCCGGTGGCGGCCTTCTGGGCGGCAAGGAGAGTGCTGGATAAGTTTCTCATTTATAGTATCCCTACCACCTTTAGGATGGAGTAGATTGCGCCAGCGATGCCCGTTCCCCACAGCCATCCTTTTATATCTCTGTAGGGCTCGCCGCCCTGGGTGAACTCGTAGGCCAGGAAGCCGATGCCGAATAGAGCTCCCAGCCAGGCATTCGCCCAGACCAGGATGACGGTTAGCAAGCCAACGGGGATGTGGATTACGAGTCTGAACATTTTAACTACCCCGCAAAATCTGCGATTTTGTGGGGGCCCCGACGATTTAGATCAGGGCCACCAGGGTGTCGGGAAACTCCTTGTCCGCCTTTCGGTAATGTGCCGCCAGGTGCCTCGCCGCCTGAGTGATCTCGTCAACGGTTGCGTCCACCCTCTGCCCGCGGTAGCCGCCTGGCGATAGCGCTGCTACGGCAGCGGGCATGCGATCCCAATCCACTGTGCTCTCGATGTCAAGCTTGCCTTTGAGGGCTCGAAATATGGCCCTGGTATGGTGGGGGAGCTTCCAGGTGTCGGGGTCTTCAGGATCTCCCACGATGGCAAATGCCTCCCTAGGCAAGTCTTCCTTCGTCTTTGGTAGGCCTTCTTTGATGGTCA
>CAZOVW010000069.1:0-5258 GCA_964583545.1 uncultured Dehalococcoidales bacterium | reverse complement strand
ATCCTTTCCCTGGCGCATCGCCGCCATCAGCCTCTCCGTATAGGCGTTTTTTTGGGGGAGTGTTGCGGCAAGGTGGGCCGGCAACATTTGCGGTATGCCATTAAGGATGGGATAGCGGGCGGCACAGGAGGAGCAGGCTAGTATATCCTCGGAGGGGAGCTCCAGTTCTGCCGACCCGCACTCCGGGCAGGCCAAAAGCTCAAGCAGATTACGATTCATGATATTAACGGGCGGCGAAGTGTTGCAGTGCTAGCCTTATCTTATCCTCGACGGCGAGCTCCGGGGAATCGGGCAGGGTGGCGAGGGCGGAGGTGGCCTCAGCAGGGGTGTAGCCCAGGCTAGTCAGTGCCGCAATCACCTCAGCATCCCCCTCAGCCGGGGCGGTAACCATGATGCCCTCCAGCTTCCCCTTCAGCTCCAGCGCCAGGCGACTGGCCATCTTCTTGCCCACACCGGGCACCTGGGAAAGGAGATCGACATTTCCGGTGGCGACAGCCAGGGCAAGCTGACCTGGATTCATTGCCGAGAGTATTCCCAGGGCCACTTTGGGTCCCACCCTGCTGACGCCGATGAGAGTCCGGAAGAGCTCAAGTTCCTCAGTGGTGGCAAAGCCATAGAGCGCTACCTTGTCCTCCCTCAGGTGGAGGTGGGTGTAGAGATGGACCTCCGCACCGATGTCCCCAAGCGTGCTCAGGGTGGAGGAGGGCATGTGAACCTGAAGGCTCACCCCGCCCACCTTTATAATCGCCCCATCGGCGCTCCGGGACTGAAGCGTTCCATCAAGACCAGCGATCATGTTCCTTGCTCTGCCAGTATCCTTGAGATGCGTCTCTCCTGGATGTGGCATATCGCCACCGCCAGGGCATCGGCAGCGTCTGAGGGCTCGGGTGGGGAGGGTAGCCCCAGCAGGACGCTCACCATCTCCGCCACCTGCCCTTTCCCACTGCGCCCGTAGCTGGTCATCGCCTGCTTTACCTGAGTTGGGGTGTAGCGATGAACCGGGATCCCCTTTTCTGTCACGGCAACCGTAGCCACTCCTATCGCTTGCCCTACTGCCAGGGCGGAGCGAGCATTCTTCGCCACGAAGGGCTCTTCGATGGCAGCCTCCGTGGGCTGATAGCGGGCGATGATGTCACGGAGCCCCAGGTATAAAGTATGAAGGCGCTCCGCCAAGGGCGTATTGGGAGGAGCTGTCAAGGCACCGCAAGCCACCTGGGTAATTTCCTCCTCTGCCTCATCAACCACACCATAGCCCAGCGTTGTCGTGCCGGGATCGATGCCTAAGACTCGCATCTTTTATCCTTGAGTGCGATACTTTTCCAGGGCCTCATCGGGGAAGTCGGCGTTGGTAAACACCCGCTGCACCTCATCGAGCTCCTCCAGTTTATCCAGCAGCCTCAGGGTCTGAAGCGCCGCCTTTTCGTCAAGCATCACCACGCTCTTTGGCACCATCAATACCTCGGCGGAGACGATAGCGAAGTCTCGCTCCTCCAGGGCCCTTCTCAGCCCCTCCAGCTCCTCAGGCCTAGTATGGATTTCCAGTGAGCTATCGATCACCTTGACATCTTCCGCGCCAGCATCGATAACATACAAGGCCAGTTCCTCAGCATCCCCCGCCGCCACAGTAATCACCCCTTTTGGCTCGAAAATCCAGGTAACACAGCCGCTTTCCCCCAGGCTGCCGTTGCCTCGTGAGAACACGTTGCGGACCTCTGCGGCGGTGCGATTGCGATTATCGGTGAGCGCCTCAAGCAGGATAGCGGCACCCCCTGGGCTATAGCCTTCATAGGTAGTCTCAATGAGGCTTGACCCTTCGGCTCTTCCCGCGCTTCGCTTGATCGCCCGCTCAATATTATCCATTGGCATATCGTTATCGCGGGCTTTCTGGACTGCCAGGCGAAGGCGGAAGTTCGTCTCCTGGCTGGCGCCCCCCTGGCGCACCGCCGCCTCAATCTCTCGGCTTAACTTGGTGAAGAGCTGCCCCCGCCTGGCGTCGGCCGTTCCCTTCTGGCGCTTGATCGTCTTCCATTTGGAATGACCTGACATTTTTGCTCGCTCCCAAATGATTGTTGGCCCTAAATTCTATCATTTCGCTTGCCTCAGGTCAAAAGTCTATAATTAAGGTCGTTTAACAACTTATCCCCCTGACCCCTTCCCTTCAGTAGAGGGTATCCAGAGGGGTCTCCCCTCTCGCCATAGGCGAGTCGCCTTTGGAGACTGGCGGGGTCTGGGGGTGTCCCCCACGTCATTGCGAGGCACGAAGTGCCGAAGCAATCTCGGTGGTGGAGGAAAGGAACCATGAGATTGCTTCGCTTCGCTCGCAATGACACAGGCAGTTGAGGAGAGGGGGAAAAAGGGGGTGAGGTTAATAAACAATCTCTATAATGGCGGAGACTGACGAGTACAAGGTGTTGACCAGGCTTGAGGAGCGGGCTATAATTATAAGAGATTTGAGACGGGAAGGTGGTGCTGAATTGGCGAACGAAGTGGGCAAGAGATACTTCTGCGAGAAGTGCGGCACCGAGTTCATTGTTACAAAGGGGGGCGAAGGCAAACTTACTTGCTGCGGTCAGCCAATGACCCTCAAGAAGTAGACTTACAGAAAAAGGGGGGATAGCCAGTGGCAAATCAACTGGGTAAGAGGTTTAAGTGTTCGATATGTGACACCGAGGTATTATGTGTTAAGGCCGGCGACGGTACGGTGGTGTGTTGCGATAAGGAGATGGATATCCAGGAGCCCAGGCCGCTGCCCTCCTCGGATTAGGGATAGCGGCAATAAATAATCTTTTTTCTTCAGGAGGCACCTTGCTTTTATGGTGAGGTGCCTTTTTCTTTTACAAAAGGGCTCTAAAAGCAGCTTGACTAACCGCAATCCAATCACTAAACTACGGACACAGCTTAAGAAGGGGGGATTATTAGCATGGATTGGGGAATGAAAAACCGCATGGCACAACTTATCCAATCGGATGGCCGATGCTTGTTCTTGCCGATAGATCACGGGTATTTTCAAGGGCCCACTAGAAAATTGGAGAAGCCAGGCGAGACTATCAAGCCACTCCTCCCTTATTGCGACGCCATCTTTGTTACCAGGGGTGTTTTGCGCTCATCGATAGAGCCTGATAGCGCTAGGCCAATCATCCTCAGGGTTTCCGGGGGAACCAGCATGGTGGGAAAAGACCTGGCTAATGAAGGGATCACCACCTCCATGGAGGAGGCTATTCGCCTTAATGTGGCTGCTATAGGCATCTCCATCTTCGTGGGCAGTGACTACGAGCATGAGTCGCTGCTTAATCTATCGAAGCTCGTTGATGAGGGCGAAAAGTATGGCATCCCGGTGATGGCAGTTACCGCTGTGGGCAAAGAGATGGAGAAGCGAGACGCCCGCTACCTTGCACTGTGCTGTCGCATCGCCGCTGAGCTCGGCGCACGTGTGGTAAAGACCTACTGGTGTGAAGGCTTTGAGAAGGTTACCGGGGGTTGTCCCGTGCCGGTGGTCATGGCCGGCGGTCCCCAGGTGGACACGGAGCTGGAGGTTTTCGAGTTTGTCCATGATGGCATTCAAAAGGGGGCTGTAGGGGTGAACCTGGGGAGGAACGTCTGGCAGAACGACTATCCGGTGGCGATGATCAGGGCGCTGCGCGCCATCATCCACGAAAATGCCACCCCCAAAGAGGCCCAGAAGATATACGAGAGCTTGAAGAGCGGCAAGCAAGAATAACAGACGGGTTAGGCGACCCCGAGTGAGCCTATATGGCTGTTAGGTGAAATGGGCATTACTTTGCCATGGGGGTGAGAAGAATGGAACATAAGTCAACAATAATCATTGGGGCGGGCATTGCCGGCCTGTCTGCGGGTTGTTATGGCCAGATGAATGGCTACCGCACTCAAATCTTCGAGATGGACGACGCCAGGCCTGGTGGAGTGTGCACTACCTGGCAGCGTAAGGGCTACAAAATCGATGGCTGTATTGCTTGGTTAGTGGGGTCCAGTTCAAGAAATAGCTTCTACCGCTTCTGGGAGGAGTTGGGCGCTGTGCAGGGGTGGACGATAATTGACCATGAGGAGTTCACACGCGTTGAAGGGGAAGGAGGTAAGGTCTTCATCGTATACACCGACATTAACCGCCTGGAGCAGCACATGAAAGAGCTTGCCCCAGAGGATAAGGATGTCATCGAAGAGTTCATTAAAGCTATACATAACTGCACTCGCTTTGACATACCTATAGAAAAAGCACCTGAGTTATATAGCCCCATTGACGGACTCAAGATGATGTTCAAGATGTTTCCCTTCTTAAGATTTATGAGGAAATGGGGGAGGATTTCGACTCAGGATTTCGCCAAACGCTTCAGAAATCCCTTCCTGCGCGAGGCTTTCCACGTTGTCTTCGGCGGCGACTTCCCTGACTTCCCCATATTAGCTATGCTGATGACTCTTGTCTGGATGCACCAAAAAACGGCTGGTTATCCGTTGGGTGGCTCCTTGGAGTTTGCCCGTGCCATCGAGCGGCGTTACCTTGACCTGGGAGGAGAGATTCATTACAAGTCACCAGTTGCCAAAATCCTGGTGGAAAATGATAAGGCAGTTGGCGTACGGCTGGCTGATGGCACTGAACACCGCAGCGACATCGTCATCTCCGCCGCCGATGGTCACACCACCATATTTAACATGCTTGATGGGAAGTATATCAACAACGAAATCCAGGGTTACTATGACCAGCTTCCTCTGTTTCCTCCCTTAATCCACATAGCCTTGGGCATAGCCCGTTCGTTTGAGGAGATGCCGTCTTCAGTGGCAGGGATAAATTTCCCCCTCGCTGAGCCGGTCATTATTGGTGGGCAGGAGCGGAAGCGACTTGGGGTTCATATTTATAACTTTGATCCCAGCCTGGCACCAGCGGGCAAGACAGTATTGAAAGTTATGTTAAATTCTGATTATGAGTACTGGAGGAAATTAAAGCAAGACCCTGAGCGCTATAAAGCAGAGAAGGAGCAGATCGCTGACCAAGTGATTGCCCTGCTTGACCGACGCTTCCCCGGGCTAGCAGCTCAGGTGGAGATGCGTGATGTGGCTACGCCTATGACCTGGGAGCGCTATACTGGCAACTGGCAGGGTAGCTATGAGGGGTGGCTACCTACGACAAAGACTCTTCTCATGCGCATGAGCAAGACCCTGCCGGGACTTAAGAACTTCTACATGGTGGGGCAATGGGTTGAGCCAGGTGGTGGCCTGCCCCCGGCGGCTATGTCAGGCCGCAATGT
>CAZOVW010000068.1:0-5563 GCA_964583545.1 uncultured Dehalococcoidales bacterium | reverse complement strand
GAAACCTGACCCTGGCGCTGGATGCCGATGCCGCTGGGGAGGAAGCCACCCTTCGTGGTCTGGAGATCGCCAGGCAGGCATTCACCGAGCGGCAGACCTCACTGCCTGACTGGCTGGGGGGCGCCTCCAAGCTAAAGGCGAGCCTGAAAATCATTCTTTTACCCCGGGGCAAGGACCCCGACGATGTGATCAGGGAGAGCCCTGAAACCTGGAGGCGGCTGGTTGAAGAGGCATCGCCTGTGATGGACTACTTGTTTAAAGCAGTGACATCCAAGCTAAACATCAGCAAAGAGGAGGACAAAGCATTTGCTGCTGAGCAGCTTTTGCCCCTCATTTCGCAGATCGAGGATGGCGTGGAGCGTGAGCTTTACCTGAAGAGGCTCGCCGGCTTGGTTGGGGTGGAGGAAAAGATCCTCGCTGGCAAAGCAGCCAGGATGCGACCCACAGAAAGGGAAAAACCAAGAAGGGCGGGGCGGAAGGTGATATCGCTTCCCCCTGACAAGTCCCTGCGCTATCCACTTGAGGAATATTGCCTCTGCCTGCTACTTCAGCATTCAGAGCTAAGGGAGAGGGGCGAGCAGCTTTTGCCTGAATACTTCGAAGGCACAGAAAATCGCGAGCTTTTCCTTGCCTGGCGCGATTCCCCAGGGATGGAGATGGTGCGCCACAGCCTCGATGTTAATCTTGGTGAGCATCTCGACTCCTTGATGACCAGGGCACTGCCCCCTCTCAATGCGAGGGAACTGGAGATCGCCTTTGACGATTGCCTGCGGCGTTTGGAGGAGCAAAGGCTGAGGCGGTTAAAAGCAATAGAGGAGGTGCTCATTTCAGAAGCGGAGTCTGAGGGTGATGAAGAAGAGGTTCGGGCACTACTGGAGAAGGCGTTAGCACCAAGCGCACAACTACGGCAACTTTTCCTTGCCCGAAAACAGGAGCGTAAAGGAGCATAGCTATGAGCCTGGGAGAGAGCGAATATCTAAGGATGCTTGGCCCAAGAAAGAAAGACATCGGCGATTCGGAAGACTTCCCTAAATTGGAGCCAGATCGAGAGCTGGATCAATTGGAGGACATATACCACGTCCTGTCTGACAGTGATACGATTGTTGAGGAAGTAAAAGTTCCGGAGCCAGGACCAGCCGAACTTGAAGAATGGGAAGAAGAGCCAAAACCCGAGATTGAACCTGAGATAGAGCTGGAAACGGCGCTAGAGGTAGAGGAGCAAGAGGTCATTGATGACCCGGTGCGCATATACCTTCGTGAGATCGGCAGGGTATCGCTTTTGAGCGCTGATGATGAGAAGTTCCTGGCGAGCAAGATGGAACTGGATAGGCACGTGAACAAGATCGAGGGGGATTGGTCAGCTAAATTTGGCAAACCAGCCTCAGCCAGCGACGTCTCGGTCGCTGTCCTGGAGCGCCTTTGCCAGTCTTCTCCTGTTGTCGACATCGTGGTCAAAGAACTGCGCTTGTCGCCATCAACCAGCCTCCGCGAGCTAGTCTCCAACCCTCAGCTCCGCGCTGCTATCGACGGCGAGGCCAATGAGCAACTAATACAAACCATCGCTGAGAGGACAGGCCAAACCCCGTTTGAGGTCGAACGGGCACTGGTGAGCCTCTCGTTGGATACCCGCCTACTGCCGCCAGCGATTCTGGAGGTTCTGGGTGACAAAACCCTCGCCGAGATAAGCGCCCAACTACATCAGCCCCGATTCCTTGCTCCCCTCCAGGCTAAAGAGAGAGAGATGGAGACATATCTGGAGATGATCGACCGCGAGGCGGCAAGGGCGGAAAAGCACCTTACCGAGGCCAACCTGCGGTTGGTTGTTAGCATAGCCAAGAAGTACATCGGCCGCGGGATGTCTCTCCTCGACCTGATTCAAGAAGGTAACATCGGGCTGATCCGAGCGGTGGAGAAGTTCGATTATCGCAAGGGCTACAAATTCAGCACCTACGCCACTTGGTGGATCAGGCAGGCGATCACCCGTGCTATCGCTGACCAAGCGCGCACTATCCGCATCCCGGTTCACATGGTGGAGACCATCAACAAGTTGCTCCGCATTACCCGACGCCTGGTTCAGGAATACGGGCGAGAGCCTACCAGCGAGGAGATCGGAAAAGGGATGGAGCTTGCCCCGGAGAAGGTGAGAGACATCATGAAGGTGTCACAGGAGCCGGTATCGCTTGAGACCCCAGTTGGTGAGGAGGAGGATAGCCATCTCGGCGACTTCATCGAGGATCGCGGCACCAAGGCACCCCCTGAGGTAGCCTCCCACCAGCTTCTAAGGGAGCAGATCGATGAGGTGCTTTCCACTCTCAATCCCAGGGAGCGCAGGGTGCTGCAACTGAGATTTGGCCTTGACAACGGGCGCAGCCGCACCCTGGAGGAGGTAGGCCGGGAGTTTGGCGTCACTAGAGAGCGCATCCGCCAGATCGAGGCCAAGGCGCTGAGGAAGCTGCGCCATCCCAGCCGCTCGAAGAAGCTCAAAGATTACTTAGAGTAGGGCGATTTTGCACGCAATAAGAACCGTCTTCCTCTTTTTTGGCGCCGTTTTCGCTTTGTTGTTAATCGCTATCGGCATCGGTAGCTATCTCATCACTGGTCAAGCGGCCAGGGAGGTAGTGGCTAACCCGATACCGGTAACCGAAGAAGCAGCACAAAGATTGGACGACAAGATCGATGCCCTGGAACAGGAGATAGACCAGGCCTCTGCTGCGGGGGTGCATAGCCAGGTGACCCTCTTAATCACCGAGGAGGAGGCCACGTCAAAGGTGAAGACGCTTTCCGATGAGGGAGAAACCGGCATCCACATTGACTATATTCAGATCCATTTCATAGAGGGCAGGGTGCATATCTTTGCCAAAGTCGACCTTCTCATCACCGTGCAGATGTCGCTTCAGGCTGAAGTAGAGGTTAGCGATGGAGAACCCGATATCAAAATTGTGAGCTTCCATGTGGGTCGGGTTTCCATCCCCAAAACGCTGATCGACCAGGTGATGAGAGCAGTCAACCGAATGGCAAACGAGAGGCTGGAAAAGGAGATCGACATAGAATTGGAGCAAATCACCATTGGGGACGGCCTTATGACCGTTACCGGAATAACTAAATAGTATTTGTCTATCGGAACATATCGAGTCGCATTTTCCCCCGTGTTGATGCCATTTGCTTCACCAGCTTTTGTGTCTGGCGAAACTGATTTAAGAGTTGATTGACATCCTGCGCTGTAGTGCCACTGCCCCGGGCGATGCGGCGTCTTCGGCTGCCATCGATGATGTCGGGGTTGCGGCGCTCCTCAGGGGTCATGGACAGGATTATAGCCTTGATCCTTTTGATTTTCCCTTCATCCACCTCGATGGGGGCGCGGCGGGCGATGGCGGAAAGCCCGGGGATCATCTCCACCAATTGAGTCAAAGGCCCCATCTTCTGCACCTGCTCTAGTTGCCCCAGAAAGTCCTCAAGGTCGAGGGTGCCATGGCGCAGCTTCTTCTCCAGCTTTCTTGTCTGCTCTTCATCGAGGGTCTTCTCCGCCTTTTCGATAAGGGTGAGCATATCCCCCATGCCTAGGATGCGCGATGCCAAACGGTCGGGGTGGAAGATCTCGAAGGCGTCTGTCTTCTCACCGGTTCCAATGAACTTGATCGGCACCCCGGTAACCGCTTTGATGGATAGGGCAGCCCCGCCTCGAGCATCACCATCCATTTTGGTCAGGATCAGTCCAGTGAGACCCACCCTGGCGTGGAACTCCCCGGCGGCGCGCACTGCGTCTTGCCCGGTCATGGCATCCACCACCAGAAGCACCTCCGAGGGGTTGAGTTCCCGTTTCATCACCGCCACCTCCTCCATCATCGCTTCATCGATATGGAGGCGGCCCCCGGTGTCGGCGATAACCCAGGCGCACGCCAGCTCTGTTGCCCGCTTCAGGGCGTTGGCACAGATGGAGACCGGCTTTGATGATATGTCCTCCTTGTAGACCGGGATGTCAAGCTGGTTTCCCAGAACCACAAGCTGCTCTATGGCCGCAGGTCGGCGCAGGTCGGCGGCAACGAGCAGGGGGCGCTGCCCTGAGCTTTTGAGGTGCAGGGCTAGCTTTGCCGCAGTGGTTGTTTTCCCCGAGCCCTGGAGCCCGACGAGCATCACCATCGTTGGCGGACGGCTGGCCTGGGCCAGATGGGTGGGGCCCCCACCCAAAATAGCAATAAGCTCCTCATTGACAATCTTTATTACCTGCTGGGCCGGGGTCAGGCTTTCCAGAACTTGGGCCTCAAGTGAGCGCTCCCGCACCTTGGCGATGAAATCCTTCACCACCCTGAAGTTGACATCGGCCTCGAGAAGGGCAAGCCTCACCTCCCGGAGCGCCTCATCAATGTCCCGCTCCTTGAGCCTGCCCTTGCTGCTCAAGCGGCTAAAAACGCTGTTCAGCTTTTGCGACAGAACCTCAAACATTTGCCACCCAAGTTTATTATATTAAATGCCATAGCCCCAGTGGTCAAGGGAGGTAACAACAGCTCCACCCAAACCTCGAATCGTGGTAAAATAGGCACGACATTTTAGGGGGTGACCATGTCTTGGCTAACCTTTTATGGCGGGATAGGGGAAGTTGGGGGCAACAAAGTCCTCCTCGAGGATGGTGGCAAAAGGCTCTGGCTTGACTTTGGCATGAGTTTCACTCAGGCAGGCAGGTATTTTGCCGAGTTCTTGCAGCCCAAAAAATATAATGGGGTGCTCGATTTCCTGGAGATGGACCTGTTGCCCCGGCTATCGGATATGGGAGGTTTTTATCGCCAGGATTATCTCGCCCACTCGGGCATGAAGACCTGGGATAAAGCGGCCTACGATGCCGTTTTCCTCAGCCACGCCCACGCCGATCATTCCTTCTATATCCACTTCTTGAGGAAAGAGATCCCCATTTTCGCCTCCAAGGTCACGAGGCAGATTCTGGCAGCCGTTGAAAACACCTCGACCTCAGGCCTTACCGATTTTCTCAACTTTAAGGAGACCTTTAAGCTAAGGCCAAAGAAAAGCGGGGGACAGATGAGGGTCAAAGGCGAAGAGGCGAAGACCGCTCGCAATTTCAGGTTGATTGAGGAGCGGGCAGTTATCGGCGAGGTTGCGATTAAAGCCCTGCCGGTAAATCACTCCATTCCCGGGGCATTGGGCTTCATCATCCATACCTCAGCCGGGGCAGTGGTTTACACCGGTGACCTCAGGTTTCACGGCTATGGTGGTGAGCTGACCACGAGATTTGTTGAGCGAGCAGCCGAGACAAATCCCATCGCCCTCATCTGCGAGGGAACGCGCATCGAGGAAACGGAGAGCCACACCGAGCAAGAGGTGCAGGACGTGGCGGGCAAGCTAGTCAGAGATACCAGGAACCTGGTCATCGTCAATTATCCCTGGAAGGACATAGAGCGGATGAGGAGCTTTTATCAGGTGGCAAAGAGCAGTGGGCGCAGGTTGGCGGTTGGCTTGAAACAGGCGCATTTGCTTAAGATGCTCCAGGGCACTGATGCTGGCGCCCCCTCTCTCGATGACCAGCATATCGCCATTTACATTGACCGAAAGAATT
>CAZOVW010000067.1:0-5778 GCA_964583545.1 uncultured Dehalococcoidales bacterium | reverse complement strand
ATGACATACGCTTGTAATAAAGCAAAAGGTGAATTATAATAAAAAGTTAACCTTTGTGCAACAATGGCTACCAAACGAGATTATTACGAAATTCTGGGCCTCGCTAGATCGGCCTCTGAGGAGGAGATAAAGCGGGCCTTCAGGAAGCTCGCCTTCCGGTATCACCCCGACCGCAACCGGGAGGACGGGGCCGCGGAGAGGTTCAAGGAAATTAACGAGGCCTACGAGGTGCTCTCCGACCCCGATAGGCGGGCAACCTACGACCGTTTCGGGCATGTTGGCGAGGGGTTTGGCAAAGGTTTTGGCGACTTCGATGTCTTCCGCGGCTTTGGCGACATCTTTGAGACCTTCTTCGGCGGCGTGACCACAGCGACGAGACGCGGCCCACAGCGGGGCGCTGACATTCGCCACAGCCTTACCATCACCTTTGAAGAGGCGGTCTTTGGATGCGAGAGGGAAATCGAGATCCGGCGCATCGAGAATTGTTCCCAATGTCATGGTATAGGCGGTGAGCCGGGGAGCCAGCCCTCAAGGTGCCCGGAGTGCAATGGCACCGGGCAGGTGCGCCGGGTACAGCGGAGCATTTTCGGACAGTTCGCAAATGTCACTACCTGCAACCGCTGCGGTGGTGAGGGGAGGATTATCACCAAGCCCTGCCCCCAGTGCCGAGGCTCAGGCAAAGAGGAGAAGGCACGCCGCATCTCCGTCACTGTTCCTGGCGGGGTGGATGATGGCTCCCAGATCCGCCTCAGCGGGGAGGGCAACGCCGGATCAAGAGGGGGCAGTGCCGGGAACCTCTACGTTACCCTCTCGGTGCAGGAGCACCAGTTCTTCAAACGCCGGGGTGATGACATCCTCTACGACCTGCCCATCAACTTTGCTCAAGCAGCGCTGGGTGCTGAGTTCGAGGTGCCTACCGTAGATGGCCCTGTCCCGCTCAAGACCCCTCCAGGAACGCAAACAGGAAAGCTCTTCCGACTCAAGGAAAAGGGAGTGCCTCATCTCAGGGGCGGAGGTCGCGGGGATCAGCTAGTGATGGTTCATGTTGTTACCCCCGAGGCCCTGAATGAGGAGCAGCGAAGGATATTTGAGGAGCTGGTGAAAACCCTGGGCCCAGCGGTAATGCCCAAGGAGGAGAAGGGGGTTTTTCACAGGCTTAAGGACCTCTTTGAGGCATGAGTTAATATGCACCGCTTTTTTATCCCCCCGGAGTGGATCGACCAGGAGAGGGTGGTCATCAAAGGAGAGCTGGTTCATCAGTTGAGGGATGTGCTTCGATTGAGGGGTGGCGACCACATTGCTGTCCTGGACAATACCGGTTGGGAGTATGAAGTTGCGGTAGCTAGGGTGACCAGGGATCATGTCACCGGTGTGATATGTGGGAAGAGAACGGTGGCTGAGCCCGGTACCAGGATCACCATCTATCAGGCGCTGCTAAAGGGCAGCAAATTTGAATTTATTCTCCAGAAATGTACCGAGCTTGGTGTTTCAGGCTTCGTCCCCGTGATCTGCGAGCGATGTGTCGTGGGACATCCCAAGGAAAAGAAGGCGGAGCGCTGGTGGAGAATCATCGCTGAGGCTGCGGAGCAATCGGGGCGGGGAAAACTCCCCAGACTTGAGCCTGCCGTGCCCTTTCCACAGGCCTGCCAAGTAGCAACAGGTTTTTCGCTGCTCGCCTGGGAGGGGGAGGGAGCAACAGGGCTGCGCCCTGCCCTGCGAAGCGAGATTTCAGCAAAAAGTCCCTTGTCGGTGAACCTCTTTATCGGCCCTGAGGGAGGATTCTCACCCTCGGAGGTGGAATTTGCTCAGGGTTGTGGTATTCTTCCCATCACCCTGGGCAGCCGAGTGCTCCGCGCGGAGACCGCAGGATTGGTTGCCGCTACGGCAATACTCTACGAATGCGGCGATTTAGACCCCGAATAGCTCATTCATCGCCTGGGCTGGTTTGAGGTTTTCAAAGAGCACCCGGTAGATCCGCTCGGTGATTGGCATCTCCACCCCCAGCTCTCTGGCCAGCTTCAGGGCAGCGGCAGTGGTGGGCACCCCCTCGACAGCGCTGCCAATGGAAGCCACTACCTCCTCCATAGAGCGCCCCTGGGCCAGCCCCTCCCCAAGGGTGTGATTACGACTCAAGGTGCTGGCGCAGGTGGCCAGAAGGTCGCCCAGACCGGCGAGCCCGAGGAAGGTGAGAGGATTAGCCCCCAGCGCCACACCGAGACTGGCAATCTCACTGAGACCTTGCGCCATATAGGCAGCCTTCGCATTATTCCCATAGCCCAGCCCATCGGCCATTCCTGCACCCAGGGCGATGATGTTCTTTAACGCCCCCCCCAGCTCCACCCCCACCACATCCTCGCTGGTATAAACCTGGAAAGATGGCGAGTTCATGATCTGGCGAACCCTCTCTGCCACCTCACCATCTTGGGCAGCAATCACCGTTGATGCCGGAAGCCCCCGCGCGATCTCATTCGAGAGATTTGGCCCGGAGAGGACACAGATTTTTGACCCGTGTTCTGGATCCAGCTCCTCGGCGATCACCTCGGTCATTCTCTTTCCCGTACCCGCCTCAAGCCCTTTGCCAGCACTCAAAATAGGCACCCCCTCAGCTATGTGCCCCTTCACTAGCCTTACATTTTGGCGCATCTCCTGAGAGGGCACCGCGAGAATAACCAGCGAGGCATCTCGTAGCGCCTCCTCTATAGAGCTGGTAGGTGAGAGCCCCTTTGGGAAGGGGATGCCCGGCAGACGGGCGGTGTTCTCCCCCTCCCGAGCCAGCCTCTCCGCCTCCTCCTTCGTCCTCGCCCATAGCGCTACGTCAATTCCCCTGCGGGCGAGAATTATCCCCAGGGTCGTGCCCCAGCTTGTCGTACCGATAATGGCAACCTTCATGAGACCTCAGCTTTTTGGCCTATCTTCCGCTCTGTGCCTGAAAGTAGCCTCTGGATGTTGCCTCGATGACGAAAAATGACTATCGGCACAGCGATTAAGCCAAAGACGACATAGGCAAAGCGCCCAAAAGGCCCCACATCCAGGACAACGAAGGGGATCATGGTCACCAGCATCGTAAGTGCCGCCAGTATGGAGCCCAGGGAGACATAGCGAGATAGACCCACCACCAAAAGGAAGACGGTGAAAGAGACGAGGCCCACAGGCCAGCACATCACCAGCAGGGCGCCGAAACCGGTGGTGATGCCGCGCCCGCCCCTAAATCCGATGTATATTGGCCAGCTATGCCCGACAACGGCAGCAGCCCCACCGGCTACCTGACCCCAGGCAAACATATCGGGAAGGGAACCGAAGATAGGCCAGGCAAGCGCTACAGCGATAGCGCCCTTTGCCACGTCGGCGAGGAAGACAAAGACCCCCGCTCTGGCACCCACGGTGCGAATCACATTGGTCATCCCCATGCTGCCACTGCCATAATCCCTGACATCGATGCCCCGGGTCAGCCTGCCGATAATGACACCGAAGGGGATTGACCCGATGAGGTAGCCCAAAATAATCACGCCGATAAAATTTAATACGGTCACTCCTCACCCCTTCTTTTGAAGATCAGGCGTATCGGTGTCCCTTGAAAGCCGAAGCTCCGGCGCAGCCCGTTCTCCAGGTAGCGCTGATAGGAGAAGTGCAGCAGAGCGGGATCGTTCACTGAGAAGACAAAGGTCGGGGGGCTCGTCTCAGCCTGAGTGGCATAGAGTATCTTGAGCTTTTTGCCCGCCACTGCGGGGGGTGCATGGGCCGCTACCGTATCACGAATCACGCTATTCAGGAGAGCGGTGGGCACGCGTTTTTTCCGCTCCCCAAAGACCTCCCTGGCAGCATTGAGCACGCCATCTATCCCCTGCCTAAACTTAGCGGAGATATACAAAACAGGCACATAGGGCATAAACTTGAGCGTTTGCCGAATCCCTCTGGTATACTGCCTGCGGTCTGCTGTCTCCGCAACCAGGTCCCACTTATTAACCACCAGCACCATCCCTTTGCAGGCTTGCTGAATGTAGCCGGCGATGTGGGTATCCTGAGCGGTGACCGGCTCGGTGGCCTCGGTGATGAGGAGGGCTACATCGGCGCGGCTGATGGCCTGGAGTGCCCGTGCCACACTGTAGCGCTCGATGCCACCCACCACCCGCCCCCGTCTCCTGATGCCCGCCGTATCTATAAGCAGCATGCGCTCGCCATCCTGCTCAAAGATGGTATCTATGGCATCCCTGGTCGTACCCGGCGTGTCGGTGACAATGGCGCGTTCCTTACCCAGGATGGCATTAAGGAGCATCGATTTGCCCACATTGGGGCGTCCTACGATGGCCACCTTCATCATCTCCGTCTCCTCCTCGGGTGGGAAGTGGGGTAAACTTTCCACAACCCTATCGAGGAGCTCACCAACACCGAGGTCGTGATAGGCGCTGATGGGGAGGGGGTCGCTGAGGGCAAGCTCGTAGAACTGGGCGGCCTCGTAGCTGCGCTGCTCGTTATCCGCCTTATTGGCCGCGAGCATCACTGGCTTACCGGAGCGCCTGAGCATCTCAGCAAGCTCCTTGTCCATATGGGTTACCCCATCGAGCACATCGACCAGAAAGATGATAGCATCGGCTTCCTCGATGGCGACCTCCGCCTGTTTTTTCACGCTCTGGGCAATACCGCTTGGCGGGGTGAGCAAGAGACCGCCGGTGTCCACTATGGTGAAAGCACTTTCCTTCCAGGCGATGTCGGCGTAGAGGCGGTCGCGGGTCGTGCCTGGCTCATCCTCAATAATGGCGACACGCTTCCCCACCAGCCGATTAAAGAGGGCAGACTTTCCCACATTTGGCCGGCCAACGATGGCGACGATCGGTTTCATGGTAATAGCTTCACCAGTATCGCCTTCTGCATGTGAAGCCGGTTCTCTGCCTGGTCGAAGACCACCGATTGCGGCGATTCCAGCAACCCCTCGGCGATCTCCTCACCATGGTGCGCTGGCAGGGGGTGCATAAAAATAGCGCCACCTTTTGCTAAGGACAAAAGCTCCTCGTTCACCTGATAGCGAGCGAAAGCTGCCCTGCGGCGCTTCGCTTCAGCCTCCTGACCCATGCTCGTCCAGACATCGGTGTAGACTACATCGGCGCCCCGCGCCGCCTGTTTCGCATCCTCGCTCACCAGGATTTGGCCCCCGTTTTTTCGGGTTTTTCGAGCCTGGGACAGGACTTCTCCTTTAGGCCCATACCCTTTTGGGGAAGCGATACGAAATTCTATTCCCATAAGGGAGCAGGCGAGAAGCAGGCTATTGGCGACGTTGTTGGCATCGCCGATATAGGCGACGGTTAAGCCCTCCAGCCCTCCCTTCTTCTCATAGATAGTAAGTAAATCCGAGAGAACCTGGCAGGGGTGTTCCTCATCGGAGAGGCCATTGATTACCGGGACTGTGGCATAACGGGCGAGCAACACCACGCTCTGGTGGGCGAATGTTCGGGCAACGATGCCATCGACATAGCGAGAAAGCACCCGAGCAGCATCGGCAATGGGCTCCCGCTCTCCCAGCCCGACCTCGGCCGGGGAGAGCATAAGCGCGTGCCCGCCAAGCTGGCTCATGGCCACATCGAAACTCACCCGAGTGCGCAGCGATGGCTTCTCAAAGATGAGCGCCAGGGTCCTTCCTTCAAGAAGCGGCTTTCTGCCTCCTTGCTTCAATTCAATGGCACTTTTGATCAGACTCTGGATGTCCTCAGAGGTGAGCTCAGCTATCGAGATTAGGTCTTTCATGCCCTTCCCCTACCAATATTAGGTGTAGTATATCATAAATCA
>CAZOVW010000066.1:0-5823 GCA_964583545.1 uncultured Dehalococcoidales bacterium | reverse complement strand
AAAGGGGGTGAGGTTAATAAACAATCTTAATCTTGGAGCGGTTTGATTAATGGTAGCCAAATTATTATAATAAAGCGAAGTCTTTTTTGGAGATGATATGGAGCGGATTGTATCGGGGAAGCCTAAGGAAGAGGAAATCCCTCTAGAGACCACCCTTCGCCCGAAACGTCTTGCCGAGTTTCTGGGGCAGGAGAAGGTCAAGGATAATCTGAAGATCGCCATCGCCGCCGCTCAGGGGAGAGGCGAGCCGCTGGACCATATCCTGCTCTACGGCCCCCCGGGCCTGGGGAAGACCACGCTGGCCAACATCATCGCTGCCGAGATGAGGGTGAACATTAGAACTACATCAGGACCGGCGGTGGAGCGCCCCGGGGATATCGCCGCCATCGTCACCAGCCTCAAGGATGATGACGTCTTATTCATCGATGAGATACACCGTCTCAGCCGAGTGGTGGAGGAGAAACTCTATCCCGCTATGGAGGACTTCATACTTGACATCATCCTGGGCAAGGGGCCTGGAGCGAGAACCCTGCGCCTCAATCTGCCCCGCTTCACCCTGATTGGGGCGACCACTCGCTTCGCCATGCTCAGCCCACCGCTCAGGGACAGGTTTGGCGTGGTCTATCGCCTTGATTTCTACGATGAGGAGGCCATTGCAGCGGTCATCAAGCGCTCGGCGCGCATTCTAGGGATCGAGGCGGAGGAGAGCGGCGTCAGGGAGATCGCTCGCCGCGCGCGAGGCACACCCAGGGTGGCAAACCGCCTCCTCAGGAGAGTCAGGGACTACGCCCAGGTGATGGCTGAAGGGGTGATCACCGAGAAGGTGGCTCTTGAGGCGCTTTCCAGGCTTGAGGTGGACCATCTGGGGCTGGATGAACTGGACCATAAGGTGCTCCTGACGATCATTCAGAAGTTCGATGGCGGGCCGGTGGGACTGGACACCATCGCCGCCTCCATTAGCGAGGAGGCCGATACTATTATGGATGTTTATGAGCCCTATCTATTGCAGTTGGGCTTTCTGGAGCGCACCCCCAGAGGGAGAGTGGCGACCCGCCATGCCTATGAGCACCTGGGACTGCCATACAAAAAGCCACCCCAGCTAGACCTCTTTTCGCCCTGAGCGAACTAACTTTTACATAGAGGTAAAATGCGAAATATCCTGCTTCATTGCTGCTGCGCCCCCTGCGCCACCTATACGGTGAATCGGCTCAGGGAGGAGGGGCTTCAGGTAACAGCATTCTGGTATAACCCCAACATTCACCCCTTCACCGAGCACCAAAGTCGCCTGGAAGCGATGCGCACTCTGTCACAGGCCGTGGAGTTGCCGCTCATCGTTGCCGAGGGCTATGATATGATCGACTACTTTCGGGCAGTGGCGGGGCATGAGGGTGAGCGCTGCGGCGAGTGCTTCAGACTGCGCCTCTCAAAGACTGCCAGAGTGGCCAGTGAGAAGGGGCTTAGTGCCTTCACCACAACCCTGCTTATTAGCCCCTACCAAAAGCATGAGCTGCTGCGAGAGGTCAGCGAAACGGTGGCAAAGGAGCACGGAGTGGAATTTTACTACGAGGATTTTCGCTCTGGCTTCCGGGAGAGCCACCGTCTCTATCGGGAACTAAATTTATATCATCAGAAGTATTGTGGCTGCATCTATAGCGAGTGGGAGAGGTATGGGAAGGTGGACATCGCCAGGATGCTGGGGACATGAGGACACACTATCTTTCAGGACATTCAAACCATGGCTTGCAATGACCCAAGCCCTCTATAACCTTCCGCAGCTTAACACTAAGATGCTTCTTCAGAAAGCGCAAAGCCTCCTTCTCATCGTCGTCCTGAAGGATGCGAGAAGCCTCAAGTAGCTCCTCATCGCTTAATGCAAGGGTGATAGATTTCTTCATTCGCTTACCTCACCTATCGGAAGTGGTTTACGAAATGTGCCCCTGGTAGCCCTACAGAGCCACACCAGGCCCAGCATTATGGGGACCTCGGTGAGGACGCCGACCACCGTGGCCAGGGCGGCCCCCGATGCCACGCCGAACAGGGTGGCTGCCACCGCTATCGCCACCTCGAAATGGTTGCTGCCGGCGATGATCGCTGCCGGCGATGCATCTTCATAAGTTAAGCGGAGAACCCTAGCTGCAACATAGGTAATACCGAACACGAGCAATATGTTTACCAGTATCCCCACAGTTATCATGCCGATTATGGCAGGCAGCTCCACTATGATATATCCTTGATAGGTGAATAGTATTACCAGTGTTACCAGCAGCGCGATTATGGATACCTTACCCAGTTTGGGCACCAACCGCGCATCGAACCATTCCATACCCTTTCGCTTAATTACCTGACTCCTCGTTATATATCCGGCGACGAGCGGGGTAACGATATATATAGCAACGGATAGCGCTATCGTTTCCCACGGCACAGTTATCCCCGATATACCCAGCAGGAGCATCGCAAGCGGCGCGTAGAGGAACACCATCGTCAGGGAGTTTATCGCCGTCATCACCAGGGTGTGCCCCATGTTGCCGCGTGCCAGGTAGCTCCACACTAGGACCATAGCGGTACACGGGGCGACACCGAGGAGGATCAGCCCCGCCCGGTAGTCCTGAATCTGCTCAGGCGTGAGGAAGTTGGCGAAGATAACGCCGAGGAACAGCCAGGCGAAGAGGGCCATGGTGAAGGGCTTCACCGCCCAGTTGGCGAACAGTGTGAGCGCTATCGGCTTAGGTGAGCGAACAGCCCCTTTTATTTCTTCCCAGCTTATCTGCACCATTATGGGATATATCATGGCAAAGAGGCAGACGGCGATGGGAATTGAGATGTGAGCTACCTCAAGCCGGCCGAGGAAATCGGAAATCTGGGGGAAAAGCCTGCCCAGACCCGTTCCAACCAGAATGCATAGGGCAACCCATATAGTAAGATACCTCTCCCAGATGCCCAGCTTTCTCTCTTTCTCGGCCATGTCACATTCGCCTATTCTTCTTTACGGGGCTTCACTTTAGCGTAGAACCAAGCTCCCAGAGAAAGAAATTCACCACGGTGGAACAGTATCTGAAGCGCCAGGACCAAGAGCACGAAATCGATAACCAGAGTGTGCACTGAGAGCAGGGGCACTGCCGGGCCAAAGCAGCCACAGATGGAAATGTCAAGCCCCCTGACCAGGGCTGTGATCTTGGCGATGATAAAGCTCATCACTACCAATCCACTGACCGAGGCGCTGATCCTGAGGAATAGCCCCAGCACTAGCAGAACCCCCAAGACGATCTCCAAAGTGGGCAGAACATAACCGTAGGCAGTTGCCAGACTGGGGGGCAGGATGTGGTACTGGTTGATCTCCCACACCAAAGTGGCGGGATAGCTCAACTTGGCCACACCAGCGAAGATAAATATCCCTCCTAGGGCAATTCGGGTGGCCAGTGTCAGATAGCGATGACTCAGGACTTGCCCCACCGGTTTGGCTTTAATGCCATTGGTCATTCTTTTCTAACCCTTTTGTTTTTCATCTTTACCGCCTTCCTAAGCCTTTCTTTATCCTTCAGTGTGGTTTCCTCCTGATTAAGCGAGTGGGACAGCAATTCCAATAGCGGGGCATAATCGGTAACGCTTTCTTTGCTCAGCGAGTAGTGAACCCATTGCCCATCGCGCCTGTCCACCAAAAGACCAGCCTCCTTGAGGATGCCCAGATTACGGGAAGCGCGAGATTGGGATATATCGAGGGCCTGCATTATCTCGCAGACACAGAGCTCTCCTTCTGAAAGCAGCTTCAGCATTCTGATCCTGGTTTCATCGGAAAGCGCCTTAAAAACCCTTATTAATTCTCGCATTTGAACCTCCTATATAAAGATATGCGCATTTCCGCATATATTCTATAAAAATAAAAGTACTTTGTCAACAGTAGGTCATTGGTCTCGCAACCTCTTAAGCCCGTCCACGCAGTAGCCTTGGGCAAGCCACTGGCAATCCTGGCATATCTCATCGAGGTCCTCGGGGCTTACCCTGGAGCGGATCTTCTCTTCAACCTCGGCCCAGGTTATTTTATCCCCCATCACCAAACCCAGCTTTTCCATGACAGCGAGGTCACGATTTCTCACCACCTCCTCCGATTCAGGGCCCCGTTCCTGGCATCCCCCCTCCTTAAGGAAAAGGCAGGGGGCGCAGAGGGCATCAGGCTTGCTGACGACCTCGATTAAGGTCTGTGGAGAGGAGCGCAGTTGCGCCACGATTTGGGATATGTTAGCCACATAATCCGGGGAGTAGCCGAGCCCTCTGAAGCCGAGAATGCAAATCAGGTGATGCGCCCGGAGCATCATTCGCCCATGCCCCGCGGCGGAAGTTTACAGAAAAATGCCCACCAGGGTGTCTCCTCATGAAGAACCTCCCCCCATTGGGCATCTATGGTGGTCTTTATCTCCATATGTATTGGAATTAGCCAGAACAGCCTCACCTCCATAACCCCCTCGACAACATAGGCTGCGCTGCCATCCACCGCCGTCAGTTCCAAGCGTTGAATCTCCTGCTCCCGCAACACCTCAAGAATGTACTGGGGGATTAAAGACGGCCCCGACGGCTCGATCTCAATACTTTGGCACGCGATAGTGCTCCCTTCGTAAAGTATCGAAATATCGTATTTCCCCGGCTCGAGCTGGGCGACCTCCCCGGTAAAGAAGAACTCACCGATGCACTGGATACAGATGGTGTCCGGACTCTCATAAGCGGTGATCTCCACAATAATCTCTTGGGGGTAGATAGTGTTGGAGGGGATCACCAGCTCCGCCTCCAGCGCATGGCAGGGTGTTGCGGCAATCACCGAGCCGGAGAAAAACACTATGTCGTCCCAAAGCGAGATGGTGGCTGTCGATCCCTCTTCAGCAGTACAAATTCCATCCAAGGAGTGGAAGGTTAGTTCCGGGGCGCGGCGCGTGCTATAGAGCTTAAGGTCGCTCTCCAGAGCCTCCAGAGCGCCCTCGTATTTCACCACCGTGAGCCAGGCGCTATCCCCAAGTAATTCGCCGACCTCACTATCTATCGAGCGGAACTCTTCTCCGTTTATCTCAAATCGGATCGGCTGCCGGCCTAGGAGGCCGACAGTCACCCCCCGGGGGAGCTCCGTAAGGTCTATAAGGTCCGGGGTCAATAGGAACAGGCTTATCTCCGTTTCCCCTGAAGCCAGGGACGAGATAACGAGGGGGAAGTAGAGGAAATCGGTTTCAAACCGATAGCAGATGGGCTCGATGCTCCGTGGGTCTGAGGTTAACTCTATCAGGTCAAAGACAAAGTATTCAAACCCCTCCGCGATGTAACCCCCGGCAACACTTTCCAGCCGGGGAGAAGATATCTCCTGGGCCATCCCGTGGTCCTCCAAAAACCCCTCCGCCCACTGGATGAGCTCCGCCACATCGGCGGCCCGGACCACAGTGATATCATGAGCACCGATCTCCTGATGAAACACAATCTCCATCCCTTCACCCTCACCTAGTAAGGGAGCTTCGAATCTATCCCCCCAGTAGAAAGGAAAATGCTCCATCATTAGCTCCTCGACCCGCACAAAAGAGTCGAAATCGCCTGCCGCTATCGACTTTGGCTCGGAGGGCAACGGAAGGAGCTCCAGCACTACAGTATCGCCGCTGGAATAGACATCGGTAGAGAGGATCAGGATCTCCTCCTCCCCGTCCCAGGCGATGATTGCCTTCTGCCCCGGCCCATAGACGGAGACATCGGATACCGGGATCATTCCTCTATCAGCAAAGCTTGGCGATGCCCAGGAGAGGAAGAGCAGAAGCAAGAGCACTGCCAGGAAAAACTTAACTAGCTTCTCCATGACCC
>CAZOVW010000065.1:2067-6045 GCA_964583545.1 uncultured Dehalococcoidales bacterium | reverse complement strand
CCCCTGGGCGGCCCATAGTACCTGGGAGAGGTGGGAGAGGGATAAAGGTTCCCCCCCGTATCGTCTCACCGACCTTCTTCTGGCGATCGCCTCCTCAAGAGACATTTCCCCCCGCTTCCTTGGGGGCGGGAGTTTAACCTCTGGTCCTCCTTTTCTATGGTGCAACATGATTACCTTTCTAGGAGGTGGGCACTAGCCTCTGCAGTGACGATGCGATAGACCTCCTGGAGCGGGAGCCCATGTTCCCGGGCGAGGCGCTGGCAATCCTCAAACTCAGGGGAGAAGCTGACCCTCTTGCCGTGAAGGCGCTTCACTTTTACCCCGAGCCTTCCCAGGCTGGAATCGAATTGGACCACCTCACGCGCGGCATGGTGGCGCCCCACCTGCTGCACCCGTAGCCCAAGGGTGGAGGTCTCCTGAAGGAGCGTCTCCACAACCTGCCCCTCGGCTTCAGGAGGGGCAAGGATGCTGAGCATCACCGCAGGGCGGTTCTTCTTCATCTGAATTGGGGTGAACCAAACATCCAGGGCGCCCCGCTCAAAGAGGAGCTCCATTATGTAGCCATAAAGCTCAGGATTCATGTCGTCGATGTTGGTCTCCAAGAGCAGGAGTTTTTGCTCTCTCCCCTTCGCTTCCCCAACCCCTCGCTCCTCCTCTATCATTTCCCCCAGCCAGAGGGGGAGCACATTGGGGATGTCGCTGAACTCTCGCGCCCCAACGCCATAGCCAACACACTGGAGGGATAAGGTTGGGCGCTCAAAGGAGGCGAGGGTGGTAACGATGGCCGCCCCGGTGGGGGTAACCAGCTCCACATCGCAGTAAGGTGTTGGCCTGAGCGGGGCACCCGATGAGGCGATGAGTTCTAAGGTGGCGGGCGCCGGAACAGGGATGGTGCCGTGCTGGGTCTGAACCATGCCGCTTCCAGAAGGCAAGGGGGAGGAAAATAGGGCCTCAATCCCTAAAATCTCAAGCCCAATAGCCGCGCCCACCACATCGACGATGGCATCGATGGCCCCCACCTCGTGAAAGTGAACCTCCGCTACCGGGAGGCGGTGGACCCTTGCCTCTGCTTCAGCGAGACGCTCGAAGATGAGGATACTTTTTTCGTTCACTGCCTGAGAGAGACCGCTTTTCTCTATTAGACTGAGGATATCCTGCAGACTACGCTCTGCTATGTCAATCTCCTCTAAAGCGACTGTTACCTGGGTTCCGGTGATTATCCCCCGCATCGCTGGCTGGGCCGATATTCGGTAGCCTCCCAAGGGGAGCTTGGCCAGCTCCGTGGTCAAGAGGTCGAGGGAGAGCCCGCAATCCAAGAGAGCCCC
Organism: uncultured Dehalococcoidales bacterium; assembly: GCA_964583545.1. Classification (GTDB taxonomy): domain Bacteria; phylum Chloroflexota; class Dehalococcoidia; order E44-bin15; family E44-bin15; genus CAZOVW01. The sequence goes on along the minus strand of CAZOVW010000065.1, from coordinate 4,720 downwards.
CAATATCATGTCCCCGCTCAGGCCGGAGAAACAATCGAGATAGCCGACTCTCATTTTTCGCCCTTTTCGCTACGGGTCTTTACTTCTGGTTGTGTGTCTTATAAGGTCATGGTTGATCTATCCAATCATGTGCCCTTTTCGCCCGCTACGATAGCCAGCGAGGTCGACGGTAACATAACTATAGCCCAGTTTACGAAGCTTCTCCACCGCCCGAAGCCTTACTTCCCCATCGTTAAGCAGTGCCATATCCTGGGGGCTGGCCTCGATGCGGGCGATATTGCCGTGATGGCGCACCCGAAACTGCGAAAGCCCCAGTTTAGCTAGGGACTGCTCAGCCTTAGCGATGAGGGCGAGAAGCTTGGGGGTGATCGGGGTGCCATGGGGGAGGCGGGTGGCAAGGCAGGGTGAGGCTGGCTTGTCCCAGTTGGGAAGGCCCCTGCTTCGAGAGAGGGTGCGAATTTCTCCCTTGGTGAGGCCGAGCTCAAGCAAGGGGCTGCGGACACCGAACTCCTCGGCAGCCTTTCTGCCGGGGCGAAAATCTTCCACATCATCATAGTTTGTGCCATCGACTATGAAAGCCAGCCTCTGCTCATTTGCGATGCACCGCAAAGTTCGAAAGAGCCCCCGCTTGCAGAAGTAGCAGCGCTGGGGGTCGTTGGCTACAAAGGACGGGTCGTCAAGCTCACTGGTCTCGATAAGGATATGGCGGAGGCCCAGACGCTGAGCCAAAGAGCGTGCTTGACTTATCTCCTGGGACGAAAAAATGGGTGAACAAGCGGTGACCGCTAGTGCCCCCTCGCCGAGGATTTCATGGGCCACTGAGGAAAGCAGAGTGCTATCAACACCGCCGGAGTAGGCAACGAGAACTGAGCCAAGCTCTTTAAGCAGGGACTTAAGTTGTGCTAGCTTTGTCTCCACCTTTTCGTCCTCCCGCACCCAGTTTTTAGCAAGCCCGAATGCTTACAACTCGGTGCGAGACTGCTCAGCTTGAGCAAGTGCCACCCTTAATGCTTCCTTCACCGATGCCGCGCCGATGAGTTCGATCCCTTGGGGAGCACTGAGCTTCGTTGTCCTGGGGAGGAGGCAGCGCTTGAATCCCAACTTCGCCGCCTCGCTGAGCCTCCGCTCCAGATGGGGCACTGCCCTTAGCTCGCCGGAGAGTCCCAGCTCCCCGATGGCTACTAGATTAGGATCGATGGCGGCGCCACGGAGGCTGGAGGCGATGGCCAGAGCGATGCCCAGGTCGGCAGCAGGTTCATTCACCTTGAGCCCACCAGCAACATTGACCATGATATCCTGACTCCCCAGGGCGAGCCCAGCCCGCTTGGTGAGGACTGCGGTAATCAAGAGAAGGCGATTGAAGTCGATGCCATTGGCGGTGCGTCGGGGGAAGCCAAAGCTGGTGGTGCTGGTGAGCGCCTGAATCTCCACGAGGAGTGGTCTGGTCCCCTCCAGGGTGGGCACCACAGCGGAGCCCACCGCCTCTTTTGCCCGCTGAGACAGGAAAGCCTCAGATGGGTTAGCCACCTCCACCAGACCCTGACTTCTCATCTCAAAGATGCCCACCTCATTGGTGGAGCCGAAGCGATTCTTCACCCCTCTAAGCAGCCTGTAGGCGCTGAAGGGCTCACCCTCAAGATAGAGCACCACATCGACGACATGCTCCAGCACCCGGGGCCCGGCGATGGCACCGTCCTTGGTCACATGCCCGGAGATTAGCATGGGAACATTGGCGTTCTTTGACCATTGCATCAGCCTTATGGTGCACTCGCGGATTTGCCCCACACTCCCCGGCGCTGTGTCTAGCTCATCGAGGTAAACCGTTTGAATAGAATCGATGACTGCGAGATCAGGAGATGCCCCCGTGAGGTGCTCCAGGATGGTCTCCAGGTTTGTCTCAGGGAGGATGAAAAGCCGCTCGCCGCCCAGTCCCAGGCGCTTCGCCCGCAGCCTTATCTGCCCGAGTGATTCCTCGCCGGTGACATAGAGCACCCTACCGCCATCTTGAGCCACCATAGCGGAGACCTGAAGGAGGAGGGTCGATTTGCCGATTCCCGGGTCACCGCCGATGAGCACCAATGAACCGGGTACGATCCCCCCACCCAAGACTCGATTGAACTCCTCCAGGGAGAGGGCGAGCCGCGGGGTCTCCTCACCGGAGACTCGGGAGAGTTCCTGAGGGACACTTGAGGGGAGGCGGGAGGGGCTGGGGTGGCTGGTTGGGGCACGCACCGTTTCCACGAAGGTATTCCACCCCTCGCAATCGGGGCAGCGACCGAGCCACTTTATGCTTTCCCTGCCGCACTGCTGGCAAACGAAAATTTTTCGCCCTTTATTCACAATTGTCCCTCTCAAGTATTATACATTAGTTAATAGGGTGTCTCAATGAAAGGAAAGTAAGGCGGGCAATAATAATTCAGCCCTGGAAGCCCGGCTTCCAGGGCTGTTTTCACATGCCCTTAAGGCGTTCTCTCATCGCCTTGTGACTTCTATTGTGGGGATTTTGCCACCTCAAGGGTGCGAATCACGATCTGGTCGTCCTCGCAGTCCACAAGCACCGTATCTCCCGCCCCGAAATCCCCGCGCAAGAAGGCCTCCGAAAGTGGGTCCTCCACCAAATCCTGGATCACGCGGCGCAATGGACGCGCCCCAA
>CAZOVW010000065.1:0-1967 GCA_964583545.1 uncultured Dehalococcoidales bacterium | reverse complement strand
TGTCCCCCCTCATCGTAGCCGACATAACCCGGTGGTGCCCCAACAAGGCGAGCCACCGTGTGCTTCTCCATAAACTCCGACATGTCCAGCCTGATCAGGGCATCTTGGCTCCCAAACATGAATTCAGCGAGCACTCTCACCAGCTCCGTCTTGCCCACCCCTGTGGGACCGAGGAAGATAAAGCTGCCGATGGGATGCCTGGGGTCCTTCAGCCCGGCCCGAGCCCGCCTCACTGCTTTAGCGATCGCCATAATCGCTTCATCCTGGCCGATGATGCGACGGTGCAGCACCTCCTCCATCTGAAGCAAGCGTGAGGTCTCATCACAAGCCAGGCGGGTCACCGGGATCCCGGTCCACATACTCACCACCTCGGCGATCTCATCAGCAGTGACCACAGGTTTCACAGCCTCTTGTTCCTCCCGCCACTCCTGCTGTATTTCCTCTACCTTTCCGCCGAGCTTCAGTTCACTGCCCCGTAGCTCTGCAGCGCGCTCATACTGCTGGGAAGCGATGGCGGCCTCCTTATCCTTGCGCAGCATCTCCAGGGCCTGTGTCGCCTCACTCAAGCTGGTGGGGGTGGAGAGATTCCGGATCCGCACTCGAGAGGACGCCTCATCGATGAGGTCAATAGCCTTATCGGGGAGGAAGCGATCGGGGATATATCTTGCCGCCAGTGCCGCTGCGGTATTGATCGCCTCCTCACTTATGATCAATTGATGATGCTCCTCGTATCGGCTCTTGATACCCTGCAGAATCTCCACAGTTTCCTCTACGGAAGGCTCCTCAACTCTGATGGGTTGAAACCTGCGTTCCAGTGCTGCGTCTTTCTCCAGGTGCTTTCGATAATCGTCGGCGGTGGTTGCCCCAATGCATTGCAGCTCCCCCCGTGCCAGGGGGGGCTTTAGAATACTGGAGGCGTCAACAGCGCCTTCGGCAGCACCAGCACCGACAATGGTATGTATTTCATCGATGAAGAGGGTGCAGTTGCCCGAGGTCTTTATCTCATCGATGACCTTCTTTAGCCGCTCCTCAAACTCACCCCGATACTTCGTCCCCGCTACCAGGGACCCAATATCCAGCGTGAGCAGCCGCCGATCCCGCAAGGTTTCCGGGACATCACCAGCCACAATGCGATGGGCCAGTCCCTCCACAATGGCTGTCTTGCCCACTCCGGGCTCGCCAATGAGACAGGGATTGTTCTTGGTGCGCCGGCTGAGGATTTGAGTGAGCCGCTCGATCTCTTTGTGGCGTCCAATAACGGGGTCCAGCTTCCCAGCACGGGCCGCCGCGGTCAAATCTACGCTAAGTTGATCCAGCATAGGGGTCCTTGAAGCGGGACGGATGCCAGGACGAGCTTGAGACGTGCTCTGATTGAGGAGGCGTACCGTCTCAGCACGTACCTTATCCAGGCTGATGCCCAGGCTTTCCAGCACGCCAGCGGCCATCCCCTCACCCTCGCGCAATAGCCCGAGAAGGAGATGCTCGGTGCCGATGTAATTGTGATTAAACCGCCGTGCCTCGTCTACAGCGAGCTCGATAACCCGCTTCGCTCGGGGGGTAAGCCCAATCTCTCCGGTAACAGTTCTTTCCCCTCGCCCAATAACATATTCCACAGCGCTGCGCACCTTATCGAGTTCCACCCCGAGGTTGGCAAGCACCTTGGCGGCGACGCCCTCACCCTCCAAAACCAAACCGAGCAGTATATGCTCCGGGCCAATATAGTTATGGTTGAAGCGCTGAGCTTCCTCTTGAGACAGAGTGAGCACCTTGCGCGCTCTCTCGGTAAACTTCTCAAATCTACTAGACATCTCCCTCTCCAAAGAAACACGAGAAGCTAGAAAATTATTATAACACACTCCTCTCAAAAAGAAAAGAGGAAGGATTGAGATTGTTTAGCAACCTATCCCCCTGACCCCTTCCCTTAATAAGGGAAGAGGGAGTGTAGGTAAGAGAGGGGATTTTACCCC
>CAZOVW010000064.1:0-6128 GCA_964583545.1 uncultured Dehalococcoidales bacterium | reverse complement strand
GCCGTTCGTGGTGAGCGTTCGGCTGAGCTCACGCCGAAGCCTTGTCGAACCATGAACGGCCCTTCGGTAAACTCAGGACAGGCCCTTCGACAGGCTCAGGGCGAACGGAATAAATCTATTTTCGGAGCAAATAATGGAGGTATGGTAACATGGAGCTAGAGATCCTTGGCGCTCATAACTGTGAATCGCGGGAGACGAAGCTCACCTCGCTCCTCATTGATCAGACCATCGCCATCGATGTCGGGAGTCTCACCTCAAGCCTCTCCTTCGCGGCGCAGCAACGGATAAAGGCGATCCTCATCACCCATCACCATTTCGATCATATCAGGGATCTGGCCACCTTCGGCATGAATGCCTATATGTCGGGCCCGATCAATATCTACGCCCTGGATAGCGCGCTTGAGGTGATCTCCGCTCACCTCTTAAACGAGGTGCTCTATCCAGATTTTCGGCAAAAACCCTTCCCCGAGAGGCCTGCCCTCAAATTCTGCCCCCTCGAGCCAAATAATGAGGTAATCATCGAGGGATATGCTGTTTTGCCCATTCCAGTTAACCATAATGTCCCTACGATAGGCTATCAGGTTACCACCCCCGATAGAAAGAGCCTCTTCTACACCAGCGATACCGGGAGGAATCCCCCCTCTCTCTGGGAAGCGGTCTCGGCAGAGCTCCTCGTCATCGAGGTAACCTTACCTGATAAGTTCGAGTCTTTTGCACGAGATTCCGGGCATCTCACCCCACGACTGCTCAAGAAGGAGCTTTTAGATTTCAAGAGGGTCAGGGGCTACTTACCCCCCGTCGTCACGGTTCACATGAGCCCCAACATTGAGGATGAGATCAGGGAGGAGGTGGCGCAGGTCGCCAAGGAACTGGAGGCAAAGATAACCTTGGGCTATGAGGGGATGAAGATTGTCATCTAGATTCATTGTGGACACCAATGTCGGCAAGCTGGCACGCTGGCTCAGAATGATGGGCTACGATACCCTTTTTATCAACCCGATCGATGATGAGGGGCTGATCAACACCGCGTTAAAGGAGAAGAGGGTGCTCCTCACCAAGGACACCCAGATCATGCGGCGCCGGGTGGTCACCAGTGGGAAGCTTAAGGTTCTACTCATAGAGGGTGACGATCCCAAAGATCAATTGCGCCAGGTGGTGCTGACGATGAAGTTAGATCAAGAGCGAAAATTCACCCTCTGCCTGGAGTGTAATGAGCCGCTCGTCCCCAGAAGCAAGGATGATGTCCAGGACCTGGTGCCTCCCTATGTCTTCAAGACGCAGTCCCACTATTTTCAGTGCCCCGCCTGCCACAGGATTTACTGGCGGGGCACGCACTGGCAGAGGATGAAACGGGAGCTGGAGACACTCATGGAGGCAGAGGAATGAGGAGAGCAGCCTTTGTTTATGAGGAGGCACAATCGAGGCATGTCCTCAGGGAGAACCATGTGTTCCAACCGAACCGTCTCCAGTTAACCTATGAGCTTCTTAACTGTTATGGCGCCTTTGAGGATTCTCTTTTGATAGCCCCCAAGATGGCTGAGGAGGCTGATCTCCTCTCCTTTCACACCGAGGATTATGTGTCAACGGTGAAAAGCCTCAGCCGGGGGAAGGAGCGAGGGGATGCTGCCGCCTTTAATTTCAGTGCCGCAGGCGATAATCCCCCCTATGAGGGAATGTATGAGGTTTCCGCGATGGCTGTGGGTGCCTCCCTAGTTGCTGCCGAGCTAGTGGCCAGCGGCGAGGTGGATGTGGCCTTCAATATCTCCGGGGGACTGCACCACGCCGCCCCAGGCTACGCCTCCGGCTTTTGTGTGTTTAATGATGCGGTTATCGCCATCCTCTCGCTGGTTAAGCGGGGGCTCAGGATAGCCTATGTGGACATCGATGCCCATCACGGCGATGGAGTGCAACACGCCTTCTACGAAAGCGATCGGGTGTTAACTATCTCCCTTCATGAGTGGGGGAGATACCTCTTCCCCGGCACAGGCGGGGTTGGCGAAACGGGCAAAGGCCCGGGTATGGGCTACTCGGTGAACCTCCCTCTCTTTCCATATACCGACGACCAGACCTACCTCTGGGCCTTCAGAGAGATCGTGCCACCCCTGGTAGAGAGGTTCAAGCCCGACATACTGGTGACCCAGCTCGGCTGCGATACCCACTACCTTGACCCATTAACCCACTTTCTGCTCACCACTGAAGGATATAGCGAGGTGGTGAAGGAGCTCAGGGGGCTGGCCCCTAAGTGGGTCGCCTTGGGAGGCGGTGGCTACGAGATAGGGGTGGTCGCCAGGGCCTGGACGCTAGCCTATGGGGTGATGGCGGAACGAGAGTGGCCAGATGAAATCCCTGCTGAATTTCAAGAGCGCTACGGCCTGAAGAGGCTGAGAGATGAGAGCGCGCCCTCCATCGACAGCGGGATGAAGGAGCAGGCGCGCCGCTTCGCCGAGCGGGGGGTGGCAGAGATCAAGCGGTCTTTTTCTCTCTAAACGCTCCTTATGGTGAAACATCCATGACCGTGCGGGGCGCAACCAACAGTAGAAAATAATTGAGCATTGTCTGTCATTGCGAGCGAAGCGAAGCAATCCCATTCCCCGCCACCGAGATTGCTTCCCCCGATAAATCGGGGTCGCAATGACATGCCAGGTTATTTTTATACCAAAAGAGGCTTCCATGATTAGAGAGGCGCTTCTTTATGAGAAGCTCGAGAACGAGAAAGTGAAATGTAACACCTGCCCGCGACACTGTGTCCTTGGGGAGGGAAAGAAAGGATTTTGCTTCACCCGCCAGAACAAAGGGGGAAGGCTCTTTAGCCTGATCTACGGTGAGGTCGCCTCCCTATCGATAAACCCCATAGAGAAAAAGCCGGTGTTTCATTTCTATCCGGGGAGTCGCTGGCTTTCCCTCGGAGCGCTTGGGTGCAACTTCCGCTGCCCCGGCTGCCAGAACTGGGAGCTCTCTCACTCCAGGGGCGGGCCTGCCGAGTACTTGTCGCCCCAGGAGCTCGTTTCCTTGGCTAAGAGCCATCATTGTTTGGGCATCTCCTGGACCTTTAACGAGCCCACCATCTGGCTGGAATACACCCTTGATGGCGCCAAACTGGCCAGGGAGCAGGGCCTATTTACCAACTATGTAACCAACGGCTATATCACTGAGGAGGCTCTGGATGCCATCGGGCCCTATCTCGATGTCTATCGGGCGGATATAAAGGGGTTCTCCCGCGATTCCTATGGCAGGATGGCCCATATCTCAGATTTTGCCCCTATCCTAAAGGCAGTGAGCAGGGCGAAAAAGAGGTGGGGGATGCACGTAGAGGTGGTGACCAACCTCACCCCTGGATACAACGACGATGAAGGGGAGCTGAGGGGGATTGCTAGCTGGATACGAGAGGAGCTGGGAGCCGACACCCCCTGGCATATCACCCGCTTCTTCCCCCATCTAAACCTATCTCACCTCGAGCCCACACCATTGGCTGCTTTGGAAAGGGCAAAGCAGATCGCCGGCGAAGCGGGGTTGCACTACGTCTATTTGGGCAATCTCCCTGCCGGCTCTGGAGAGGACACCTGTTGCCACCGTTGCGGCAGGCTGCTCGTGAAAAGGCAGGCCTTCGATGTCCTGGAGTATAAGCTAAAGGAAGGGAGGTGCTGCTATTGCAGTGCCACTATACCAGGAAGATTCGGGTAGCAACAATGCCGAGCTAACAATGAAAATTCCGCTTAAACGGCGTGAAATGGCCAAAAAATCGGGCTAACGCAGCTAATCTAAGGGAATTGGTCACCAAGGCGAAAATTCACGGCTTCAGCCGCCGGCAACTGCAAGCAGGATTATAAGTTCATCACCGTCCTTTAATGATTCAGCGGCGGACGCCTGCTTTCTATTGATAAAGAGACGAACGTGAGTGGCCACCTCGCCCTGCTTGGTAAACAGCCATCGCCTCATGTCAGGAAATTGAGCCGTCAGGTTATTCAAGCATTCCGTGACACTATATCCAGCCACCTCAACGAGCTGCTGCCCGGTGGCGAATTGGCGCAGCAGCAATGGGAGCTTCACCGTGACGCTCATCTTTTTAACCCTCCGCAGACGCTGCACTCAGGGTTTCTAACCAGATCGACAGCGGTAAACTCCATCGTCTCCCCATTGAAATACAACATCTTTCCGGCAAGCAAGTCCCCGAAGCCAGCAAGCAGTTTAATCGTTTCAGTGACCTGTAAAGCAGCCATCAAAGCGGGCGTGACGCCGAAAACCGGAATCGCCTCACCTTCTGGGGGAGCCTGCGGGAAAATGCAGGCAAAGCAGGGAGTCTTTCCGGGGATAATAGTGGTAACCTCGCCGAGCAGCCCATTAATCCCGGCATGGATAAAGGGTATCCCAGCCCCCACACACGCTGAGTTTAGGATAAACCTGGTCTCGAAATTGTCCATCCCATCTATTACCGCATGTGCTCCTCTGAGGATGCCCCTTACATTATCTTCGGTGATGCTTTCAAAGAGAGGTGTGACCTCTACCGAGGGGTTTAATTTGGCGAGCTTTCGCGCCGCCGAGAGCGCCTTCGTCTCCCCGATATCCTGTTCCCAATGAAGAATCTGCCGGTTTAAGTTGGAAAGCTCCACAAAGTCGCTGTCCACTATGGTAATATGCCCGACACCGGCGCAGGCTAAAAATACGGAGGCCGTGGTTCCCAGTCCCCCAAGCCCCGCCACCACCACATGAGACTGCTTAAGCTTCCTCTGCCCCTTCACACCGAAGCCGGGGTATAAAATCTGGCGCCCGTATCTGACGAGATCGCTTTCAGTCAGCATAATTTTGTGTTTCGTCATCGAGCCATTGGAGGTAATCTTGGTTGCCCCCCACTATGGGTAAGGCGATGATCTCAGGGACCTCATAGCGATGATTTTCCTTTACCAACTTAATAAGGTTATCCAATAGCGCTGCCTTTGTCTTAACGATCAAGAGCGCTTCATCGGCGGAATCGATCTTGCCCTGCCACCAGAACCTCGAATGTACCTGTGGCAGGATGTTCACACAGGCAGCTTTCCTCCCGCTAACCAAGATGTTGGCTATCCTCTCGGCTTCCTCAGCGCTAGCCGCCGTTATGAGAACGACCACATGCTCCCGCTTTTCGCTCGCCCCCAACTCTCCTCCTCCCTTCACCCTCCCTCCAATGGGGAGAGTTTTACCTGGCCCCAGACACCCATCTGGTCCTCCTTAATGATCACTACCCCAGTCAGTCCGGCGATGCCCTGGGCGAAGTCTATCCCCTTCGGGAGATCACCTGCCTCTTTAACCAGATTGCCGATGGCGGTGGCGGCGGCGTCAGCCAGGGCAGCGGATGGGGAGAGCACAATAACGGCGTCTGCCCTGCCAAAGCTGAGAGAAGGCCCCACTGTCCCTGACGAGGTGCAAATCCCCAAAGGCGTTTCTTCAGGCTCGATCTGGAGGGCGATCCTTCCCGTAAAAGGGGAGTCCCCAGCATAAACCCCCACCGTCCTTCCCCTCAGGATGTTGAGGAAAATATCCCCGCCGTTCTCCACGATCACCTCCGGGGAGAGCTTCATTAATTCCCGGCCTACACCCTCAGCAATGGCGCCGGCCACTGCAGCCATGGGACCGACCCCGGCCCGCTGTGCTGCCTCTGCCATCTCCCTCACCATTTGGGGAGCGTCCTCCGCCACAGGGAGAGGCTCTAGGGCGGTGAGGAAATTGCGGTGGCGCTCAATATATCGCTCCAATGCGGCGCGGTATTTCAGGACCGCCTTTAGCGCCTCTTCTTTAAGGCTTTTTTGCGCCCTGAGGTATAGGTCTGTTTCCTTCACCGTTACATTGAAGGAAACCAGGTCCCCCTCCTTGATCCAATGGCGGTAGGTTCTGGGCTGATACATTAGAAATGCACCTCCATCGCTCTGGGGGGGCAAGGGAGCATGCATAGTTCGCAGGCGGTGCATTTATCCTCATAGAAATTCACCATCCTCGTTTTAGGGTCGAGGGCCAGAGCACCGGTGGGACAAATAACCACACAAGCCCCACAATGAGTGCACCGCGCATCGTTGCGCATGACGTTCTGACCCAGGGACTGAATCCTCACCCCCATCTCCGCCAGATATCGGATGCCTCTATCGTAGTCCTCTCGGGCC
>CAZOVW010000063.1:0-6284 GCA_964583545.1 uncultured Dehalococcoidales bacterium | reverse complement strand
GCGCTCATCCCCATGAGGTGAAGCGTCCTGGCCAGGACGATCCGGGCAGCTTCCACCAGCTTGAGGCGCGCCCGAGTGAGTGCCTCATCATCGGAGACGACACGGCACTTTTCGTAGAAGTTATGGAAAATGGTCGCCATGTCCAGAGCGTAGTAGGGGAGGTGTTGCGGCTCCAGGGTCTGGGCCACCAGCTCAATCACTTCTGGTAGCTGGAGCATCTTCCTGATCAGGGCCATCTCTGGGTCACTGGTGAGCAGGGAAACATCCCCCCTGCGATAGTCGATCCCCTTCTCCTGGGCCAGGCGCAGGATGCTGGAGATGCGGGCATAGGCATATTGTACATAATATACCGGGTTGTCCGCCGACTGGCGCTTCGCCAGTTCTAGATCGAAGTCCATCTGACTATCGGCGGAGCGAGAGAGGAAGAAGAAGCGACAGGCATCGACGCCCACCTCTTCCACCAGCTCCCGAAGGGTGATCAGCTCGCCGGTGCGCTTCGAGGCCCGGAGCACCGCATCCCCGCGCTTCAGGGTAACCATCTGAGAGATAATGACCTGGAGCCTCTCCGGGGCGATCCCCAGAGCACCGATCACCGCCTTCATCCGAGAGACGTGCCCCTGGTGGTCGGCCCCCCAGATATCGATCACCTTCTCGAAGCCCCGCTCGATGAACTTGTTATAGTGATAGGCGATGTCAGAGGCGAAGTAGGTGGGGGAGCCATCGCTCCTCACCAGCACATTATCCTTATCCTCGCCGAGGGCGGTAGAGGAAAACCAGACCGCCCCCTCCTTTTCCACACTATAGCCTTTCTTTTTGAGGAGGGACATCACCCTATCGTATTGCCCGTGGTCGAAAAGGCTCTTTTCACTGAACCACTCATCGAAGGTCACCCCCAACAGCTCGAGGTCGGACTCGATGGCGGTGATGACCTTCGCCATCCCTTTTTCGCCCAGCTCCGCCGGCTTATCGAGGAACCGCTCCCCCTCCTCCGCAATGATCTCGTTAGCGATCTCGATCATGTAATCGCCGAAATAGCCCTCAGTGGGCATCGGGGCATCTCGCCCCAGCGCCTGCTGATAGCGAGCATAGAGGGAGCGATAGAAGGCATCCATCTGGCTGCCGGCATCGTTAATGTAGTACTCTTTCACCACCTCATATCCTGATGAAGCAAGCACATCTGCCAGGGTGCTCCCCAGGATGGCTCCTCGCCCATGCCCCACATGAAGGGGGCCGGTGGGATTGACGCTGACAAATTCCAGTTGCATCAAAGCGCCCTTCCCCAAGTTGATATTTCCATATTCCTCGCCGGCACTTAAGATGGCCTCCACCTGAGCGGTAAGCCAATCGCTCCTCAGGGAGAAATTGATGAAGCCCGGAGGCGCTACCGCGATCCTCTCGATCTCCTCGGGGCGCTGTATCAGACTGGCGAGGCTCTCGGCAATGGTCAGGGGATTCATCCTGGCTGCCCGGGCCAATTTCAGGGAGAGGGTCGAGGCATAATCACCGTGCTCCGGATTCTGGGGGTGCTCGAGCACGATCTCAGGCATCGCCATGGGAGGAAGCAGATTACTCCGCTGCGCCTCGATAACTGCCTTTTCCAGCAGGATGGCGAGCTCGTCTTTTATCATGCCTCCCCCATACCGGTGCCATCCCCCCAGAGCCGAGCCACCTCCCGCTTAAGGAGCTGGTGCTCCGGACGAGAGAGCCCCGGATCCTTCTTAAACAGGCGAATCGCCTCGCTGCGGGCAAGCTCCAAGAGCCTCATATCGGAAAGCTTCGCCATCTTGAGGTCGGGAAGCCCGCTCTGCCTGGTGCCAAAGAACTCCCCAGGTCCCCTGAGCCTCAAATCCTCCTCAGCGAGCGCAAACCCATCCTGAGTGTGCTCCAGAGTGCGTAGGCGCTCCCTTCCTTCGAGCGATGGGCTCTCGGCAACCAGGATGCAGTAGCTCTGCTGCTCCCCCCGGCCCACGCGACCGCGAAACTGATGAAGCTGCGCCAGGCCAAAGCGGTCGGCACCCTCGATAAGCATCACCGTAGCATTAGGGACATCGATGCCCACCTCCACCACAGGGGTGGCCACCAGAATATCAAGTTCACCCTCACGAAACCTCCTCATCACCCCTTCCTTATCTGAAGCCTTGAGCCTGCCATGCACCAGCCCTAACCTGAGGTCGGGGAACACCTCCCCGGAGAGGCGCTCATATTCGGTGACCGCCGCCCTGGCCTCGATGGAATCTGACTCCGCGATGAGGGGGCAGATGATGAAGGCCTGGCGTCCCTCGCCAACCTCCTTGCTGAGAAAGCGATAAGCACTCTCTCGCTCCTCAGGGTCAAGCCACCTCGTCTTAATTACCTGCCTCCCCGGGGGGAGCTCATCGACCACCGAGAGGTCCAGGTCGCCATAGAGGGTGAGCGCCAGGCTGCGCGGGATGGGGGTGGCAGTCATCACCAAAAGGTGGGGGTTTGGTCCCTTCCGGCGCAGCGCGCTGCGCTGCATTACGCCAAAGCGGTGCTGCTCATCAACGATGGCAAGCCCCAGCCGCTCAAACTCCACCTCCCGTTGAATTAAAGCATGGGTGCCCACCACAATATCCACCTCCCCTTCCGAAATGGCCCGATGCACCGCCTTTTTTTCGCTCTGCTTCATACTCCCAATAAGCATGGCTAGGGTGATCGGGCGGGGGAGCAGGGAGGTGAAGGTGCGTAGACTGCCCGCTACCTCTTCTTCACGACCTGCCTTAGCCAAAAGGGCAGAAATATTCGAAAAATGCTGCTCCGCCAATATCTCAGTGGGTGCCATGAAGGCCCCCTGGTAGCCACTAGCCACCGTAGCCAGAAGCGCGGCGGTAGCCACCACAGTCTTCCCGCTGCCAACCTCACCCTGAAGCAGCCGGCTCATCGGCCTCGCCTTAGCGAGATCAGCGAGGATCTCCTCCAGGGCTCGCATCTGAGCCTTCGTCAGGGTGAAGGGAAGGGAGCCAAGAAAGGCCTCCAGGACCTCGCCCGCCGGCTTTATTTGGTTCGCCTCCCTGTCCTCCTGCCAGTCCCTTCTCCTAGCGAGCACCCCCAACTGGATCAGGAAGAGCTCATCGAAGGCCAGCCTTTTTCTGGCATGATCCTTAAACTGCTCGCTCTCCGGATAATGAGCCTGCTTTACCGCCTCGGAGAGCTCGAGGAGCTGTGCTCGCCCACTCACCTCCTCGGGAAGGAAATCTGGAAGGCGCGGGGCCCAAAGGTCCACGGTCTCCTTAACCAGCCTCCTCACCAGACGAGGACTTAGCCCCCCGGTGAGGGGATATAGGGGGATGAGCCGCCCGGTGTGGGTCAAATCCTCGCTCACCAAGGGCTCATATTCCGGCGAGTAGAAAACCTTTACCCCTTTGAAGAGGCTCACCTTGCCGCTCAACACCAGTTGTGTGTTGGTGCGCAGCTGCTTGGCAAGATAAGGCTGATTGAACCACACCACCCTCATGTTGCCGCTCTCATCGCCCACACCGGCCTCGGTGGCAGGCCTGCCGCCCATGATGGCCTCCTTGGCCTGCCAGACTGTAGCGACGACGGTTTGCTCCTCACCTACCTCCAGCTCGGCGATGGTTTTCCTCTTGCTGTAATCGATGTGGCGTCTGGGAAAGAAGTAGAGCATATCGCGCACCGTCTGGACGCCCAGGCGGCGGAACTTGGGAGCCAGCTTGGCACTGAGCCCCTTGATGGTGGTGATCGGGGCATCTAGGTTTTCGTCCATTTTCGTCTTTTTCGCCCCAAGGGCTGGATCCTTTTGGCCTTCAGCCTCCGTCCCATCCAGCCAGCGCAGCATACTATTCACCCATTCTCCCCGCTGTCTGATATCTAGACTAGCGTAGCTGGCGGGGGGCAAGCGCTCGGGAAGTTCGCTCGCCCAGCGCCCAAGATAGCGATCGAGTCCCCCAAATACGGCACTATCTCGATAGCCCTTTTTTCGCTCCAGCTCTAAGATCTTTCGCAGCGTGGCTAAATCCAAGGGTATTACTCCAGGGAAAGGATGTAGTTATAGTGGGGTTGACCACCGTAGATCGCTTCCACCTCGAGATGGGGGTATTTCTGACGGAGCGCCTCAGCGAGCCCCTTAGCCTCAGCGCCCTCGGTATCGGCACCATAGTAGATGGTGACGATCTCGCTCCCGGATAAATCGATTTGGGAGAGCACCTCACAAACCAGCTGGGGAATGCGATCACCCACTGCCACCAGCTTCCCATCGAGGAAGGCGATGGCCTGCCCCTCCTTCATGACGAGCTCACCGAACCTTGCGGAGCGCACCGCAGTGGTCACCTCCACCGTCCGCACCGCCGATATTGCCTCTTTCATGACAGCGACATTTGCTTCCAGATCTGCCCCGTTGTTGAAAGCCAGGAGCGCTGCCACGCCCTGGGGGATCGTTCCTGAAGGCACAATCGCCACACTTTTTGTGCTCAGCTCGCGCGCCTTCTCCGCGACAAGCACAACGTTGGGGTTATTAGGCAGGAGAATAACCTTGTCCGAGGGCACCGATTCCACCGCTTGGAGGAGCTCCTTGGTCGAGGGATTCATTGTCTGGCCCCCCGGGATAACGGCAGTGACCCCAAGGCTTCGAAATACCTCCCCCATCCCCTCACCTGAAGCCACCGCCGCAGTAGCGATCTCGATCTGGGGTGGCTTCTCAAGAGCGACAAACTCCTCATGCTGCTCATCTATATTTTGCACCCTCACCTGGCTTAGCGTGCCCAGAGAGGTAGCGTAGCTAAGGGCGGCTTCTGGCTCGAAGGTATGGACATGGGCTCTCACCAAATTCTCATCCTGAACCACCAACACAGACTCCCCGATAGCCTCCAGCCGCTCTCTAATCCGGTCGGAGTTGAGGTCCTGGCCCTCGATCATAAACTCGGTGCAGTAGCCGTAGGAGCGCTCCGCTTCGGAGACGCCAGCCCCTACCTGCCCGGCGGAGATCGGCTCGCGGATTTCATATCCATCCACCTCGCCCCGCAGGTAGCATAAAAACCCTTCGAAGATCACATAAAGCCCCAATCCCCCAGCATCCACCACCCCAGCCTCACGGAGCACTGCAAGCAGGAAGGGCGTTCTGGCCACGGAATCCTTCGCCGCACTAGCGGTGGCCTCCATAATCGCACACAGGTTGTTGGTGGCGGAAACCCCCTGAGCCGCAGCGGAGGCCTCCCGGATCACAGTGAGGATGGTCCCCTCTACAGGATGGCTCACCGCTTTGTAAGCAAAGGAAGAACCCTCCAATAGTCCCGCCGCCAGGTCGCTCCCCTCCAGGCACTCCTTCTCATCGAGCATGGCGGCCAGGCCCCGCAGGATCTGGGAAAGGATCACCCCGCTATTGCCGCGCGCCCCCATGAGGGCACCGTGAGCTATAGCGTGGGCCACCGCAGAGGCACTCTCCTTTGTGGCGCGGGATGCCTCAGCCACTGCCGAGCGCATGGTGAGGAGCATATTGATTCCCGTATCGCCATCGGGCACGGGGAAAACATTGAGGGAATTTATATAGGCGGCGTTTCTCTCCAGCCATACCGTGGCACTACCAAACATCTCGAGCAGGTCTTGCCCGCTACAGGAATTTATTACCTTCATCCCTCCCCTTCTTGCCACGAGCGCCTATTTATGGTATCCTCATTCGGTAAATTCTACAGCAAAATTCCAATTTGGTCAAAGGGGAAGCAATGCCGGGGAAATGTGATATATGTGGCAAGACGCCTCAGTTTGGGCATAATGTTAGCCACTCCAAGCGCCGCACCAATCGGCAGTGGAAGATTAATACCCAGAAGAGGACGATGTTCATCGATGGGAAAAAGGTGCAGGTCAATATCTGCACCAGGTGCCTCAGGAATCAGTTTAAGCTAGGAAGTTAGCCCGCGAAGGCTCGCCCTGAGCTTCGTCATCGCCTCTTTGACGCTCTCCCGGCGATTAAAGACCGCCGAGCCAGCCACCAGCACCCGCGCTCCCGCCGCAACCGCCCTAGGCGCTGTCTGCGCAGTGATACCACCATCGACCTCTAGCTCCACCGGAAGCCCCCTCTCATCCAGGATTCGCCTGAGCCAAGCGATCTTCTCCAAAACCTCCTCAATAAAGGCCTGACCGGCAAAGCCAGGGTTGACCGTCATCAGGAGTACCAGATCGAGGGCAGGCAGGATCTCATCGATCATAGTGAGCGGGGTGGGTGGGTTGAGGGACACCCCAGCCCTGACCCCAAGCCTCTTTATCGATGCCACTATTTTATGGAGGTCGGGGCAAACCTCAGCATGGACGGTGAT
>CAZOVW010000062.1:0-6291 GCA_964583545.1 uncultured Dehalococcoidales bacterium | reverse complement strand
TAAGTCTCTTTTTGGCTGCCTCTAGAAGCTCATCTCTGAACTTGGGATGCGCGATCTCGATAAGAGCTAAGGCGCGCTCTCTTTCATCCAGTCCTGCAAGGTCAGCAATTCCCCACTCGGTGACTACATACTGCGCGTAATGCCTGGGCACGGTCACCCTGGACCCCTCCGTCGGGTAAGGCACGATGCGTGATACCGTCCCGCCCTTGGCGGTGCTGGGCAGGGTGTTGATCGCCCTTCCTCCTTCAGACCAGTAAGCGCCGATCACAAAGTCGAGTTGTCCTCCCGTGCCGGAGCGCATCGCATCGCCGTAAGACTCCGAGCAGATGGTCCCCACAAGGTCAACCTCGACAGCGCCGTTTATAGCCACCAAGTTCTTCTCCTTAGCCAGCATAGGAATCGAGTTGCAATATGAAGCAGAATAGAACTCGACCATGGGGTTGTTGCCAAGAAAGTCGTAAAGCTCCTGGTCACCAAAAGCAAAGGCCATGACGATCTTATTTGGATGGGTCTGTTTATATTTACCGGTGACGATACCCTTCTCCACAAGCTGACGGGTGCCCATGGGAGCCA
This sequence comes from uncultured Dehalococcoidales bacterium, assembly GCA_964583545.1. Classification (GTDB taxonomy): domain Bacteria; phylum Chloroflexota; class Dehalococcoidia; order E44-bin15; family E44-bin15; genus CAZOVW01. Next base: position 5,718 of record CAZOVW010000062.1, on the reverse strand, counting down.
TCTCAGTGTGAATGCCCAGGCCTTTAAGGTCGCTGTCCGAAATAAGCTTGGATATCTGTCCAGGAACTGCGCCTATTCCTACCTGAAGGCAATCCCTGTCCCTAAGTAGGCTTACCACGTTCTCAGCAATCCTCTTATGCACCTCTGACGGCTCGGGCAACGGAGGTGCAAACAGAGGTTCGTCCGTCTCAACGAACTTGTCGAACCAGCTGACGTGGTAGTGTGTGTCGCCATAGGTCCTCGGCATCTTCGGGTTGACCTCACCGACAAACCAGTCGACCTGGCCAAACATGTCTGGCGTGTAGAACAGATCGAGGCCGAGTGATACATACCCGTGGTCGTCCGGAGGGCTGACCTGGGTGATCATGCCCTGCCTGCGCGGATCGACTTCTTGCCGCTTCTTTGCCACAATGCCTACGCTGGAGCTTTGGACCGGAATGTACGTTGAATAGCCCTCTGCATGCTGACTCATGGTAAGCTGGGAATAGAAGCCGCACATAAGCCTGAAGTTTTCTCTGTACTCAGGTCTGAAAATCTTGTACGGGTGAAATTGGAGCGCTGATACATACTGGACGTCCTCGAGCTCATCTTTGCGGTCCGCGATTGCGTCAATCATAGCTGTGGAAGGCTCACCGAGGCCGAGGGGGGTGAAAAACCGGTCGCCCGATTGAACAATCTCCGCGGCCTCCTCATAACTGCACAATTTCGATTTGTATTCCTCTCTCCAAGACATGCTAGACTCCTTCCTGCAAAATAGAATGCCATGCGACGGCCAGCATTCATATACTACCCAAGTTAAATGCCCGACAGAGCCTGACCTGATATCTATTCTAAACTCTTCTCAGGCATTCGACAAGAATTGTATTAAAAGGATACAAGGCGAAGCCTGGCGGTGATATAATAGCTTAAACAGCCCAGCCAGGCGGATTTGCAGAAGGAGGATAATGCGGCAAAAATTCGGTGACTGGCTTTTTGCCCTTGGTTTATTCTTAGGGGTTTGCTATTTCATAGTTGTAACATACGCCAAAGCTGGCATGACAAAAATGAGCGATTTTGTCATGAGAGGACTTGGTAAGGATTGAGAATGGGTTATAAACCTATAAGCAATTATGGAATCATTGGAAACATGCTTTCTGCGGCCTTGGTAGGGATTGACGGCTCCATTGACTGGTGTTGCCTGCCCCAATTCGATTCCCCTAGCATCTTTGCCACGATACTGGACGATGAGATAGGTGGCAGATTTCACATTAGGCCGCGGATGCCTTTCGAGTCCCGCCAAGCCTATCTCCCAAATACGAACATGCTTCAGACCACCTTCCAAACTACGACAGGCATGGCCACCGTAACCGATTTCATGCCCTGCTACCGAATCTCCAGGCGTCGACTGGCCCAATTCCATGAGATCCATCGCATCGCGCAATGCACCGCGGGTGAGGTAGCCTTGGAGGTTATTTTCGAGCCGAGGCTAGACTACGCTCGATGTAGGACACGGCTAGATATCTCAAGATACGGCGTTACCGCAAAGGGGGGGACGGAAACGCTAGCACTTTCCTCTTCGATTCCCTTTGCCGCTCATGAAGATAGCGCCCTCGGGCGTTTCACTCTTCAGCAGGGACAAAAAACCGAGTTCATCCTGCGCTACGGTTCCGATAAGCCTTCGTCTCCCGGCACTTACAACTCAGCAGGTAAATTCGAGAGAACTGCTGCCTACTGGCAACAGCAAGCTGAAGGCTGTGCCTGTTCTGGCCCCTGGCGGGAGGCCATAGTGCGGTCTTATCTGGCCCTGCGCCTGCTAGTTTACTCGCCGACAGGGGCCGTCATCGCGGCTCCAACCACCTCCTTGCCAGATGAAATCGGCGGCCAGCGCAACTGGGACTATCGCTATGCCTGGCTCCGCGATACCTCACTAACGTTCAACACATTTCACTACTTGTGGCACGGGGATGAGGTTGCATGGTTCAGGAAGTGGTTGCTTAATGTATGCCGCAAGGGTGGCTCCAGAACCCAGGTTTTCCATAAAATTGATTTTAAGGATCCGCCTGGTGAGCAGGTACTCGATCATTTTAGGGGATACCGGGATTCCCGGCCGGTGCGAATCGGCAATGATGCCTATCGGCAACTTCAACTGGACGTTCCTGGGGAGGTTCTTGAGGCTGCCCACAACTATCTCAATGCCGGTGGTCACATCGGCCCCCGCATCTGGGGACTCCTAGAGAGCTTTGTCAATGCCGCGTGCGAGCTGTGGCAGCAGCCCGACAGCGGTATCTGGGAGGTAAGGGGTGGCCCATATCATTTTGTGCATTCCAAGCTCATGTGCTGGGTAGCTATGGACCGGGGGATCAAAATGGCTGAAAAGCTGGGGTACAAGAGAAACCTTGAGCGCTGGAGAAGAATTGCCCAGGATATCCAGGATGACATTCTAACCAGGGGCTGGAACTCACAGCGGCGGGCTTTTACCCAGCACTACGACACACTAGCTATGGATGCGAGTAATCTCCGCATGCCTCTCTACGGCTTCTTGTCCGTCTCTGACGAGCGGATAACGTCTACTATTGAACGCACCGTTAAAGAACTGAGCTGCGATGGCCTTTTGCGGCGATATAGAACCGACGAGATCGATGATGGCCTCAGCGGGTCAGAGGGAGCGTTCTTGTGGTGCTCCTTCTGGTTAGCGAGGGATTTGCTCCGGATGGGAAGGCTGAAAGATGCTATCGCTCTGTATGAAAGATTGCTTGGCTACGGCAATCACCTTGGGCTTTTTTCAGAAATGGCCGACCCGGCTTCTGGAGAAGCTCTAGGAAATTTCCCGCAGGCGCTCACCCATCTAGAGGTCATTATCACTGGACTGGAGCTACTCCAAGCCATTCAAGGTAAAAACAATGAGCGCTGATGAAAGGTACGACATTGTTATTATTGGCGCCGGCCATAACGGCACCACGACGGCTGCATACCTGGCCAAGTGCGGGCTGAGCGTTTGCGTGCTGGAAGAGAGGGCGGAGTGTGGGGGAGCGCAGGAGAACGCGGAACCCATAGCCGGGGTGCATATCAGTCCCCACGCCGTGGCCCTATACGGGGGAGCGGCCCCCGGCTGGGAGCAACTGGAGCTGTGGAGGCACGGCGCGCGAATGGACTGGGCAGCTCAGAAGCTTGCCGGGGAAGGCTTTGCCGGAGGCGGTGGGATCGGACTTCTGTGCACTGATGGAGTTTCCATGGTCAGTGCGAAGGACTTGGAGGGCTGGCTGAAGCTGGCCGGCCTCACTGGCAATCCACCTTTCGTCAAAGAATTGCTACGCGCAACTTTCTGGACCCCACCACACCCTTCATACGTAGAGGTTAATGCTAAAACTATTCCCTACATGCAGGTATATAAGGAGCGTCTGCCGGAGGTATGGACCCCGGAACTGCTCGAGTGGACCCAGTGGGACCTCATGGACGAGTATATGGATAACGAGCCCTTTAAGACATTCCTGGCGTTTCTCGGCTGGTGGGCTGGGGCTGCTGCTCATTTTGAGAGCATGGCTATACCCGCTTTCGAAGCAGCGGTAGCCGCCGTGCTATATACCCTAGGAACTGTCCCCATTGGTGGCCAACATGGATATTACCACGCCCTCTTCCGTTGCGCAGTAGCCCACGGCGCAATATTCCGCACCTGCTGTCCTGTGGATGAGATTATTATCAGACACGGACGTGCCATGGGCGTGCGACTGCGGGACAATGCCGTCTGGGGCAACAAGGTGATCTGGGCGGATAAGGCAGTGATCAGTGCAACTGAAATCAAGCAAACCTTCAACAAGCTCCTTGGGCCGCAGTATGTAGACGCTGGCTTACTGCAGCGCGTAAATGACCTCAACATCAAGGGAGGGACTTTGTATGTAAACCACTTCCTCACCAGCAAGCCCCTTCGCTATCGGGACAAGTTCAAGGAGGGCGAGCAGTCAGGCGTATGTTACCCGATGGACTCGCGAGAGATCTATTATGAGCACGCCGCTGATGTGATGGGGAAACAGGGTAACCCCACTATGCCCGCGGAGAGGTACCCGTGGATCTGGTCCGGGAGCAACAAAATATTCAGTCCTTTCCATAGCCAATGCACCCGCCCAGATAGGTACGTGGAGTGTTCTATCGTTTGTTATGTCCCCCCACCAGAGTATCACGTGGAAGGGCCGGATGCCATGAACAAGGCCAAGGATGATATAAACGCTTACATGCGCAAGGCCTTCAGCTCTGTGGTCGAGAACCTTGAGGATGACCTCGTAGAACACTGGAGTCTGACCCCTTGGGAGCAGGAGTTTCGCAACACCGGGATACTCGGTGGCACATGGTGCGGAATCCGTCAGTGCCACGATCAGTGGTGGAGCGCGCGGCCTCTCCCTGAGCTGGCACGCTTCCGCGTCCCGGGGATCGATGGGCTGTACCTCGTCCACCAGTCGGCCGCTCACCCCGGAGGTCTGTGCCTGATGGCATGCGGCTATAACCTGATGCACATCCTGATTGAGGACGGGATCGCCGAGCCTGGCGACTGGTGGTACCCATCGCCGTGGTACATACCGGAGCGGGGTAAGATATCAGCGGTACCTCGTAGTGGATAGAATAACTATTCTCCTGAGACGGAAGGGCTACTAAGAGGCAGTCATGAGAATAAAAATAGACAGCAATAGAATGTGTAGGATAATTGATCCTGTAATGCGAGGGCTTAGGGTTTATACTCCTGAATTTGCTGGAATGAAAGCGGGAGACAAAGCGTTGGATGTCTGTTGTGGGACGGGATCCCAAGCGCTTCAATATGCAAGGATGGGTATCATCGCTGCTGGAATCGACCTAGATCCTCGCATGATAGAAGTGGCTGAAAGAAATAGAAAAAAACAAGGCTTAGGCAGTGTCTCATTTCAAACAGCAAATGCTCTAAATTTGCCATTTGAGGACAACATCTTTGATTATGCTTCCATCTCTGCGTCACTTCACGAGAAAGAAAGAGCAGATAGAGATAAAATAATTTCTGAAATGAAAAGAGTGGTAAAAAAAGGTGGTGCCCTGGTTTTTACTGATTATAAGGTCCCTTTACCCCGAATTCCATCTTCGTATTTGTCGACAGCCCTAGAGTATATTTCAGGGCGGGATCATTGGAGATGTTTCAAAGATTATGTTGAGCAAGGTGGATTAGATGGATTATTAAAGAAGAACCACCTTCACGAAGAAAAAAGGGATGAGCTGGGTCCCCTATGGATAATAAAAACACTAAATATGAGGACTTAGAAAAGCGGCTGCAGGCCCAGCCAGGCGGATTTGGACAAATAGAAAAACCGTGACGAACCCGATGGTCACAATCACGGCCTTCAGCTTTCTTGGTAGCGGGAGTTGGATTCGAACCAACGACCTCCGGGTTATGAGCCCGACGAGCTGCCACTGCTCTATCCCGCGTCATAAACGTTTTAAACGCTAGTTATGCCCCTTTATTAGTGTAGGTCAAGCCCTCGGCCGTTAGTACCGCTCAGCTGAAGCGCTCACGCGCCTTACACCTGCGGCCTATCAAACAGCTAGTCTCGCTGCGACCTTACCCCCGATAAAATCGGGGTGGCAGATCTCATCTTGGGGTGGGCTTCGCACTTAGATGCTTTCAGCGCTTATCCTTTCCAGACTTGGCTATCCAGCGGTGCCGCGGGCACGACAACTGGCACACCAGAGGTCTGTCCCTCTCGGTCCTCTCGTACTGGAGAGAGC
>CAZOVW010000061.1:0-6382 GCA_964583545.1 uncultured Dehalococcoidales bacterium | reverse complement strand
TCGTATATTCGCTGCCCCAGGACATTTATCAAACATTGCTATTGTCTCCTATGGCAATGTCGCCTAACTTGAGGATTGTTGTAACGTTGGTCTGTGAGTCCTTTCCTAGAGCGTTCCACTGCAGGTGTTCCTTTTTTCCGTGCCATTTTGTTACCCCACTCATAGCTATTCAGACTCAGTAAGGCGCGCTCTCCTTAAACTCGGCGATCGCCTGCTTCAGCGTCTCCTCGGTCTCACCGCTTATCTCCTTCTCCGCAGCGATGCGCTGGCCAATCTCGGGATGGCTTGTTTCCATAAAGCGGTGAAAACCATCCTCAAAGGCTCTCACCCTTTCCACAGGGACATCATCGAGGTAGCCGTTGATCACGGCGTAGAGGATGGTCACCTCTTTTTCCAGGGTCATGGAAGCATACTGGGGCTGCTTCAGCACCTCGGTGATGCGCAGCCCCCGCTCCAGTTGCGCCCTGGTTGCCCTGTCCAGCTCGGCGGCGCCAAACTGGGAAAAGGCTGCCAACTCTCGATACTGAGCAAGGTCTAGCCTCAATTTTCCCGCCACCTGTTTCATCGCCCGGGTCTGAGCGGCACCCCCAACCCTGGAGACGCTGAGCCCGACATTTAGCGCCGGCCGCACCCCGGCATTAAACAGATCGGCCTCCAGATATATCTGACCATCGGTGATGGAGATTACATTGGTGGGGATGTAGGCCGATATGTCGGCAGCCTGGGTTTCGATAATCGGCAGGGCAGTGAGCGACCCACCGCCATACTCCGGCGCCATCTTTGCGGCGCGCTCCAGGAGGCGGCTATGGAGATAGAAGATGTCGCCCGGGTAGGCCTCGCGACCAGGGGGGCGACGAAGTAACAAGGAAAGCTGACGATAGGCCCAGGCATGCTTGGAGAGGTCGTCGTAGATAATCAGGGCATCCCGCCCCTGCTCCATGAACTCCTCGCCAATAGCGCAGCCAGCGTAAGGGGCGAGATACTGTAGTGCCGCAGGGTCTGAGGCATGAGCGGAGACCACGATGGTATGCTCCATAGCTCCATAGTGCTCCAGGATAGCCACCGCTTGCGCCACCTTGGAGGATTTCTGTCCAATGGCAACATATATGCAGATGAGGTCGCCACCTTTCTGGCTGATGATAGCATCGAGGGCGATAGCGGTCTTACCGGTGGAGCGGTCACCAATGATCAGCTCTCGCTGCCCCCGCCCCAGGGGGATCATGCTGTCAATAGCCTTGATCCCCGTATGAACCGGGGTGTCCACCGACCGGCGCAACACCACATTAGGGGCTATCCGCTCTACGGGGCGGGTTTTTTTGTACTTTAGCAGCCCCTTACCGTCCAGGGGCTGACCAACAGGATTTATCACGCGCCCGATGAGGCCATCACCTACTGGCACCTCGGCGATCCTCCCGGTGGAGCGCACCTCATCCCCCTCCTTGATCTCGGCCCAGTCGCCAAGGATCACCGCACCAACGCTGTCCTCCTCCAGGTTAAGGGCAATGCCCATCACCCCATTGGGAAACTGGAGCAGCTCGTTATACCTGGCGCCGTAGAGCCCGTGAATGCGCGCAATACCATCACCCACCTCGACCACAGTGCCCACATCAACCATGGTTACCGTGGTGCCAAACTGCTCGATCTGCTGTTTTATGATCGCGGCGAAGTCACGGGCACGCGCCACCCCTGTTACCTCCGATCTATCTCGTCAGGCTCTCCCTGAGTGCGAGAAACCTCGACCTGATGCTGCCATCGATGAGCTTATCGCCCACCCTGGCCATAAGCCCCCCGATAATGGAGGGGTCAACCGTCGTGGTGAGCACAATCTCCCGGCCCACCAGTTCGCCGAGACGACGAACCAGCTTGTCCTTTTCTTCAGGCTCCAAGGGGACGGCGCTCGCTACCTCAGCATGGGCAATCCCCCGGTGTTCATCGACCAGCCGCCCATACTCAAGAACAATATCCGCTAACAGGCCCAATCTCCCCCGGGACACCAGTAGCAAGGCCAGGTTTATTACCAGGGGATTCAACCCCTCAAGACCCTGACGCAAAATCCTCGTCTTCTCGTCGAAGTGAATCCGCGGGCTTTCCAAAAAGGCCAACAGAAGGGGCTCCCTCACCACCTCGAAGAGCCGCTCCAGGTCCCCTCGCCACACCTCTAATTCTTTTCGCTCCAGAGCGATCTGAAATGCTGCCTGTGCATGCCTTCTAGCCGCAGCCCGCGCCATCAGCCCTCCCCCTTGGGAGCCTGCTCAAGCACCTCCTCGATGAGCCTGCGATGCTTCTCCCGGTCCAGGGTCTCGCTGACCACCTTCTCGGCAGCGGTTATCGCCAGGTCAACAAACTGGCGCCTCAGCTCCTCGATAGCCTCATCACGCTCCCGCTCGATCTCAGTGCGCGCCCTGGCAATGATAACCTCCGCATCTTGCCTCGCCCCCACACTCGCCTCCTCCTTGAGGTGCTCCCCCATCTGAGCCGCTTGAGCCAATATATTCTGCCCCTCCCGACGGGCAGAATCCAGCTGCTCCCTGACCTGCTCCTCGGTCTTTGCCAGTTGCTCCTTGATCCGCTCCGCCTGCTCCATACTCTCCTTTATCCTAGCGGAGCGCTCATCGAGCATTCTCCGAACTGGCTTATAGAGCAGGAAAAAAAGGAGACCAAAAAGGATTGTGAAATTTATGAGCTGAGCCAGCAAAACATGCCAGTCAATACCAATGCTGCCCATATCGATTCCTCTTCCCGGTTAATGCAATCAGGCGATGAAGATCAGCATAATGGCCACTATGAGGGCATAGATTGCTACAGCCTCACAGAAGGCGATGGCCAGGATCATATTAGTCATGATAGGGCCGCGAGCCTCTGGGTTGCGCCCCAACGCCTGCATCGCTCCATACCCTAACATGCCGATCCCCAGCCCAGGTCCCAGGGCACCAGCGCCGATGGCAACTGCTGCGGCGATCAACTTCATCGATTCAGGTTCCATTCTTCTCCCCCTTTCAGGTTTTATTAATGCTCCTCCCGAGGGCTAACCGCCATGACCAGGAAGACCAGGGTCAACCCACAGAAGATGAGCGCCTGAACGAAACCGAGGAATAGCTCCAGCCCATAGAAGGGTATTACCGCCACCCAGGGAATAAGAAACACCATCGAGAAAATAAGGATCTCCCCGGCGGTCATATTGCCGAAGAGACGGAAGGTGAAACTGATAATGCGCACCACCTCGCTTACCAGCTCGATGAAGCCCGCAAATACATCGATAATCCCCGTGAATAGCGCGCCCAGGCCACGGCGGATCCGGCCCCGAAGCATCTGCCCTGTGCCGCTTAAGAACCGGCGAACATTGACAAACTTGCTGAGGTAGCGCAAGAAGCCCTGAGACCTGAAGCCCCAATACTCCACAAAGATAAAGGAAACCAGCGCCAGAGCAAGAGGTACATTGATATCGGTATTTGCCCCCCGAAAAAGGGGCACCAAAAACTGCTCCTCCCCATCAGTATGCCAAAAACCTATGCTCATGAAACCGGGAAGGAGCGCCAGCCAGGCGTTAGCGATGACAAAGATGAAGATGGTGGCAAGCACTGGGAAGAATTTGCGCCCATACTCCTTTCCTGCTACGTTCTCCACGAAATTTATGAGCGCCGCCACGCCAGCCTCAAGGATGTTCTGCAACCCCCTGGGCACGAGCTTCATCCTGCGAGTGGCGGCATAGGAGATAACCCCCATTACCAGGATGGTGAGCCAGGCAGCAAGCATGGTATTGGTGATGGGGATGCCAAAGGGGGAAAAGACAGTCTCCGCAGGGAGTTCGATATGGGGCATAGAAACGGGGAAAAAGAGGCGTCCTAAGACTACCAGACCGAAAAAAACGAGGGCGACAATTCCTATTCGGCGCCACCAGCCAATTCTAGCCACTAGTCCCCCTTATCCTTCCCTCGCCCGAGAGCGGGGAGCACCATGCGGTATGTTCCATAAAAAGCGGCAAACAGCCCCACACCAAGCCCAAGCAGGGTAAACAGAGGGCTAATATCAACCTTCCTATCAAGCCACACCCCCAAATAGACCCCCCCGGCAATGCACCCACCAATATAAAACCCAACACCGCTAAGCCTGAGTGCCGCCGCCCAGCGATTCACGCTCATCCCCCTCATGAGTATATCATACGCTACTACCCCGGGCAACCTGCCCATATTAAAAAAACCCCCCGACTTATCGGGGGGTTAATAAAAGCCATCTCTACCTCATCCCTTTTCCTTCAAGAAAATGCGCGAAAAATCCCCGTCGAACTCTTTTAGGAAGTTATGGAAGTCCAGCACGTCATCGGCGTCTACCACAGCGATTTCGCGAAACTTGGCATACTCCTCTTCAGTAAGGTCGGTAACCAACTCGGGGGGTTTCCCTTCCTTGAGCACCGCAGCCACTAAACCCTGACTATGACAACCAGGGCAATAAACGCTAAGAAACCAGAGGTCGGTATAGCGACCGAGAATCCTCACATTTCCCCCTTCGTAGCACTCCCCACACACGCCACACCTCACACTCGTCATCAAGCGCTTGATAAGTCTCTCGTCCATGCCGCTATCTCTAAAGGGGCGCTATGACTTCCCCAGATCCTCCAGGTTCAGTGTATCGATAAAGTCCTTGAAGGGGGCAAGCTTACTCAGCTCATCCTCGCCGAGCTCAGCCTTTTCACCCTTTGCGGGGAGCAGTATCCCCGCTTTATCCAGCACCGACTCGTCGGCATAAATCGGCACCTCCACCCTTACCGCAAGGGCGATGGCATCGCTGGGACGGGAATCGATCTCCATATCCTTTCCATCGACAATAATGAGGATCTTGGCATAGAAGGTATCGTTACGAAGGTCGTTGACAATGATCGAAGTGACCCGCGCCCCCAGGGTATTGATCACGTTCCGAATCAGGTCATGGGTCATTGGTCTAGGCACCGCCACATCCTGCAATTTTATCGCTATAGAGTCCGCCTCTGCTGGGCCAATCCAAATAGGAAGGTAACGCTCCCCACCCTTCTCCTTGAGGATCACCACCCGCTGATAGTTCATCAGGCTCATCCGAATGCTATCTATAGTCATCTCGATCATGGCAACCTCCCGGCTTCTCAGCTAAGACTATTCTATCTTACATCTCACCCTATGTCAACCCAGCATGTCAGGCTAGGCGCTTCTTTATTCAAGTATGCTGCCGCCCTTGGAGAGAACACCCTTCACCCGGTGCTCAAAAACGCCCCGTGCCAAAAGCACGCGCCTATGGCACTTCTGACACCTGACCCCGATATCAGCACCCACCCTGATCACCTGCCACTGGTCGCTGCCACAGGGGTGCTTCTTCTTAAGGCGCACTACATCGCCAATCTTTATCTCCATCTCTAGGTAAAACCCCGGTAACGGTTGATCTCATCGCGCAGCTTGAGGGCGGCATCTCGGGCGGCCACCGCGAAATCTTCCACTTTTTTGCTCTCCCCCCTAGCGGCGGCATAGATAATCTGACGGGAGGAGCTGATGATCGCCTTTTCACCCTTTGCGTCCACCCCATAGCGAACTGCGCTGGCGAGATCGCCACCCTGAGCGCCGATGCCAGGAATCAGTAGCGGCATCTCGGGGCAGAGCTGGCGCACGCGCTTCAGCTCCTCGGGATAGGTAGCGCCCACCACAAGCCCCACATTGCCGAAGGTGTTCCACTCCCTGGCCCGCTGGGCTACAACTTCAAACAATCGGCTTTCAGAAACGGTCAAGTTTTGGAAATCAGCCGAGCCCTCGTTTGACGTGCGGCAGAGGATGAACACCCCCTTTCCCTTATACTGGATAAATGGCTCCAGGGAGTCGTAGCCCAGATAGGGGTTCACGGTGGCGGCATCGAAGCCAAGGGTTTCAAAAAGGGCCCGGGCATAGGCCCGCGCAGTGCTGCCAATATCGCCCCGCTTGGCATCCCCGATAATCGGGATCCCCTCAGGGATATAGGCGATGGTCTTCTCCAGCGCCTTAAGCCCGGCGATGCCCAGGGCCTCATAGAAAGCGAGGTTGGGCTTGTAGGCGCATACCAGGTCTGAGGTGGCATCAACGATGGCGCGATTGAACTCCAGGACACCCACCCTCGGCATCAGCTCCGGGTCAGGGTCGAGCCCGATGCAAAGGAGGCTCCTGTTGGTGCGGGCGGCTTGAAGTAGCTTCTCTGAAAAGTTCATCGTTCCATGGCGATAATACCCTTCCGCTAAGTTGACGTCAAGAGCAAAATATTGAGATTGTTTAGCAACCTATCCCCCTTACCCCCTTCCCTTAATAAGGGAAGGGGGAGTGTAGGTAAGAGAGGGGCGAAGCCCCTCTCTAAAATCTCTTCCCCCTCTCCTTTTAAGGAGAGGGGGATAAAGGGG
>CAZOVW010000060.1:0-6447 GCA_964583545.1 uncultured Dehalococcoidales bacterium | reverse complement strand
AGCGAAGCAATCTCGCTTGTTCCCATCCCCTCACCTGGATTGCTTCGTCCCCCGACAAGTCGGGGTCCTCGCAATGACAGGCCTTATCAACAGGGAAATTATACAATATGTAATATGAAGGTTAACAAAAAATTCGCGCCCCATCAATCTTATCACTTTTCCACTTTCCACCAAATTCATAACAGAGCCGTCAAAGGCTTGACACTGAGGCGTGAATAGCGAAAAATAGCACTATGCTTTTAAGAGTGCTGGAACTGGGCCCCTTCGCCGCTAACTGCTATATCGTGGGCGTGGAGAAGACCAGGGAGGGGATGATCCTCGACCCTGTCGCTGAGGCGGAGACCATAATGGATAATGTGCGCCAGCTCGGCCTCACGATAAAGCTCATTGTGGCCACCCATGCCCATCCTGACCACATTATGGCGCTTCGCCAGGTCAAAGAGGAGACCGAGGCTCCCTTTGCGATTCATGAGGCTGAGTCCGCTGGGAGGATCATGCCGGGGATAGCCCGCATCATGGGCCTCATCATGACTGGCTCCCCCAAGCCGCTCCCCAAGCCAAATAGGCTGCTTAAGGATGGCGACATCATCGAGCTCGGCGACCTCAGCTTCACCGTGCTCCATACCCCGGGACACAGCCCTGGGGGCATCTCGCTCTATGGACACGGGGTGGCCTTCGTGGGGGATACACTGTTCAATTTTAGCATTGGCCGGACGGACTTCCCCGGGTGCAGCTACCAGAAGCTAATGGATAGCATCCACAATAAGCTCATGACATTGCCTGATGAGACCATCGTCCTCCCCGGACATGGGCCCCGGACCACTATTGGCACCGAACGCCAGTATAACCCCTTCCTGGTTAGCTAGCCCAAAATCCCGGTCACGCCCGCCAGCACCGGCGCCAGAACCAGCGCGATTATGGACATCAGCTTTATCATGATGTTCAGGGAGGGCCCTGAGGTATCCTTAAAGGGGTTGCCCACGGTATCGCCGACCACTGCCGCCTTATGGGCGTCTGACCCCTTCCCACCGTAGTTGCCCTTCTCGATCCACTTCTTCGCATTATCCCACGAGCCACCGTTTGCTTCGGGGGATAACAACATCTAATCTAGTCCTAGAGAACCCATAGGGGACAGAGCACCAAAGTCACTGTAGCTATAAGCTTAGCTACAATGTGTAGTGAAGGCCCCACGGTATCCTTGAGAGGGTCGCCAACAGTGTCACCAGCTACGGCAGCGGCATGCTCAGGCGAACCTTTGGGGATAACATTCCCTGCTTCATCCTTGAGCTGTCCATCCTCAATATATTTCTTGGCATTATCCCAGGCACCGCCACCGTTGTTCATGAATGAAGCCATGAGAATAGCGGCAAAGGTTCCTACTATAAGGAAGCCGCCTACTGCCATAGAGGCATTGTAGCCAGGTATGAATCTGAAAATAACCCCAATAGCTATAGGGAGAAGGATGGGGAGCAATCCAGGGGCAATCATTCCTCTTAACGCCGCCCGTGTGGTAATATCAACCGCCCTACCATAGTCGGGTCTCGAAGTTCCCGCCATGATTCCAGGGTCAGATTTGATTTGACGGCGCACTTCCTCAATGATTTTACTTGCTGCCCCCCCTACTGATCTAAGCGCCCAGGAGCTGAAAAGGAAGACCATCATGATGGCTATAATGCCACCAATGAGGACCTCGGGACAGACAAGGTTCACGGTGAACAACTCCCCTTCCCTTCCTTGGAAAAGCAAGGCTCGGTCAAAGTAGGCCTGGAAGAGGAGGAAGCCAGCCAGTCCTGCCGAAACCATGGCATACCCCTTGGTTAGGGCCTTGGTGGTATTGCCTGTGGCATCAAGATGGTCGGTAACTCGCCTTACCTTAGAACCGGCACCGGTAAACTCATTGATTCCATTGGCATTATCGGTTATAGGACCAAAGGTATCTTCGGCCAGAATGAAGGGGCAGGTCATCAGCATGCCCATGGTTGCTATTGCAGTGCCATAGGCGCCACTCATCCACCACTCAACCTCCAACCCAGCCATGGTTCCGAACCAGTAGGATAGCCCCAGAGCAACACAGACGACGATAGCTGTGGGCATGATTGTCTCGAAGCCCACTGACATGCCAGTAACAAATGTAGTTGCTGGACCGGTGCGAGCAGCTTCAGCAATCCTTTTTGTCGGGTTGAATCTGGACTCAGTGTAATACTGGGTAATATAGACCACGAATATGCTAAAAATTATGCCAACAAGCCCAGCCCCCATAAGCCATAGCCATCCCTGTGGGCACATATAGCTGAACATCGCCCAACAGGTAACGCTCATCGCTACGACACAAAGAGCCAGGGCTATATAATAGCCGCGGTTGAGAGCAGTCATCGGGTCCTCTTTTTCACCACGGCTGCGAACAGATAATATGCCGAGCATGCTTGAGATAATGCCAAAGGCACGAATGACCAGGGGGAAGAGCACCCAACCGACAGCAACTGTTGGAGGGACTCCCATCCTTATTGAGATGATATATAAGGCCACACCTATTATCATGGCACCGATATTTTCTGCGGCTGTCGATTCAAAAAGGTCTGCGCCACGACCGGCACAGTCACCAACATTATCGCCAACCAGGTCAGCGATTACCGCTGCATTGCGGGGATCGTCCTCAGGGATTCCGACTTCAACCTTACCGGCAAGATCAGCCCCCATATCAGCAGCCTTAGTGTAGATACCGCCGCCAAGCTGTGCGAAGAGGGCAACCATGCTGGCTCCAAAACCAAAACCAACAATAAGGTGAGGGGCAATAGCGGGCTTGGTGGCTCCGCCAAAGGCGAAGAATATCGCTGTCACTCCCAGCAAGCTCAAGGCAATGATCAGAAAGCCGGAAACCGACCCACCATACAGTGCCACCCTTATAGCTTGTCTTAGGCCGCGATGGGAGGCAGCAGCACAGCGCACATTTGATTTGACTGCAATCCACATGCCCACAACCCCAGAAAGACAGGAGCAAAATGCACCGGCCAGGAAGGCAACTGCTGTCCTCCATGCCAAGCCAAAAGCCGATACCCCCAACATCTCAAGCTCAGCCTCGCTGCTCAGCAAGCCAAGTGCAACGCCAATTATCACTGCCACAAAAAGAGCAGTTATGCCGATAGTGGAGTATTGGCGTCTGATGAAAGCCCAGGCACCTTCTGTGATCCTGGCATTGACATCCTGCATTGCCGCCGTTCCCTTATCGTAACGGAGGATATACCTTATCAAGGCTAAGGCGAAAACAACACCAATGCCGCCACCCACGATTACCAGCCAGAAAATCCCTGGAATCATCATTCACTCCTTTCCTCTATCCGGCTCGAAACAAGCCGTTGCTCCTTTTACCAACTTTGGCCTGACGAGTCAACATTAGCTAGCATTTGGCTCTATGTCAGCTTGTTCTCAAAGGCTGCCATCTTTTCCTCCAGCTCCCGCTGCCGGAAGGCGATGGTCAGGTCGCCTCTGGTCCTCTCCAGGATGCCCCGCACCGCATCGGTGGTTCTCCTCAGCCCCCCGGTCATGGCGTCGGGGAAGTCCATCGTTACCAGCACCCCGTAGATGTCATCCATTGCCTCGAGCAGCTCCTCGCAGCGCGCGATCTCTCCCTTCCTGATAATATCGAGGATGTGACGCCTTAGCTCCCCTACCGCCTCTCCGAGACCATTTAGATAGGCGGCGTAGCCAACGCCCAGCTCCTCAGGATCAGGGAGAGAGTTCTCCACAATGAGGCCCAGGGTGGCGCAACCCTCAACATATTCCTTCTGGGCACTATAGACAAAGCCTGTATGAAGAAGCTCCTGGTGCCCCCTTAGTGTCTCGTCCAGCTCTTTGAGCAGCTCATGGGCTGAGGATAAATGCTTTCTCGCCTCCTCGTATTTGCCGCGATGAACAGAGCGGATGGCATCGGTGGAGTGGCGAGTGGCATCGCGGGAGGCTCGAAGAGCCTTCTCCCTGGCAGCATCCTTGGCTGACAGGGTGGTGCGGGCCTTCTCCGCGATTGTTTCCAGTCTCGCAGTTATCTTTCCCATTTACTTTACCTCCATCCTCTTAGTTAGCTTTCGTGTGGCCCCCTCCACATCCTCTGTCCCTAAGACAGCGCTGATCACGGCGATGGCGTCCGCCCCGCCCTCGACCACCGCAGGGGCATTTTGCCCATCGATGCCCCCGATAGCGACGATGGGGAGCGATACAGCCTTCCTGATCTGGCGAAGCCGCTCCAGTCCCACCACTATAGCGCCCGCTTTGGATGGGGTGGGGTAGATCGACCCCACGGCAATATAGTCAGCACCTTCAGCCTCAGCCTGAAGTGCCTCCTCGCGGGTGGTGGTGGAGCAGCCCAGGAGCTTATCGATAGGCAACAGGCGGCGCGCTACGGAGATGGGTAGGTCGCCTTGCCCTAGGTGAAGCCCATCAGCTCCTGAGGCGAGGGCGACATCGAGGTAATCATCCAATATGAAGGGCACATCGTATTGAGCGCAGACCTCCTTCAGCTTCTTCGCCGCGGCGAGTATCTCCGCCTTGCTCCGTTTCTTATCCCGTAGCTGGATTGCCTTCGCCCCGCCGCGGATCGCCTGGCGGCAGATTTCTTGCTCGTCTCTTCCCCGCAGTGCCTCCGGGTCGATGATTACATAGAGCCCCGCGATCCGCTTTTCACAGCGCAGAATCTTTCCCGTCAGCGCTCGCTCCAGTTCGTAGAGGGCAAAGCGCGCTTTTTTGAACTTTTCCGGGTCGAGATCGAGGTCGGGGTGGGGTTGGGGGAGCTTCGAAAATTCCTCAAGGACCCTTAGCGATTCCTCGACCCTCCTGGCGTTGGCGGTGACGACGGCGGGGAGGTCAGCGCGGCGCTCCTCCTCAGCAAAGGCGGCTACATCCTCTGCGGAACCCCGCGCATCAAGAAGCGCTTTCTGTAGCGAGTGGTCTAAAAGCTCATGGCGCAGGGATTTGAGCGCGGCGCTCAGCGCGGCATCGTTTAGGAGGAAACGGGCCACCTCCTCCAGAAGGCGCAGCCCCTCGCTGATGCGGTTTAGGTTGGCATCGATAAGGCGTAGCATCTATTATATGTCCTTGAGGGGCTCCGGCATCTCGCCCTCCCTCGCCGCATCGATCATCTCGCGAACCTCGGAGAAGGTGTTCCTGTACTCCTCGCTGCGCATATCCATTCCCAATTCCTTAAGTCTATGCTCCGTCCAGCGTCCGATATTGCGCGGGTCTTTATAGTAGTCCGGGCTCCCCATAGCCTGAGGGGGGCCTGCTTCCTCACTCCAGCCCTGAGACGATTTGTGATGGGCGAAAGTGGAGATCAGGCGAGCGAGCTCCTTGCTGCCACAGTGAGGGCACTCCGGGGATAGCGAGCCGGCGATGCCCTTTACAAAAAGGCTTACCATTCTTTGACAACCATTACAGCGAAACTCATAGATAGGCATAACGGCCACCTTATTCTGCCTTTTCCTCAGGCATTTCACCGCTAGGCATCGTGGGCATCTCCCCATGCTCCATCCTCTCCAGCATCTCCTCATACTCCGGGGCACTCGTCTCATCCTCCATCCCCCGGCTCATCCGTTTATTCCACTCCGCCAAGGCCCTGGGGTCATTGCGCATCAAACCACCTGTCAACTGGCGGTCGGATAGGATGTCCTCATAGACATCCTTGTATGTCCCGCGGACGGCAATGGTGGAAAAGAGGCGGGAAAGGTCTTCGCTGCCACACTGAGGGCACTTTGGCGGTGTCGCCAGGTTTCGCAAATAGACACTCACCCTGCGTCGGCAGTTATTGCACCGATATTCATAGACTGGCATGAAGCTTCACCCCTGCGAGGCCAATTTTAACATATCGTGGCTCATCGGTAAATGCGATGGACTCACTTCATGAGAGCCCCCGGCTTATGGCATTCTCGATAAGCTCCAATCGGGAAACCTCCCCCTCTGGCCCGAGCTCCAGGGCCACCACATCGATGCGCCACGAGGGTGGCAGGTCTTTGCGGCCCTCCCTATAAGCTTGAGCCAGGGCAATCAGCCGCTCCTTCTTTTTGGCGGTCACCGATTCCTCGGGGGTGCCGAAGGAAGGGCCCCTCCTGGTGCGCACCTCAATAAAAACGAGAAAATCGTCCTTTTCCGCAATGATGTCTATCTCGCCCTCCCTTGAGCGAAAATTCCTCTCCCGAATCACATACCCAAGCCCGGTTAAATACTCCGCGGCGATTTTCTCACCTAGTGCGCCAATCTCCCTGCGTTTCATCGCCACCCCAGTATAGTGGCTAAGCTGCTCCAGGGCAAGTTTATTGTATAATCTCGTCCAATTGAGGCGTATTGACAGACAGAGAACCACGGAGTATTCTTCTCTCACGCGAGACTCGACCACGAGTTTCCTGAAGATTGGAGGTGAGGAAATGGCTATATTTCCATCAAAAGCATGGGTGGAGGCAGTGT
>CAZOVW010000059.1:0-6485 GCA_964583545.1 uncultured Dehalococcoidales bacterium | reverse complement strand
CAACAATGGGTCTTAATTGCAAAAAGACCCCACCACAACTATAATGAATCGATAACCATCGGTAGCGTCCTGCATGAAAAAGTTTTGGCTTTTCCTTATAGCGCTTGGGTTGCTCATCCCCTTAATACCAGGGGAGGCGCGCGCTACTAGCGCTCAGGTCGATGTCCTCAGGGTCGAGGGGACAATCAACCCTGTCCTCGCCAGCTACATTGACCGGGGGATCGGGCTGGCTGAGGAGAGGGGTGCCACCGCCTGCGTCATTGAGCTGGATACGCCCGGTGGGCTGGATAGCGCGATGCGCGACATTGTGCAGCGTATCCTGGAGGCTGATGTGCCGGTGGTGGTCTATGTGCCGACGGGTGGCAGGGCCGCCTCGGCGGGGGCCTTTATCACCCTGGCCGCTCATGTCGCGGCGATGGCACCGGGAACCGGGATCGGCGCCGCCCACCCCGTGGCCCTAGGCGAGGAGGGGATAGATGAGACCATGGAGGAGAAGGTGGTTAATGATGCCGTCGCTTATATCAGGAGCATCGCCGAGGCACGCGGCCGCAATGCCTCTTGGGCAGAGGATGCGGTAAGGGAGAGCAGGTCAAGCCCTGCTTTTGAGGCCCTGGAGCTGGGGGTCATCGATATCGTAGCCGATAATCTGGACGACCTGCTCACCCAACTCGATGGAAGGCAGGTGACGCTCTTAAGCGGGGAGGTGGTCACCCTCCAGACCGAGGGTGCTGATATCAATTATATCGAGATGGGAGCGCTGGAGCGCTTTCTCTTCGCCATCGCCGACCCCAATATTGCCTACATCCTGCTAAGCCTGGGGATGCTCGGAATTATGCTAGAGCTGTTCAATCCCGGGACGATCTTCCCCGGGGTGAGTGGTGCCATCTGCCTTTTACTCTCCTTTTACTCTTTAGGGATGCTCCCGGTCAACTATGCCGGGGTGTTACTGGTGGTGCTCGCCTTTGGACTCTTTGTCGCCGAGGTTTTCATTACCAGTCATGGATTGCTTGCCTTAGGGGGCATTGCTTCGTTAACAGTGGGCTCGATGGTCCTGATGAGCAGTCCCCTGTTTCAGATAAATCCCGGCGTCATCGCCGGGGTGGTGATCGTGGCCACTGTCCTTTGCGTCTTCGTCATCGGTGCCATTGTGCGCACCCACCGCAGGAGACAGCAGACAGGGCGGGAAGCGATGGTGGGTACGGTGGCGGTAGCCAGAACAAACCTTGACCCAACAGGGACCGTGTTTGTGCACGGGGAACGCTGGCAAGCCACGGTGGATGAAGGAAAGGTCGAGCCAGGAGAGGAGGTGGTGATAACCAAGCTCGATGGCTTAAGACTAAGGGTAACTAAGAAAAATTAAAGAAGGAGGTAAATAAAAATGGAACTGGTGTGGATTATTGCCGTAGTGGCGGTAGTGGTGCTCCTCTTGCTGCCGGCAGCGATAAAGATCGTGTATCAGTATGAGGCTGGGGTGGTGTTTCGGCTGGGGCGATTGGAGAGAACGAGGTCACCGGGGATACGCTTCATCATCCCCTTCATCGACCGCATGCGCAAGATAGACACTCGCACCGTCACTATGGATGTACCCTCTCAGGAGGCGATCACCAGGGACAACGTGACGGTGAAGGTCAATGCGGTGGTCTACTTCAGGGTGATGCACCCTGAGGCTGCTGTAGTGGAGGTCTATGACTACAGGCTGGCGACCTACCAGATCGCCCAGACCACCTTGAGGAGCGTGCTGGGTCAGTCGGAGCTTGATGATCTGCTGGCGCACCGCGAGAAGCTGAATCAACAGCTCCAGCTTATCATCGATGAGCAGACAGAGCCCTGGGGGGTCAAGGTGAGCGTAGTGGAGATCAAGGATGTGGAGCTCCCCGGCACAATGCAGCGGGCGATGGCAGCACAGGCTGAGGCGGAGCGGGAGAGGAGAGCCAAGATCATCCATGCTGAGGGCGAGCTGCAGGCTTCTGAAAAATTAGCTCAGGCGGGCGCGATAATCGGCAAAGAGCCGACAACGCTGCAACTGCGCTACCTGCAGACCCTCACTGAGATCGCTACGGAAAAGACCAATACCCTGGTATTCCCCCTGCCCATTGACATGCTCAGCGCCTTCACGGCAAATAGAAGGAGAAAGGAAAGACAAACCTAGTTTTCGCCCTGCTCAAAAGATAGGCTGCGCTACAACCCTGGGCTTCTCAACCTCTTTGAGCAGCTGAAGCAGAACGAAAAAAAGGAGGCGGCCAATGTCAACCTATGTCAGCCTTGTCAAGCTCACATCGGAAGGGGTGAAGGACCTTAAAGAATGGGCCAGGAATTACGATGGGATGAAGAAGGGGGCTGAGGCGATGGGGGTCAAGATAACCGGCGCTTACGCCCTCCTAGGTTCCTACGACATGATGTTCATCAGCGAGGCAGCCGATGAGAAGACTGCCATGATGCAAGCCATCTTCTTCACCAGTCGGGGTGCAACGGTGGAGACCTGGACAGCGGTACCGATGGAGGAGTTCACTGAGATCACCAGGTCGATACGAGCATTCCTGTAGTCCGATCGGGCGGGGCAAGCCATTATAATGGGGAAGCAGGATGCCATCCCGCTAGGGATCCAATGCCTGCCACCTAGAATGTGGGCTATAGCATGCACTACTTAGGGTTTGAGCGTGATATCCCCTGCGGCAATGGTCACCAGGCTACCATCAGGGCGCCTGAGCAGCAGGTTACCATCCCCATCCACCGCCTCAGCATAGCCCTCCTGAACCTCATCGCCGTAGCGCACCGCTACCTTTTTCCCCACGGTCTCCAGGCGCCGGCGCCACCCCTGATCGATCGGCTCCCCGCGACGCATCGCACTATATAGCTCTTCAAATTCGCCAAGCAGCGACCCAAGCATCTGGAGGCGTGAGACCTCCCGCCCGAGCACCTCCTTAAGGCTGGTAGCCGTCTCTGAAATCTCAGGGATGGTTGCGGGGTCAAGATTGACATTTAGGGCAATGCCAACAATAGCATACTTAACGGTTTCTCCCTGAACATCGCTCTCGATCAAGATACCGCTCACCTTCTTCCCCGCAATGAGGACATCGTTAGGCCACTTGATGGTGGGCTCAAGGCCGGTAACCTTCTCAATGCTCTGTGCCACCGCCAAGCAAGCAGCCATGGTGAGGCGAGGGAGCAGTTCCAGCTTGGGATAGAGGATGATGGAGAGCAGGATGCTACTACCTGAAGGGGAAAGCCACTCCCGGCCCAAGCGCCCCCGGCCCGCAGTCTGGTGGTCGGTGATGACGATGGTGCCTTCCCCCATGCCCTCCCTGATCGCCTGCTTTGCCATATCCATAGTGGAGGAGGCTGTAGGATAATAGAGGATATCTCGACCAATAAACTTCGTTCTTAGCTCCCGGCGGAGGGAAGCCGAGGGTAGCTCCATCTCTGGCATATTTTCCTCTGGAAAAAGAAGGCAACAGGGCCACGCAAACCTATAAGCCGAGTTCTGTCCCCCGATTAAATCGGGGTGGTGACCATCTATCTAGGATGACAGTTACCCGCCACCTCAAGCGACCTACCCGAGGGTAATAACGAGGCCGGGTGTCCTCTTCCCTTCTATTCGGTCTTGCTCCGAAGGGGGTTTGCCTAGCCTCCGATGTCACCATCGGAGCGGTGAGCTCTTACCTCACCTTTTCACCCTTACGCCGATAAATCGGCGCGGTATGTTTCTGTGGCACTTTCCGTATCCCCGATAAAATCGAGAACCCTGGGCGTTACCCAGCCTTCTGCCCGGTGGAGCTCGGACTTTCCTCCCGCCTAAGGCGGGCGGTCACCCGGTTTACCTGGCCCTCTAAAAGTTTACTACAGAGCAGAGAAAATATCAAGTTAAGGTTATTATATGAGTTAATTGTTCGCTTTGCGGAGCGCCCGATGGCTCAAGGCATCCGCCGCTTTGTTTTGCCCCCTAGGGATGTGCTCGATGCTATAGGATTTGAATTTTCGCAGAAGCTGGAGGGTCTGCTTATGTAGCGGCTTGAGCTCCTTGCTCCTGTATTCACCCTTAAGTTGCCTTACAATGAGCTGGGAGTCCAGTTTGAGGTCCACGCGCTCCGCACCCAGTCTCAGAGCCTCTTTCAGGCCAGCGATGAGGGCAAGAAACTCGGCACGATTGTTCGTGGTTCTGCCGATGGCCGTTGAGACCACGGTAACTACCTTACCAGTTTCATCGACCACCACCACCCCAATGCCAGCAGGCCCAGGGTTAGGCACAGCGGCGCCATCGGCGTAGATAGTCAAGCGTTTCGCGCTTATCACAGCCTGAGTAGGGTCTCCACGTGATCATCGTAGACCACAATGCGCTCGATTACATGCTGAAGCAGGGCTCTTCTCGCCGGGAAGGTCATGGATTCCCATCGCTCCTGAAGATTCTCCAGCGCCTCGAAGGTATACTCCCGGCGTTGCTCTGCGGTGATCTCCCCCCTCATCTCAGCTTCGAGGAGGGCAAGCCTTTGCTCCAAAAACTGCCTCTGCCTCACCAGTTCCCCACCCATAGTGCGCAGTTCCTCATGGGAAATAACGCCCTGGGCAGCCTGGTCGAGATAGCCGCGGAATTTTCGGTCGAGAGCCTTCAGCCTTTTTTTCAACTGAGGCTGCTCTATTGCTTTGTGGTCCACGGCAGGGGCAGGTTGCTTCACCAATCGCTCCCGAGCGTCAGGGCTGCTGAAACTCTGTAGCTCAGCGAGGACGGTGCTCTCTAAATCATCAGCCCTCCGGGTATGGTATTGGCAAACGCTCTGGTTGGTTCTCGATTGGCACTGATAGTAGCGATACTCCCCCTTGCTCTTTCCCCCGTCCTTATGCCTCGTCCAGGTCTGGCTCCGGGTCACGCCGACCATCCTATTGCCACAATAGCCGCAGTAGGCCAGACCGGTCAGGAGGAAAGGCGACCTTCGGGCATATCCCCTTTGCCTGGGCTTTGCGCTAAGCCGCCCATGCACCCGATTAAAGATGTGGTCGGGGATTATCGAGGGGTGGCTGTCTGGAACCTTTACACCAAAACGGGAGCAGGTCCCCAGATATGCCCGATTGCGCAGAATATCGCGGATGCCCACGATGCTCCACCGGCCACCCTTTCTGGTAGTGATCCCCCCCTCATTCAGATAGCGAGCAATGAGGCGAACACCCATATTCTCCTGAAGATACAATCGATAAATAAGAACCACCGTGTCCGCCTCATCAGGCACAACCTCCAGCTTCTGGTCGGCGCCGATCCTGTAGCCAAAGGGTGGTTTGCCCAGCCCCTTCCCCCTCACCGCTCTAAGCCTCATCGCCTCCCTCACCCGCTCCCCACTTCCTTCACCCTGGCGCTGGGTGGACCACACCTGGAGAGCCGCTGCCAATGGGTCGTCGAGCGCTTCATCGATGGCGAGAACCCTAACCCCAAGGCCTTCAAGCTCCAGGAGGCATCGCACCGTTTCCTGAGGGTCGGGGTGGAGATGACGGGGGCTTTTCACCACAACAAGGAAATCATCCCCCTCCTTTCGGATATAGCGGAGCATGTGCTGGTACTGGGTAGTACTAACCTTATCCCCCGAATCCACCTCGCCAAAGGCGGTTACCGGCTGATAACCCCGCTCCCGGCAAAAACGGGAAAAGACCTCCTCATGCTCCACCAGGGCGGAGGGCACGCCCTGTTTAACATCCGAAGTTACCCGAAAATAGCCGATCGCTCTCATCGCCTAACTCACGTAAAGAATCCTCTCGCAGCTACTACACTGCACCAATTCCTGGCCTGTTCTCGCTCGCTGCAATTCGCTCATTGGAAGGGCAATCCGGCATCCCTGACACATCCCCTGTTCCACCTTGGCCACTGCCCTCCCCTGCCGCTTCCTCCTTAGCGCCTGATAAAGCTCTAGGCTCGCCGCATCCGTCCTTGAAGCAAGGCCATTTCTCTTCTGCTCCAGGGTCGCTAAGGCAGCGCTTAGCTCAGCCTGCTCCTTCGATAGCGAGGCCTGCTCTTCTCGCCAGTCTTCCTCGATCCTTGCCACCTCCCTGCGTCTTAAGGACACCTTTTGCCCCATCGTCTCCACCTCTGTCATTATGTCAAGCACTTTATCCTCCAGCCCCTTCCTTCTCCTCTTGAGATTTTCCACCTGCTCCTGGAGACTTGCCAGCTCCTTGGGATTTTTTACCGCGCCGCCGTAAAGCTTCTCCTCCAAAATGGCGACCTTGGCCCGCACATCCTCCACCTCCCACTCCCCCCCTCGCTGACTCCGCTCCAGCTCAGCAAGGCGCTCCTCCTCCCCGGCAAGGGAGATGCATGCCTCAGCCAGGGCCTCGCTCTCGCCCAAGTGGCTCATCACATTAGAGAGCGCCTCCCGCTTCGAATCTATCTCCAGATCAACCTCCTGGAGCTCATATAACTGCCTTCCCTTGCTCAATTCAGGCCCTCTCGAGCCCCATTCTAAGTTAAGGCCAGGAGGCTGTCAACAACAAAAAAACCCCCGCAA
>CAZOVW010000058.1:0-6543 GCA_964583545.1 uncultured Dehalococcoidales bacterium | reverse complement strand
GCTTTCACCCTGCCAAATCGAAGATTTGGCAGGGAACCCGGGGTCCCCACAAAATCAAAGATTTTGTGGGGTATAAACTCTCTCCCACCAGGGGAGGGAGAATTTCCCGCTCCCACTCCTGACGGGGATTGCTTCGGTCGCCTTAGGCGACCTCGCAATGACAAGTGAAAGGACGTCTTGAAATGAGGGGAAGGTGTCACCCGTCTATCTGAACGAGTTCCCAAGGGCCTCTTGTTATTTAAATTTTAGGCGCTTTCTGGTATAATAGATTGCTATGGCGTGGCTCGCGGCTTGGAGGGATGAATGGGTCCAAAGTTCCTGAAAAGAGGCGTTATCTACCTGGTGGTGATCGCAGCGCTGGTGGCACTCTTCTTTGCCTTTTTCCCCCGTTCGGAAGAGGTTAAGACTGGCTCCCTTGATGACTTGGTAACATTGACGAAAACGGGCTCTGTGGGGCTAGCAGACGGTACGGTAATAAGTGGTGACATAGACCGGATAGTGCAAGGGGGGGAGACCCTTACCGCAATGGATGGTGATACGCCAATGTTGAAGGCCAGTTTTGTGGGAGGCACTGTGGAGCTTTACAATTATCTAGTGGCACATGAAGTCGATATGAGCAAGGTGGCGCTTGATCCGCAACCCCCGAGCGGCTTTGACTGGGGTAGTTTGCTCTTCACCCTGCTGCCTTTGGTGTTCTTTATTGGTTTCATCTGGTTTATCTTCAGCCGGGCGCGGGGGGCGGGGAATCAGGCACTTAGCTTTGGCCGGAGCCGGGCGCGCCTGTTTCCTAGCACCAAACCTGCCGTGACATTCGATGACGTTGCCGGGATCGATGAGGCGAAAGAGGAGCTCCAGGAGGTGGTGGAGTTCCTTAAAAGCCCGCAGAAGTTCTCCGCCCTGGGGGCGCGTATTCCCAAAGGGGTGCTCCTGGTCGGGCCGCCAGGGACGGGGAAGACGCTGCTTGGTCGTGCGGTGGCCGGTGAGGCTGGCGTCCCCTTCTTCTCCATAAGCGGCAGCGAGTTTGTGGAGATGTTTGTCGGTGTGGGCGCTTCCCGGGTAAGGGACCTGTTTGACCAGGCGAAGCGTAATAGCCCCTGTATTGTCTTTATCGATGAAATAGATGCTGTAGGGCGTCATCGTGGGGCGGGGTTCGGCGGTGGCCATGATGAGCGGGAGCAGACCCTTAACCAGATACTGGTGGAGATGGACGGCTTTGACACCTCCACCAATGTCATCGTCCTCTCAGCGACCAATCGCCCCGATATCCTCGACCCGGCGCTACTTCGCCCTGGCCGCTTTGACCGACAGGTGGTCTTGGACCAACCTGATATTAAGGGTCGTAAGGGGATCCTGGAGGTGCACGCCAAGGGCATGCCTTTGGATGATTCTGGCGATCTGGAGACTGTTGCCAAGCAGACGCCGGGCTTTTCTGGCGCTGACCTTGCGAACCTGATGAATGAGGCAGCCATCCTGGCAGCGCGGCGTAATAAGAAGAAAATTGGTCTCCAGGAGCTTGAGGAGTCCATCGATCGGGTGATCGCGGGCCCAGAGAAGAAGAGCAGGATCATCAGCCCTAGGGAGAAGGAGATCAAAGCTTACCATGAAGGGGGCCATGCCCTCGTCGCTCGGATGCTCCCCAACGCTGACCCGGTGCACAAGGTCTCGATAATCGCTCGTGGTATGCTGGGTGGCTACACTCGCCTCCTGCCCACTGAGGATCGCTATCTGTGGACCCGCTCCCAGTTTAAGGACACGCTGGCCACCATGCTCGCTGGGCATGCCGCTGAGGACATGATCTTTGGCGAGATGACCACGGGAAGCGAGAATGACATCGAGCAGGCAACTAGGATTGCCCGCAGGATGGTTACCGAATACGGAATGAGTGAGCGGTTAGGCCCCCGTACTTTTGGGCGAAGGGAGGAGCTGGTATTTCTGGGGCGTGAGGTGGCGGAGCAGAAGGACTATGGTGACAAGATTGCTGATGAGATCGATGAGGAGGTTCACTCCATTATTCAACACGCCTACAGCCTGGCTAAGGGCGTCCTAACCGAGAAAAGGGCGAAGCTGGTGCAGTTAGCGGAGGCGCTCATCGCCAACGAGACTATAGAGGGTGAGGAGCTGGAGGCGCTGTTTAACCAGCCTCTCTGAGAGACTGCTGAAAGGCCTGCCAAGAGGCGTGCCAAAAGGTCAGCTAGAAGGCTTGCTAAAGAGACGGTCAAGGCGTGATGGCATGCTTGAGGTAACGCAAAACCCCATCATCCCCGAGCTTATTATAAATAGGGTAAGAGGGGATACCAATAATGGTGCCACAGTGAGCTTTATCGGGGCGTTGCGCGGACAATCTGCTGGTGGCCAGCAGTTGCG
This sequence comes from uncultured Dehalococcoidales bacterium, assembly GCA_964583545.1. Lineage (GTDB taxonomy): Bacteria > Chloroflexota > Dehalococcoidia > E44-bin15 > E44-bin15 > CAZOVW01. The sequence goes on along the minus strand of CAZOVW010000058.1, from coordinate 4,179 downwards.
CTTCGCCGAGTGTGAGGGGGATAAGCAGCAGCTTCGTGAGATCGGTGATGAGATCCGCACCAGGTGGCATCTATCGGATGTTTCCCTTTGTCACCGTGTAGGTCGGATTGGGGTGGGGGAGGTCATCCTTGTTGTTGCCATTGCTGCTCCCCATCGCCAAGAGGCCTTTGAGGCCTGTCAGTACGCTGTGGACCGCATTAAAGAGCGCATCCTGATCAGAGAGGTTTTCTAGTAGATAACCCCCTCTTCCTTCAGTTTGGCGATCTCCGCTTTGGGCATGCCTAGGAGGTCGCCAAAGACATATTCGTTGTGCTCCCCGAGCAGCGGGCTACTGTGGGAAATCTGAGCGGGTGTGTCAGAGAATCTCCAGGGAGGGGCGACCACGATGCGCTTCCCGATCGAGGGATGCGTCACCTCGGTGGCAAATCCCCGCGCTTTAAGGTGGGGGTCTTGGAATAGCTCCGTGCCGCTGAAGGAGGGTATGGCGGCGACCCCAACCTGTTGTAGCCTTTCCGTTACCTCATAGTGGGTATGATTAATGGTCCACTCCCCGATGAGCCGATCAAGCTCCTCCTGGTTCTGCCACCTTCGGTAGGCATCGGAGAATTTTTCGTCCTTGCTCCAGGGAGGATTTCCCAGGGCATGGCAAAAGCATTGCCACTCCTCTTCTGTGGCTATGGCGATGGAGACCCAGTTATCCTCGCCCTGGCAGGGATAACAATTGTGGGGTGCCATAATTTCATCGCGATTTCCCTTACGGAGGGGGACACGGTTATTCATAATGTAGTCCAGGAGGGCATCGCCAATGAGCACAGCGATGGTCTCGGTGGAGGAGAGGTCGATATGCTGTCCCTGGCCGGTCTGCGCGCGGTAATAAATGGCGGTGAGGATGGCGAAGGCACTGGTGGCGGCACTCCTCAGGTCGCTAGAGCCCATGAGGGAGATGGGGCGAGCGTTGGGGTAGCCGGTGAGGTGGGCTAGGCCACCGTGGGCGGCGAAGGTGGGGGCAAAGCCTGTGTAATGTCTCTCAGGTCCCACGGCGCCCATCGCTGATGAGGAGAGCATGATAATATCGGGCTTCACTTCCTTTAGGACATTGTATCCCAGCCCCAGTTTGTCCATCACCCCGGGTCGAAAGTTCTCCGCTACCACATCACTTATCCCCACCAGCCTTTTCGCCAGCGCCACCGCCTTGGGCTGCGTGAGGTCGAGGGTGATGGACATCTTGTTAAGGTTGAGGTCGTTGAAGACGCCCGATTGGTCGAAACCTTTGTCGGATGGGCCGCTTGCCAGGGAACGCATCCTCGCATGGTCGGGGCGCTTGCTGCTCTCGATCTTGATCACCTCGGCCCCCATAAAGGCGAGGAGCATGGTGGCGTAGGGGCCAGCCCAGGCCCAGCTGAAATCGGTAATCCTGATCCCCTCCAGAGAGAGGCGTGCCATGTTAAAACCCTCCTTTAGATAACCCCTGCCCCTCTCATCCTCGCCAGCTCCTCCCTGGTGTAGCCCAACCGCTTACCGAGGATCTCCTCGTTGTGCTCGCCGAGCAGGGGAGCGGGGCGCGCCAATCGCATGGGTGTCTTGGAGAAGCGGTAGGATGTGGTGGGGCATTTGACCAGGCCCATCTCAGGATGCTCCACCTCGGCAAAGAACCCCCTGGCCTTGAGCTGCTTCGAAGCGACCAGGTCCTCCACCGTAGTCACCATGCCGATGGGGCAGTTCAGCGCTTGGGACCGGTGATAGACCTCTTCCCTCGTGTAATTGACCATCCATTCCGCAATATGCTCGTTTATCTCCTGGGCGTATTGATACTTGCTCATCTCCCCCTGAAACCGCTCATCCCGGGTCCAATCTGGATTGCCCATGAGCTTGACTAGGCCCTGCCAGTGATGCTCCCCGCCCAGGGTGATCAACACGTAGCCATCCTTGCAGCGCTGCAATCCCCCTACCATGTATCGCATGAACACGGTGCTCCCCCTCTCATTATTTCCGAACATGCCTACCTCCACCCTCTCCAGGGCGATCAGCGACTCCTGCTTGGAGATATCGATGTGCTGCCCGGTGCCGGTGAATAAGCGGCTGTACAGGGCACCCATGGTTGCGGTAGCAGCGTTGAGCCCGCAGTCGTAGTCCCCGAGGAATCCTGGACCCTTGGTGGGCTTGGGGGTTTCGTCGGGCAGGATCGAGGCCAGGATTTTAGCTATCCCGCTACCGTGGTAGGTATTGAGGTGATAAGCCTTGTAGTCTCGATATGGGCCGTCCTGACCAAAGGGGGTGATCGAGGTCATAATCAGGCGGGGATTATTTATGCTTTCATAGTCCAGCCCCAGCTTTTTCATTCTTTGCGGTGGGTTGTCTTCCACCAGGACATCGGCCTCTTTCACCAGTTCGAGGAATATTTTTCGCCCGGTGAGGGTATCGGGGTTCAGGGTGATTCCCAGCTTGTTGGTGTTGAGGTAGAAGAAGAACCCGCTCCGCTCCGGGTGGGGGACATCCTTCAGGAAGGGCTCCCGCTTCCTCGCAGCATCGCCCGCTTGGGGAGGCTCGATCTTGATCACCTCGGCGCCCAGGTCGGCGAGGAGCTTGGCGCAGTAGGGGCCGGCGACAAACTGGGCATACTCCAGAACCTTTACCCCCGCCAAAGCTGTTTTGTTTTTTCGCACTTTCCGCAGGGTTCGTCCTCTTCAAACGATTTGAGTTAAAAGCAGATGCCTTTCATTTATATCATAATCGCGGGCTGTTCGGCAAGCGCGAAGCGATTACAACAGGGCCAGAATTGATGTAGAATAGAATACAGGGAGGATCGCATGACAGGAATGGAAAAGTATTTGGAGTGCACCTACACTATCGATTGTGAAGAGAAATCGGTAAAAGAAAAAGCTAAAGCATTAACTGCCGGTCAGGGGACAACGGTAGAGAAGGCTAAAGCCCTCTTCTATTTTGTGAGGGATCAGATTACATATAATCCCTATGTGCCGATCTTTACTCTTGAGGACAATAAGGCAAGCACCACTTTGAGCAGGGGCGAGGGGTATTGTGTTCAAAAGGCGATCCTTCTGGCCGCCTTAGCCCGGGCTGTGGGCATCCCGGCGCGTCTGGGATTTGCCGACATCCGCAACTACATTCTGCCGAAGAAAATGGCTGAGATTATGAAAGGCGATAATCTGTTTATCTATCATGGCTATGTTCAGCTTTATCTAGATGGAAAGTGGTTTAAGGCTACTCCGGCCTTTGATCTGGGAATGTGTCAAGAACAGCGGATTATTCCGGTTGATTTTGATGGTAAACGCGATGCCCAGTTCCACCCCTATAATAAAGATGGGAAGTTTCACATCGAGTACGTTCGAGAGCATGGCTATTATGATGACCTTCCCTGGGAGGAGTTGATGAAAGCCAGGGGCTGGGAGCATATGCTGTAACTTTGAGGCGGGCGCAGCGGCTAAAATAGCGAGCCCAGCAACCAGCCAATGCCGAGGCATATGGGGAAGGTCAGGACCCAGGCGAGGACAATATTTCCGGCAATGCCCCATCGCACCGCGGAGAGGCGCTTGGTGGCGCCGACGCCCATAATGGAAAGGTTAATGGTGTGGGTGGTGCTCAAGGGTATGCCCAAAAAGGAAGCAAGCGTTATTGCCAAGCCTGCTGAGCTCTCGGCGGCAAAGCCGTGCACCGGCTCCAGCTTGGTAAGCCTGAACCCCATGGTGCGCATTATGCGCCACCCGCCGAAAGCGGTACCAAGCCCCATTACCGTGCCACAAACCAGGATAACCCATACCGGAACTTGGAACTCGCTTATTGCTCCCCCCAGCAGCAGCACCAGGGCAAAGGCACCCATAAACTTCTGCCCATCGTTGCTGCCATGGCTGAAAGCCATGAAAGCGGCGGAGAGGATCTGGAGCCTGCCGAAGATGCCACGGACTGCGTGAGGGCCTACCCGCCGAAGCAGCCAGTAGAGAGTTGTCATTACCATCAGGCTTATGAAGAAACCTAACAAGGTAGAGAAGCCCAGGCCTATAAGCACCTTCTGCCACCCTTCCCACAGGAGAACCGAGGGGCCGGCAACCGCCAGGCCAGCACCGGTGAGGCCGGCGACAAGCGCATGGGTTTCACTGGTGGGCAGTCCATAGCGCCAGGCTATTGTGCTCCAGATGACGATGGAGAGCATGGCGGCGGCGACCA
>CAZOVW010000057.1:0-6711 GCA_964583545.1 uncultured Dehalococcoidales bacterium | reverse complement strand
ATGGGGACTTCAAGGATTGGAGGAACTGGGTCGGGACAGGGCCCTTCATCCTGAGCGACCATGTTGATGGCAGCTCCTGGACCTATGTCAAGAATCCCAACTACTGGGCCTACGACGAGCGTTACCCTCAGAACAAGTTACCTTATGCCGACAGGATTTCGGCGTTGGTTATTACAGATTTCTCAACGCGGCTGGCAGCGCTGCGCTCCGGTAAAATTGTTGCCATCGGCGGGTTGCGCTACGACCAGTCAGAGAGCCTGAAGCGGACTAACCCTGAACTCAACATGGTCAATGTGCTGGGATCCTATGGCGCGATCGCCATGAAGGTCGCCGAGCCGCCTTTTAATGACATCAGGGTGCGGCAGGCGATGCAGATGGCGATAGACAACGACACACTTGTCAAGACCTACTTTAAGGGTTATGCCGACGCAACACCCTATGGGATAGTTGGGCAAGCTTGCTTGGGTTTCTATACCCCATTCAAGGACTGGCCGGAAGATGTTAAGGCGAGCTATAGCTACGACCCGGAGAAGGCCAAGCAGCTCCTGGCTGACGCCGGCTACCCCAGCGGCTTTAAGACCACCTACGAAATCTGCCCCACTTGGTACAATAGCGATATAGACCTGGCACAGATACTGAAAAGCTACTGGGCCAAGATTGGCGTTGATGTGGAGATCAAGGTGACGGAACAGGCTGTTCTGCTGAGTAACATCTTCCAGAAGACATATAAAGGTATGACCTGGGGCAGGAGGGGGTCAGACTACAATGCGCTTGCTTACATAAAGTTCATGTCTTACACGGGCGAGCAGTGGAATTGCCATGGCGCCCGCGACCCCGCCTATGATGCCATAGTTGACAAAGCTTACGGTGCTAATACCCGCCAGGAGATGATGAAGTATGTAAAAGAGGCGGACATGTACTACATCAAGATGCAGTGGCAGTTATGGACACCCCGAAGCAGCGCTTTTACCCTGTGGCAACCATGGTTGGGTGGCTACGGCGGTGAAACGATGTTGGGAGGCGGGCAATACGGCACCGTGTGGTCTCATTGCTGGATTGACAGCGACCTCAAGTACAAGCTGACCGGGCAAAGATAGGCTTTAGAGCAGGTAAAGGGACATCTCGACCGCCTGTTATTCCAGAGAGGCAGTGATGGTGTGACGCTTGGGGCTGACACCATCACTCAATGGATGTGGGTTGTGTAACCCCACCAGGGAGGAAGCAGGCTATGATAGCAAGCACCAGTTTGCGACTAAGCTATATTATCAACTCTCACTTGACCGCCTTGTTCCTCAAGATCTTCTTCGTCAGATCTCTGAAGCCATCGATTTCTCCTTCGTTTATGATCTCGCCGGACCTACTAGAGCTTAACCGACCAACGATGCATGGATGCCCTGACCTTAAGTGAAGACACCTTATGCAGCAGAGTCTGCGTACGAAGAAATCAAAGGAGGTATCAACCATGAACTATGAGACAATTCTCTACCAGAAAAAAGGCTACATGGCTGACATAATCCTGAACAGGCCAGACAAAATGAATGCCATAAACTTTCAGATGGTTGGTGAACTGCATGCCGCACTGCAAGATGCCGAAGATGATGTGAACATCAAAGTAATCATTATTTCTGGTGCCGGTGATAAGGCGTTCACCTCCGGGGATGACATCGGTGCCAAGGACAGGGAAGACTGGTGGGAGTGGGCACCGGGCAAGATGTATGTTGGCATGCGCCGCAAGCACTTCTTCCATCTCATCGGTTTCATAAGAAGTCTTATGAAACCCGTTATCGCACAGGTGCACGGCTATTGTCTGGGGTCCGGACCCGAGCTGGCTATCGCCTGCGACCTTGTCATTGCTGCTGAGACAGCCAAATTTGGGATATACATGGGTTGGGCGCTACTGCCTCGAGTTGTCGGCTACCACAAAGCCATCGAGCTTATAGCTACCGGGAGAAAGGATTTCATTGATGGCAGAGAAGCTGAGCGAATAGGATTAGTCACCCGAGCGGTTCCTCGGGAGCAACTTCGAAACACGGTTACGGAGCTTGCCGAAAAGCTAGCCGAGCAGACCACTATTGGCTGGATAAAGTGGGCCTTTAATAGGGCTATCGACAGTAACTCTGTTGATGAGGCACTGGACTTCCATGTTCTGTCCGTAGGGCTGACGCACATAAGCAAGTACCTCCCAAATCCTAACGAGATACAGCATCACTAGCGTTCGGAAAGTGGAAAACGAATGTCCTCCGCAATACAGAGGCATCGGTTGAACCATTGGAAAGGGCGCAAACATGACAGAAACAGATAAGGAAGGCATGCTTAGTCCATATCGAGTTCTTGACCTGACTGATGAGAAGGGTCTTTTCTGTGGTAAGTTACTGGGAGACCTTGGCGCTGATGTTATCAAGATTGAGAGACCGGGTGGTGACCCTGCCCGAAATATCGGTCCCTTCTACCACGACGAGCCCGACCCCGAGAAGAGCCTGTTCTGGTGGGCTTATAACACCAGCAAACGCGGTATCACCCTGGACATCACGAAGGGCGAAGGCCAGGATATCTTCAGAAGGCTCGTGCAAAAGGTCGATTTCATTGTGGAGTCCTTCAGCCCGGGGTACATGGATAGCCTCGGTCTCGGATACAGTGCTCTGGAGAGCATCAACCCTGGGGTGATCATGGTGTCTATCGCGCCATTTGGGCAAACGGGACCTTACAGGGACTATAAGGGCCCGGACATTGTCACCTGGGCATTGGGCGGCCACACTTATCAGGTGGGTGAACCTGACCGTCCGCCTGTCCGGATAAGCCACCACTCGCACTCATACCTCCACGCTGCTGCCGAAGCGGCTGTTGCTGCTATGGTTGCTCTCCGTCACCGGCGGGTAACGGGAAAAGGCCAGCATGTGGATGTGTCAATACAGGAAGCAGTGCTTCATTCCACCGACCAGCAAGAGACCACAGCACGTTGGGACGCTATTGGCGTGAATAGACGCCGCGGCGTACCGTGGCCCCGGTCAGACCTCAAAGCAACCGGGCTCTGGCCCTGCAAGGACGGGTACGTCATCTGGATATACTGGTTCGGACTGTCAGCGAACTGGACACGGCCGCTCATTGAGTGGATGGAGGAGGAAGGAGAGCTTGACGACTATCTAAGGAATTTCGATTGGGAAGGGTTTAACCCTCTGAACATGACACAGGATATTCTGAACCGTATCGCCGAGCCTACGAGCCGGTTCTTCCTGAAGAGGACAAAGGCCGAGTTATACCAGAGGGCACTAACCCAGCGGATCCAGCTCTATCCCCTGTCGACAACCGCCGATATTCTGGTTGATCCCCAGCTTGCCGGCCGGGGATACTGGGTACACATTGAACACCCGGACCTTGGCACCACAATACGATATCCAGGTGCGTTTGCCCGCGCATCGGAAACGCCTGCTAGTGTGTGGTGTCGCGCGCCTCGAACCGGCGAGCATAACCAGGAAATCTATGAACAAGACCTGGGGATCTCCAAGGAGGAACTGAACGCATTGAAGGCTAAGGGTGTGGTCTAGTCAACTGACCAAACGTCAGGGAAGGACAGGAGCAATGAAGCCTCTGGAAGGAATAAAGGTAGCTGATTTCACCTGGGCTTTGGTGGGGCCTATTACTACCAGCACACTTTGCACCTGGGGAGCTGAGGTCATCAAGATCGAAGGCATGTCTCGACCAGACTCGCGGCGTATAGCACCACCCTTCAAGGACAACATTCCAGGTTTCAACCGCAGTGCAACCTACAATCCGTACAACACCGGTAAGCTAAGCATTGCCCTAAACCTTGCTCACCCTGAAGGTATAGCGGTAGCTAAGAGGATTGTTGCTTCCGCGGACGTCGTCGCTGACAACTTTGCCGGAGGGGCGATGAAGAGAATGGGTCTGGGTTACGAAGAGCTTAGAGAAGTGAAGCCGGACATTATTATGCTGAGCTCGTGCCCGATGGGACAGACAGGTCCCTACCCGACGGCTCCAGCAATTGGCGCTCATCTGACAGCTCTTACCGGAATAATGGAACTGGCCGGGTGGCCCGACCGAGAGCCAACTGCGCTCGACTCGTATACCGACTTCATATCCCCTCACTTCAATGCGCTCGCCATCCTTGCGGCGCTTGACTATCGGGACAGGACAGGCAAGGGACAATACCTGGATCTCTCACAGTACGAGGACTGCGTGTACTTCATGGCACCGCTCGTTCTGGATAATATCGTAAATGGCCGTGTGAGTACTAGAGAGGGCAATCGGCTGGACCGCGCTGCCCCTCACAATGCCTACCGTTGTTGCGGTGATGACAGATGGTGTGCAGTGGCGGTATTCACTGATGATGAATGGGCTGGTCTCTGCGAAGTCATCGAGCGGCCGAATCTAGTCAACGATCCGAGATTCGGCTCCATGCAGGCCAGGAAGGAAAATGAAGAGGAACTGGACAGGATCGTTGAGTGCTGGACACTGGATCATTCGGCAGAAGAAGTCATGAGCATGATGCAAGCGGCCGGCGTCAGTGCCGGCGTCGCAGAGAACGCTCAAGACTTGCTGGAGCATGATCCGCAACTGCGCCACCGCCGATTTTTCAGGGAGCTTGCCCATCCCGAAGTGGGCATCTATCGCGCCCCGAGGCCTCCCTATATCTTATCCAGCTGCGATTGTGAGTTGAAACGAGCCCCATTGCTGGGCGAGCATAATGAATACGTTCTCAAACAGATCGCCGGGTATTCGGAAGAGGAAATTGCAGACCTTATCGCTAAAGGAGTAGTTGAATAGTAGCTGGAATACTCACATAACGATGAAAGCAGAGGCAAAGGAGCAGTTGGACACCATTAGAAGCCACGTGCCACTGGCAAGTACTGGGCAACCCAGCGAGGTTGCCGATGTGATGGTGTTTTTGGCTTCCAACGCGCCAAGCTTTATTACTTGTGCTACCGTTGTTGCTGACGGTGGTTGGCTGGCCTAAGAATGATTTTTGGTTCAAAACCTGTGCTTGACCCATGTGTAATTGTGGACACAACTGATAGGAGAGGGCGATACTGTGGGAAGCCGTCAGGAGACTTTGATGCGGATGCCCTTCAAAGGCTGAGCAGGTGGAGAAAAATTGGGTCAGAGACATCGAGGTAAGCCTGAGCAAGAATGGGAGGGGTTTGTAGCCTCTGGGAGGCGATACAGAAGGTGAAACCATCTCTTGTCTCACATCTGATCAGCAATGTCTTGGGACATGAATGTCGGTGCAAACTGGAAACATTTGACTAAGAGCTTGCCAATACATAGGAAAAAACAGATACAAATAAGGAGGCAAATATGTCCAATCCAGTGAAAAGAGACCATAAGAAAGGCGGCTTTCTCGTTAGTCTTGGTGCGGATGGGTCGACGGAGATTGCTGTAGTGGGAGGCAAGGGTGCGAGTCTGGGTAAGCTGGTTAAGGCCGGTTTTCCTGTTCCGTCCGGGTTTGTCGTTACGACGGGTGCGTATGCGGAGTTTCTTCGTGCAAACGATCTAAATGTGAAGATAGAGAAGGTACTGGGGGAACTCGACTACGGGGACCTCGATGGACTGGAGAAGGAGACAGCCAAGATCAGGGAGGCGATCGTCGGTTGCAGGATTCCCGATAGTCTGGCCCGCGAGATCGTGCGGGCGTACGGGGAGCTTGGGGATATGCCGTACGTGGCGGTTCGTTCCTCAGGAACGGCGGAGGACCTGGCAGGTGCGTCTTTCGCCGGGCAATACGAGACGTACCTTGATGTCAGGGGCGGTGATGCTCTGTTGGACGCGGTGCGGCGGTGCTGGGCGTCGATGTGGACCGCGCGCGTTACAGCGTATCGTCATAACAAGGGATTCGACCACAGTGCGGCTCTCATTGCGGTGGTGGTGCAGACGATGGTCGAACCTGAGGTTGCTGGTGTGATGTTTGTCGGGAACCCGATGAATGCCAGGGCGGATGAGGTCGTTATCAATGCCGGCTGGGGGCTGGGAGAGATGGTGGTATCGGGCAGCGTCACGCCGGATGAGTACATCGTCAGTCGGGACACGCTCAAGGTCAAACGCCGCCGCCTCGGCAGCAAGGAGCTACGGGTGGTTCGGGACAAGAAGGCCGGGAGCGGTACGGTTCGCGAACCCGTGCCTGCTAACCTGCAGAGCCAGCACACGCTGACAGATGAGCAGGCAGTTATGCTTGCGGAGATGGGTCGGCGGGTCAACGCCTACTACGGGGGGCTGCCCCAGGACATCGAGTGGGCGTGGGCAAATGGTTCCTTCCTCCTGCTCCAGTCCCGCCCCATCACTGGTGTGGAGTTCACCTGGGAGGAAGACCTTGACATATGGCCGTCAATCTTGGAAGAAGAAGATGCCATCTGGACGCGGTCAGCGGCAGACGAGTGGTGGACCGGCGCAATCACGCCCTTGTTCTGGACGGTGCGCGGCCGGTGGATCCGCGACGGCGCCGCTTCCAGCTACAAGCCATTCGAGATGGGCGACATGGCAGAGATGCGGTGGCTGAAATACTCGAGGGGCGCGGTCTACTACAACACCCGCATGGATATGCTCATGGCGCAATACAGTCTGCCGCCGAGTCTGCGGGAGCCGATGCTGCGCCGTCTGCACCCGTCCCAGCTTGAAGAGGCGATGAACAAGCCATTCGACCTCTGGCGGGCTTTGAAGATGTTCGCCACGATCGAGTTAGTTAAGCCGGCGGAAGGGGGC
>CAZOVW010000056.1:0-6814 GCA_964583545.1 uncultured Dehalococcoidales bacterium | reverse complement strand
AGCTCATCGCTGCCGCCCTGGTGGCGATCCAGGAGTGCCACTACCTTGGCCACCTGGCAGCCGGCGGCCTCCACCGCCTCTATCGCCTTGAGGGTGGAGCCCCCTTTGGTGATGACATCCTCCACGATGGCTACCTGGGAGCCTTTGGCGGGGACATTCCCCTCGATAACCTTCTGGGTGCCGTGCTCCTTTAGCTCCCCCCTCACGATGAAGGCGGGGATTGGCTTACCTTCAAGATGGCTAACGACGGCGACCGCTGTGACAATAGGGTCAGCGCCCAGGGTCAGCCCGCCAACAGCTTCGACGCCACTCTCTTTCAAGAGCTGGTAAACCAGCCTGCCGATAAGGTATGCGCCTTCCGGGGAAAGGGTAACCATCTTAAGGTCAAAGAAGTAAGAGCTTTTCGCTCCGGAGGCGAGGGTGAAATCGCCGCGCAACAGCGCCCGCTCCTTCACCAGTTCCAAAAACTGCTTTCGTTGCTCCAGGGTCAATTCAAACCTCCTTCTTATAAAGCCCTTTCTCCTTGATGTAGCGTGCCACCGCATCGGGGACGAGGTCTGTGATGGGGAGGCCCTGGGCAACACGCTCCCTGATGGCGGTGGAGTCTATGTCGATCAGCGGGTTGTCCAGGATAGTGATGCGCCGGGAGATGCCGGGGACGCTCCTCTCCAGGGATTTCAGGTCGATGGCAAGGCATCCGGGGCGCTTAGCCCCCACCAACTGGCACATCGCGATGATCTTCGCCGGCTCTCTCCAGGACGAAAACCCCCGTAAAGCATCCAGGCCGAGGATGAAGTAAAGGTTTGCCTCCTCGCCAAGCTCGCGCCTTAAATCGGTAAGGGTATCCACGGTGTAGGATAGGCCCTGGCGGTCCAAGTCTACGGTAGATGCTCGAAAAAGGGTGGTGGGGGCGATAGCGAGCTCAATCATCGCCAGGCGATGCTCCCCAGGGGCGATGTTCCGATGCTCCTTGAGCCAGGGCTCGCTAGCAGGGACAAAGAGCACCTGGGAAAGCCCCAGCCTTTGCGCCGCCTCCTCAGCGATCTTGAGGTGACCGAGATGAATGGGGTCGAAGGTTCCGCCCAATACGCCGATTTTTCGCACTTTTCGATTCAATCCCATGGCATCTCTATTTTACCAAACCGCACCACATCCCCGGGTTTCACCCCAGCCTTTTTCAGGGCGCTGGCTACCCCCATCCTAGTGAACTGCTTCCTAAGGTAGGTGCGCGCCTCGGGGTTCTCCACATCCATCCTGGCGACCAGCTTTTCTGCCCTGGGGGATGCGACGACAAAGATGTCCCCCTCTCTGGAAACAGCGACCCTCTCCTTTCTAGGCTGGGGATGAAATACCGCGATCGCCTCCACCGGTTGCGGAGCGGGGACGCTGTCAAGCATCTCACATGCCCTGGCCATTAACTGGGGGACGCCTTCGGTGGTCGCTGCGGAGATAAAAAAGAGGGGTGCTCCACCTTGGGTGAACTCCTTTTCGAACTCTGAGATGCGCGCCCGGACCTCGGGGAGGTCGATCTTGTTCACCACCACGAGCTGAGTCTTCGCCGAGAGCACGGGATTAAACAAGGCCAGCTCCCTATTCACATGCTTCATGTCGGAAAGGGGGCTCGCTGAGCTGCCGTCAAGCAGGTGAATAAGCACCTTGGTGCGCTCAGCGTGACGCAGGAAATCATGCCCCAGGCCCAAGCCGCGATGCGCCCCCTCAATAAGCCCCGGGATCTCGGCAAGAACAAAGGAGCGCTGGCCCACCTCAACCACCCCTAAAATGGGCTCCCTGGTGGTAAAGGGATAGTCGGCAATCTTCGGCCGCGCCGCCGACGCTGATGCTAGGAGGGTAGACTTGCCGACACTGGGGTAGCCAATGATCCCGACATCGGCGATCAGCTTCAGTTCGAGGATCAGTGAGGCCTCCTCCCCTAACTCCCCCTTTTTAGCAATACGTGGCGCCTGGTTGGTGGGGGTGGCGAAGCGCGCATTTCCATAGCCACCACGACCGCCCTGCGCTACCATAACCTGTTGCCCCTCCACTACCATGTCAGCAAGTAGCACCCTTTCACCACCGCTCTCCCTGAAAATAAGCGTGCCCAGGGGAACTTTGAGCGTTAGACTGCGGCCATTTTTACCGTGCCTTTTCTTGCCAGCGCCCCTCCCACCCTGTTCCGCCTTAAATCGCCTCCCTCGCTGATGGTATTTGAGCAGCGTAGTCATGCTCCTATCTGCGACGATAAAAACGCTGCCACCATTGCCGCCATCACCGCCGTCAGGACCCCCAAAGGGCACAAACTTCTCCCGGCGAAAGCTCACTACCCCGTCGCCGCCGTCCCCCGCCTTAACATAGATCTCAACTCGATCTATCACCGTCGGTCACCATTACTATTATATAACTATATGATTTGGTATTTAACAACAATAATAAACAGTGTGGGGAAGTGCGCAACAGATATGGCTTAGAAGTATGACTTAGTGCATGCCTGGTGTGGGGAGTGTGCTGGGATAACGGTTTTGTGCGCATAAAAGTAATTCACCGTTTTCTAAAGGGGTCATTAACATAAAAGCCAGCCACTTATGCACCTTGAAAAGGGGTTATGCACTAAAATAAGCTAGTTGTGCACCGATTTTATGCCTTCTTAGTGCCGCTCTTGGAGTAGAGCCGCTCCCTCATCTCAATGACATCGCGCCGCAATTGAGGGCTGTTATTGATCTCGAGGGCGACCTTTTTATAGCCGCGGAGGATGCTGGAGTGGTCTCGATTACCCAGTGTCCTACCAATCTCGTTGAAGGAGCAGGTGGTCTCCTCCCTGACGAGGTAGACGGCGATATGGCGCGCTAGGGCAGTCATTTTGTCCCGCCGCTTCCCGGCCAGGGCCTCCGGTTCGAGATCAAAGTATTTGGCCACAGTAGCGATGATGAACGGTGGGGTTAGCGCCCGGCGGGGTGCTGGATCAGGGAACTCAGCGAGCGCCTTTGAGGCTAGGTCAATGGTGAGGGGCGCCTTTGTAAGCCTGGAAAAGGCTACGACACGATTGAGCGACCCCTCAAGCTCGCGAATGCTCTTCTGGACCTTGCGAGCGATGAAATCCAGCACCTCCCGGGGCACTACTTTCCCATTCTCCTCAGCCTTCGCTTGGAGAATGGCCAGGCGAGTCTCTAGGTCGGGGGGTTGGATATCGGCGATGAGCCCCCATTCGAAACGGGAGCGCAATCGGTCCTCGAGCAGGGGCATGGATTTGGGGGGACGATCGCTGGTGATCACAATCTGGCGGTTGCCATTGTGGAGGTCATTAAAGGTATGGAAGAAGCCCTCCTGCGTCTGCTCCTTCCCGATAATGAAGTGGATGTCATCGATTAATAGGACATCCACACTGCGATATTTTTGGCGGAATTCCTCGGTCTTCCGCTCCCGTATCGCCTTTATGAACTCGTTAGTAAATTGCTCGGTGCTCACATAGAGCACGCGGTGCCTGTTTTGAGAAACGAAGTGTCCTATAGCATGCAGGAGGTGGGTCTTTCCTAGCCCGACACCGCCGTAGATAAATAGCGGGTTGTAGACATGGCCTGGCTTTTCTGCGACCCCCAGGGCAGCGGCATGGGCAAGGCGATTGCAATTCCCTACGATAAAAGACTCAAAGGTATACTTGGGATTGAAGGTGTTGTAACCTGTTTTCCTGTGGTTTGTACTGCCCGGGGATTTAGCGCTCCCTTTGGGCTTTGCTGGTGTGCTTTGCTCTTGAATTTGAAACCGGACCTTGACCTCATTCCCGATGACGCCGATGAGGGTCTTCTCGATCAGCGAACTCACCCGCTTCTCCAGGTACTCGATAGCAAAAGGGGATGGCACACCAACCACAAACTGATCCCCCTGATAACTCAAGCCAACGGTGTCTCTGAGCCAGGTGTCATAATTTGTCCTCGTGACTTGTAACTGAAGCTCCCCCAGCACTGCCTCCCAAATTTCCTTAGCCGATTCCTTAACCAGCATTCGTTTCACACTCCTTATCACAAATTCAGCGGTATCCCCGAGGCCGACAGGTTGACCGACACTTCGACCTGAATGGGAAACACCCTGATATTTAATCAGGAGGCATGGGGATTTTAGGTCAAGGCGATCAGGGGGCGCAACAGGAACAATACCAAAAATCCCGCCCCTGGTCAATAGGTTTTTGCACCAGTTTTGCCCCAATTTTTAAAATTCTTTTCCCCACCCGCCATGAGATTGCTTCGGTCGCCTCAGGCGACCTCGCAATGACATGTGGGACACCCCCAGGCCCCTCGCCAGTCTCCAAAGGCGACTCTCGCCTATGGCGAGAGGGGATTTTACCCCACAAAATCTGCGATTTTGCGGGGGCCCCGATTTTATTGCCCCTCTGCACTCCTCATGATAGAATGTCTTTGCGATGCGCATCGTTTTTATGGGCGTACCCGAGTTCGCTTTGCCTGCCCTGGAGCGGCTTATCTTTAGCGAGCACCAGGTGGTTTCTGTCTACACCCAGCCAGATAAGCCCGCGGGGCGCGGGCGAGAACTCTCCTTCCCTCCGGTGAAGCGGCTGGCTTTGGAGCATGGGCTTGAGGTGCGCCAGGTGAAAAGTTTTGCGGAGCCTGGTGCCATCCAGTCTTTGACCCAGCTCCGCCCTGATGTGATTGTGGTGGCAGCCTTGGGTCAGATCCTGCCTCCCGAGGTGCTCGCTATCCCGCCCTTCGGCTGCCTCAACCTTCACCCTTCCCTCCTCCCTAGGCATCGCGGCCCTACGCCGATCCCGGCGGCGATCCTCGCCAGCGATGATTGGACCGGGGTCTCCATCATGCTCATGGACGAGGGCATTGACAGCGGCCCGATCCTGGCCCAGCGGAGGGTGGCTATCGCTCCCCAAGATACCACTGGCTCCCTTACTAGGAAGCTGGCCCAAATCGCGGCCCAGCTTTTGGAGGAAACACTGCCCCGCTGGCTTTCCCGCTCGCTTACCCCCCAACCGCAACGGGAAGAGGGCGCCACCTATACTAAGCTTCTCTCCAAGGGTGAGGGGGAGATTGATTGGCAGCTCCCTGCCTCCCAGATATGGCGGCGGGTGCGCGCCTTTTACCCCTGGCCCGGCTGCTATACCAAGTTGCAGGGGAAGATGCTCAAGATAGTGAAGGCGATCCCCTTTCCCGGGGAGCGAGGTGAGCCAGGGAGGGTGGTCACTATTGACAGGGGTGAGGTTGGGGTGCAAACCGGGGAAGGGATCCTTAGGCTGCTCAGGGTGCAACTTGAGGGGAGAAGGGAAATGAGCGCCGAGGAGTTCCTAAGGGGGCAGAGGGGATTTAGGGGGGCGCTGCTTCCCAGCTTGAAATGAACGGAGAGATTATGCTATAATTGCGATAAAGAGGAGGGAGTATGCTTTTTATCCTGTTCGTTTTGCCAGCCTTGGCGGTAGTGCTTTATGCCCAGTGGAAGGTAAGGTCTGCCTATAACAAGTACTCCAAGGTGGCCAATATGCACGGCATCAGAGGGGCGGATGCAGCCCAACGGCTGCTCCAGGAGAATGAATTGGTTGATGTGGGGGTGGAGGGCGCGCGGGGCAATCTAACCGACCATTATGACCCCAGGCATAAGGTGTTACGCCTCTCTCGGGGGGTTGCTGGCAATGCCTCGGTGGCAGCGCTGGGTATTGTCGCCCACGAGGTAGGGCATGCGGTGCAGCATCGTATGGGCTATGCCCCGCTGAAGGTGAGGAGCACCCTGGTTCCGGCAGCCAATCTGGGTTCCTGGCTTGGCTTTATCTTCTTCTTTCTTGGAATTTTGATTTATAGCGCTAGTGAAGTTTATGGCCAGACCTTTGTGTGGACGGGGGTGGGGCTTTTCAGTGCTGCGGTGGCTTTTGCCTTGGTTACCCTGCCTGTGGAATTCGATGCCAGCCGGCGGGCGAAGGTGATGTTGCAGGCAACAGGCTTGGTTTCGGAAAGGGAGCTCGAGGGAGTGTCGCGCGTGCTCTCAGCGGCGGCGCTCACCTATGTGGCGGCATTTATTCAGGCGCTGGCATACCTCCTCTACTTCGTCTTTATCGCCTTGGGGATGCGCCGCTAAGCCTGTTCGGGTTCCGCCTCGCGCTCCGCTTCCTCAGGCGGGGCCTCCTCTGTTACGGCTACTGCCTCCACCGCTTTCTCCTCCACCTCAACGCGGCTCTCTTTCACCTGGACGACCATATAGTCGGGATCGTTGAGCACCTCAACGGCATCGTCCACGGGGATATCCCGCACGTAGATCGCCTGGTCGAGTTCCTCAAGCCCTGAGAGATCCACCTCGATATTTCGGGGCAGCTCAGCAGGGAGGGCCTCCACCTGAAGAGTGGTCAGGTTGTGGAGCAACATCCCGCGGCGACTCTTCGCTGCGGGGGCCTCACCGAGGAACAGCAGGGGCACCTCAGCCCTTACCCTGTGGGTCATCTCCACCTGGAAAAAGCCCACGTGGAGTAACTCCTCGGTTAAGGGGTTGCGCTGAATATCGCGGATCATCACCTTTCTTGGCTTCTTATCCCCATTAACCTTGAGGGTGACAAGGGCATTGCGGCCCACCCTGGCGATGAGACGCTTCAGGAGCGAGGTCTCTGCCTGGAGGGGGAGGGACTCGATATTAGGTCCGTAGAGGTTAAGGGGGGTGAGCCCTTCTCGGCGAAGAAATCTAACCTTCTTTCCGAGGATATCTCTGCGGCTTGTCCTCAGTTCCTCTAGGTTCACTGTTACCTCCCTGTGATAAGGCGATCATATTATACTACTGCCTTCGAGGCTCGTCCAGTCATTGGCTTAAAGGTTGTTTAGAAACCTTT
>CAZOVW010000055.1:0-6970 GCA_964583545.1 uncultured Dehalococcoidales bacterium | reverse complement strand
ATCGCGCATCCCAAGTTCAGAGATGAGCTTCTAGAGGCAGCCAAAAAGAGACTTAGGTTTTAAATCGTTGTAACCGAGGAAGCTTACCAGGAAAGGGCTGGCCCTTAGCGGTCGGCCCTTCTTGCTTTAGCCACCTTCGTATGATATAGTTTCATGCATGAAGGCCAAATCTATCCCTGGCGGCACGATTACATCGCCGAATGGCTTTCTCGCTGGCGCAACCCGCGCTGGCCTCAAGACGAAGGGCGGTCTCGACCTGGGCATCCTTTATTCGGAAAGCCCCTGCGCTGCTGCGGGGCTGTTCACCACCAACAGGATCAAGGCTGCCCCGGTGCTCTGGTGCCAGCAGCACATCGCCGATGGGAGGGCGCAGGCGATCGTGGCCAATGCTGGCTGCGCCAATGCCTGTACCGGCGAGCGGGGACTTGAGGATGCCGCTGAGATGGCAAGCCTGGCGGCAAAGAGGCTGGGGATCTCACCTCAGGATGTGCTGGTCGCCAGCACCGGCGTCATTGGGGAGAGGCTTCCTATTGGGCTTATCACGGCAAATATGCAAAAGGTGGCCCTTTCCAAAGATGGGGGTCATGAGCTGGCGCAGGCTATCCTGACCACCGATACTCGTGCAAAGGAAGTAGCGGTGGCCGCTGAGGGATTCACTATCGGGGGCATTGCCAAGGGGGCGGGGATGGTCCATCCAAATCTGGCAACCCTGCTCTCTTTTCTAGCTACCGATGCCGCTATCGATGCCCGTTTCCTGGAGAAGGCGCTTCGAGAGGCGGTGGATGTCTCCTTCAATATGGTCACCATCGATGGCGAGACCAGCCCGAACGACACAGTTCTTATTCTTGCCAATGGGGTGGCGGGAACCGTTGAGGAAGGCACCGGGGAGGCGGAGGCGTTTCAAGCGGTGCTGACGGAGGTCTGCACCTATCTTGCCCGGCGTGTGGCCGGCGATGGTGAAGGGGCGACCAGGCTCATCGAGGTTACCGTTGACGGGGCGCTCACCCTCGCTGATGCCCGGGCGGCGGCGCGCACTATAGCCAGCTCCCCCTTGGTGAAGGCGGCAGTTCATGGATGCGACCCCAACTGGGGGCGGATTGTCGCTGCCCTGGGTCACAGCGGTGTCGAGATCGATGGGTCGCGGATAGACCTCTTCCTGAATAACATATGCCTCGTCGCCGGAGGCTCGCTCAACCCCTTTGACAGGGAGGAGGTGAGGGCGGTGATGATGTGGGCTGAGGTGCCGATCAGGGTGTGCCTCAATTTGGGGGATTGCGCCGCAACTGCCTGGGGCTGCGACCTATCGGCGGAATATGTTACCATAAACAGCGAGTATACGACTTAGGGGAGTAATAATAGCATCAACAGGAGGGTATTATGAGGGATGAAGCATTCAGAGATGAAGCGTTCGAAGAAATAATCACGGTAAAAGCCAAAGGAATGATGGAGTCAGAAGACAGCCGAACCTACGCAAAACGATTGGTTGGTGACCTGGAAATATCTAATCTAGAGGCGGCATTCCTGGCGGGAGCGATAGACGCTATGATATTCGATATAGCTCTGGCCTTAGATTACAGGGATCTTCAGTCGTGGGAATATAGAAAGAAGTTTGTACAGGAGTTGTGGGAGAAGGAAAGGCCTGTTTGGTGAAAAGGCAATATGTTACCATAAACAGCGAGTACACGACTTAGGGGAATAATAATAGCATCAACAGGGGGGTATTATGAGGAATAAAGCGTTCGAAGAAATAATAACGACAAAAGCCAAAAGAATTATGGGGTCAGAAGACTGTCGAACTTACGCAAAACAATTGGTGGACGAATTGGGAATATCTGAGCCACAAGGGGCATTCATGGGAGGAGCAATAGACGCTATGATATTCGATATAGCTCTGGCTTTAGATTTCGAGGAACTTCAGGCGGGGGAATATAGGAAGAACCTCATAAAGGAGTTGTGGGAGAGGGAGAGGCCTGCCTGGTGAGAAAGCATGCGGTCTGGACAGACAGTAAAACCAATCGTAGTCAAGATCGGCGGCAGCACCTTAAGCAGTGGCGATACCGTTATTGAGGACCTGGTTGCTCTGCAGAAGGGGGGCAAAAGCCTCGTGGTGGTTCATGGCGGTGGCAATGAGGTGACCGAGTGGCTGTCACGGCTGGGCATCGCCACCAAGATTATCGATGGGCTTAGGGTAACGGACCACCAGACGCTCGAGGTGGTGGTCGCCGTGCTTTGCGGAGCGGTCAATAAGGAGCTTGTGGCCGCCATCCAGTCGCGGGGCGGGCGAGCGATGGGCTTAAGCGGCATCGACGGCCGCCTCATCGAGGCGAAGGTCAAGAGTGAGGAGCTTGGTCTTATGGGGGAGGTGGTGAGAATTAACCCCGAGCCTGTTGAGATTATTCTAAAGAAGGGCTATATCCCCATAGTGGCCCCTTCAGGCTTTGGGGTCGAAGAAGCGATGCCGCTTAATGTCAATGCTGACCCCGCCGCCGGTGCGCTCGCTGCCGCCCTTGAGGCGGAGAGGTTCATCCTGCTCACCGATGTTGCCGGCGTCATGGATGGCTCTGGGAAGCTGGTGCCCCGCCTCTCACCCAGCGAAGCGCGCTCGCTCATCGCCTCGGGCGTTGTTGCCGGGGGGATGATCCCCAAGGTGGAGGCGTGCCTTACAGCCCTGGCCACCGTGCCCATAACCCAGATTGTCGATGGTCGCTCGCCTCATGTGCTGGCTGAGGCGGTAGCCGGAAAAGAAGGCGGGACGATAATTGCCTGATAGGAAGCACCGATGACAGATTGGCAGGAACTGGGGCGAAAATATCTGATGAACACCTCTAAGCGTCTGCCCGTGACCCTCGTGTGGGGTGAAGGGGCGAGGGTCTGGGATGATCGGGGGAAGGCGTATCTGGACTTTGTTGGTGGCTGGGCGGTGAATGTCCTAGGCCACGCGCATCCTGAGATAGTAGCTGCCGTCTCGGGGCAGGGGCGCACTCTGATCCATACATCAAATCAATTTTATACTGTGCCCCAGATACGCCTGGCGGAGTTTCTCGTTCAAAATAGCTGCTTTGACAAGGTCTTCTTCTGCAATAGCGGCGCTGAGGCTAATGAAGGGGCGGTGAAGCTCGCTCGCAGGTATGGCAGGCTTCACTTGAACGGCGCTTATGAGGTCATTACGGCGATGAACTCCTTTCACGGTCGCACCCTGGCGATGGTCGCCGCTACCGGCCAGCCCAAGCTTCAGGAGCCTTATACCCCGCTACCTGAAGGCTTTGTCAATGTAGAATATGATAATATCGTTGCCATCAAGAACGCTGTGGGGCGAAAAACCTGTGCCGTGATGCTGGAGGCGGTCCAGGGTGAAGGGGGGGTCAATGTCCCTAGTGATGATTACCTGAAGGAGGTGCGTTCCTGGTGCGATGAACAGGGCCTTCTGCTCATCCTCGACGAGATTCAAACCGGGATGGGGCGTTTGGGGACACTCTTCGCCTACCAGCAGTCTGGCATCGAGCCAGACATCATGACCCTGGCCAAGGGGCTGGGGGGTGGTGTGCCGATTGGCGCCTTTCTGGCAAGGGAGAAAGCCTGCGTCTTTGGTCCCGGGGATCATGGCTCCACCTTTGGTGGCAATCCATTAGCTTGTGCTGCGGGGTACGCTACCTTGAAATTCCTTTTGGAGCATAATATTGTGGAAAACTGTCGCCGTGTAGGGAACTATCTAATGGCCAGCCTTGAGGGGCTAAAGGCAAAGTTCGAAAAAATCGTCGAGGTCAGGGGGCGAGGCCTTCTGGTGGCTGTCGAGTTCTCCAGCGACATCGCTGAGGGCGTGGTGAGGGCCTGCCTTGAGGAGGGCTTGCTTCTCAACGCGGTAAAGCCCAGCGCCATTCGCTTCATGCCACCGCTAATCATTGGCGAGCGCGAGGTGGATGAGGCGATGGGTATATTGGAGAGGATATTAGCGAGAGAGTGAACCCTTAACATATGAAGTGTAAATACGCAATGTGAGTTCGAAAAAGTGAGGTCGAAAAAATGGCAGAGAAGGTAGTGCTTGCTTATAGTGGAGGGCTCGATACCTCGGTGGCAATCAGGTGGCTCGCGGAAAATTATCACATGGATGTCATCGCCTTGACGGTGGACCTGGGGAGCGAGCGGGACATGCCTGCTATTCAGCAGAAGGCGCTTAAGGTAGGGGCGGTGAAGGCCCTGGTGGTCGACGCCAGGGAGCTTTTCGTCAGCCATTTCGTTTTCCCCGCCCTAAAGGCCGATGCCCTCTATGAGGGGCAATATCCGCTGGCGACGGCATTGGCTCGTCCCCTGATCGTCAAACTAATGGTGGACGCTGCCAATGAGCATGGTGCTACGGCGGTGGCTCATGGCTGCACCGGGAAGGGGAATGACCAGGTGCGCTTCGACGTAAGCACCATGGCCCTGGCCCCTCACCTCAAGATTATCGCCCCGGCTCGTGAGTGGGGGATGACGCGGGAGGAGGAGATCGCCTATGCTCGGAAGCACGACATCCCCGTCTCCGCCGGGAGTTCCTATTCCATTGATGAGAACCTGTGGGGGAGGAGCATCGAGTGCGGTGTTCTGGAGGACCCCTGGGCCGAGCCCCCGGAGGAGGTTTTCGCCTGGACCCGCGCGCCACAGGATGCCCCGGAGGAGCCCTCTTATGTGGAGATCGGCTTTGAGAGGGGTATCCCTGTTAGCCTTGATGGGAAAGAACTCGATGGCGTCTCCTTGATCCAGCAGCTAACCGAGCTTGCCGGCGATCATGGTGTGGGTCGTATCGACCATGTGGAGGACCGGCTTGTGGGGATAAAGTCGCGGGAGGTCTATGAGGCGCCGGCGGCAACAGTGCTGCTTACCGCTCATAAAGCTCTAGAGGCGCTGACCCTCTCCAGGGAGCAACTGCGTTTCAAGGAGAAGGTGGCTTTGGAGTATGCTGACCTTATTTATAATGGGTTATGGTTCACCGCCCTTCACCAGGACCTCGCTGCCTATGTGGAGAGCTCGCAGCGCCATGTCACTGGGACGGTGCGGGTGAAGCTTTGCAAAGGGAATGCGACGGTGGTAGGGCGAAAGTCACCCAAGTCGCTTTACAGCTTCGGCCTGGCCACCTACGATAAAGGCGATATTTTTGACCAGAGCGCCTCGGTGGGCTTCATTCACATCTGGGGGCTTCCCGTGAAGACCCAGGCGCGGGTCCAGGGTGTGGAGCAGCCGGAAGATGAGGAGGGGAGATGAACCCCATGCGCAATCGTTTTCAGAAGGAGGTCGATAAGTCGGTGCAGGACTATACCGCGTCCATCCCCTTTGATAAGCGCCTGTATAAGCAGGACATCGCCGGCTCTATCGCCCACGCCAAAATGCTCGCAAAGCAGGGCATCATCTCGGATAAGGACGCTGAGCTTATCACGATGGGTCTGGTCTCCCTTCGAGAAGAGATTGAGCAGGGGAAATTTCAGTTCAAGCCTGAGCTTGAGGATATTCATATGAATATCGAGGCTCGCCTGGTCGAGAAGGTGGGCGATGCGGGTGAGAAGCTGCATACCGCCCGCTCCCGAAACGACCAAGTCGCCCTCGATATGCGCCTCTTCACTAAAGAGACGATCGCGGATACTATAGATAAGCTTGTTGGATTGCAAAGAGCGCTTCTCGACGTGGCGGATGCGAATAAGGATGAAATAATGCCTGGCTACACCCATCTGCAGCGGGCGCAGCCGGTGCTTTTTGCCCATCACCTGCTAGCCTACTTTGAGATGCTCCAGCGCGATGTGGCTCGCTTCCGCGACTGCCTGGGGCGCACCGATGTCTTGCCTCTGGGGAGCGGGGCGCTCGCTGGCGTGCCCTATCCTGTTGACCGCGATTTTTTGGCTAAAGAACTGGGCTTCAGCCAGATAAGCGAGAATAGCATGGATGCCGTCTCTGACCGCGATTTCGTCATCGAGTATCAGGCAGCGGCAAGCATCACGATGATGCACCTCTCCCGCCTCGCCGAGGAGCTCGTCCTGTGGTCATCGGCGGAGTTCGGATTTATTGAGCTTGATGATGCCTATGCCACAGGCTCAAGCATCATGCCTCAGAAAAAGAACCCCGATGTCGCTGAGCTGGCGCGGGGGAAGACAGGAAGGGTTTATGGCAATCTTCTCGCTGTGCTGACCGTCATGAAGGCTCTACCCCTGTCCTATAATCGCGATATGCAGGAGGACAAGGAGGGCTTCTTCGACACAGTGGATACCCTGCTCTCCACGCTCGATGTATTTACGGGGATGGTCAAGACCTTGCAAGTCAAGGGCGAAAAAACTCACCGCGCCGCCGAGGAGGGCTATATCCTGGCCACCGACCTGGCAGACTACCTGGTGGGAAAGGGAGTCCCGTTCCGAGAGGCTCATAGTATAGTGGGCGGATTGGTGCAATACGCAGTGGAGAAGGGTAAGACCTTTAAGGATTTAAGCATTAGTGAGTACAAAAACTTCTCGCCGCTTTTTGAGGAGGATGTCTACTCCCTAACGGTGGCGTCCTCTGTCGCGGCGCGCAATGTCCCTGGCGGCACTGCCCCGGCGCAGGTGAAGAAGCAACTAGCAAGGGCGAGAAGAATTGTCCAGGGCGAAGATGGTTAGCAGCGAGGTCAAGATAGCCCCCTCCATCCTCTCCGCTGACTTCGCTCGCCTGGGCGAGCAGGTTGTTGAGGCGACCAAAGCGGGTGCTCACTACATCCATGTCGATGTCATGGACGGGCACTTCGTCCCCCAGATAACCATCGGCTCCCTGGTGGTCGAAGCCATCCGCCCCTGGACAAATTTGCCCTTAGATGTCCACCTGATGATCGAGAGTCCGGAGCGTCAGCTTGAGCAATTCGCCCGGGCGGGGGCTGATATCATCACCGTCCATGCCGAGGTTTGCCCCGATCTCCATAAAATAGTGTCATCGATAAAGAGGCTTGGGGTCAGGGCTGGGGTGTCCCTCAACCCACCCACCC
>CAZOVW010000054.1:2797-7334 GCA_964583545.1 uncultured Dehalococcoidales bacterium | reverse complement strand
CTGCTGAACCAGATATACCCAGCATTCCAAACCCCTTCAACTCTTCCTTTAACATCTTCATATACTGAGTTGGAACCCCTATCTGCATTATCGGGTAGTATTCTTTTATCATCTTGACCATACATTCAGTATCCCTTGCATCTGCGACTAGAAGCTGCAAAAATCCATTGTAGGTCATAGTGTGCATTATAGAGTGGCCGTAGACGTGGAAAAATGGCAGCCCAAGGAGTACCGCCATATTTCCACAGAGCACTTTAGAAAGAGGTCCAAAAACAGCACTATTCTGCAGGGCATTGGCCATTATGTTTCTATGGGTTAACATACATCCTTTTGGTAGGCCAGTTGTACCTCCAGTAAAAAGCAGAGTTTCCAAATCCTCCTCTACATTTATCTTAACCTCTGGAGGATTTGCGGTGTATTGCCATATTAAATCTGTAAGCCATATATCCTCTATTTTTCGATGTTCTGGAGGAGTGGATGAATAATCTTCTAGCTTTGTCAGGATGATTTTTTCTATCCCAAAATTCTTCTTTAAAACCTCTACTGTGTCATAGTGTTCATCAGTACATGCTATTACTTTTGGGCGTCCGTCTCTAAATTTATGTTCCAAGTTGTACACAGGTTCCAAAAAGCTACACGGAATATGAACTGCCCCTGCTTTAGAGATTGCATAGTCAACAATGACGAACTGTATAGAAGTGGGAAGCATTGTTGCCACCTTGTCTCCCTTCCTTACCCCTAAATCTGCAAAAGCGGTGGCAAGCCTATCAGCATGCTCTTTTATCGCTGGGTATTTCATCTCCTTCCCTAACTGCACACACCCCATTTTCCGATGCTTCTTTGCAGCACTATCTAATAAATCGAAGACGGGAGCATCTGGAAATGGCTCTAAAGTTTCAGGGATCCCGTAGATTTTATACTCCTTAAGCCAAGGCCTCTCTGCATAAATTGCTCTTTTAACCATCTCACCTCTCCGTTAAATCAATTCCATTATAACCCTTTTAGGAAATCATGGCTATGAAGCTGTAAATTGTGAGCACATTCCTTTGGACAGCCTGCCCCAGATAGCTTTCCTGCTAACAAATGAACCTCTCCACCTCTATGATCCGGTCGGCAATATCCCTCCTTGCCTCTACGGCGTTTATAGGGGTGAACTGTGACAGCTTCCTCAATGTCGCCACTTGGCTGTCAAGCGCATCACCCGTCTCCATTGCCGCCCATACCTGCCTAGCGTGATCACCTATCCTAATCATGCCATCGTTTACATAGACCCGCACCATATCTATCTTTGCCTTTGACTGCTGTTCCCCGAAGGACTCAATGGACTTAAGCGCTCTGAGAAGGCCGCTCTCCATGGCATAGATCTCGGTGGCAATGTCGCTCAACAGGCCCAGAATCTCCTGTTGCTCCTCTAGGGCCATTCCGTACTTCTGCGCCGCGGCACCACACGTGAACAAGAATATCTTTTTTGCCCTATCCACGAGCTTGCACTGGCATCCCAGGGAGCCATCGTCTGAGCTGGGAGCGAGAGGCTCCATTGCCGGCAGCTCGTCCCTCACTTTCTCTGTCACGGAGAAGAGGGGTATCTCGTTCTTCAATGCCTTCCTCATCAGCCACCCAATTATGATGAGCCTATTTATCTCGTTTGTCCCTTCAAATATCCTGAATATCCGGCAATCCCGATAGATCCTTTCCACAGGGTAGTCCTCAATATACCCGTAGCCTCCGTATATCTGAACCGCCTCATCAGCCACATAGCCTGTCATCTCCGAGCAGTAGACCTTATTCATGGAGCACTCAATGGCGTACTCTGATATATTTCTGGCACTCTGCCTGCCGACGTCCTCGGCAGCCCGGTCCACAGTGGCTAGGATCCTATCAATGAGCCCACCAGTTCGATAGACCATACTCTCGGCTATATATGTCCTTGTTGCCATCTCGGCGATCTTGTGTTTTATCAACCCAAACTGGCATATGGGCTTGCCAAACTGTACCCTTTCCTTGGCGTATTTCACACAGCTCTCCAGGGCCAGCTTGGCAACCCCCACGCATCCCGCGGCTAATTTGAATCTGCCGATGTCGAGGATGTTGAAGGCCACCACGTGCCCTCTTCCGATTTCAAAAAGAACATTCTCCGCTGGCACCTTTGCACCATCGAGGAACACACTGCAGGTGGAGGTGCCGTGAATCCCCATCTTCTTCTCCTCCGTCCCTGTGGATACGCCCTCGAACTCCCTCTCCACCACAAAGGCAGTGAACTTGTCACCGTCAACCTTGGCATAGGTGAAAATGATGTCGGCAAAGCCCCCGTTGGTAACAAACTGCTTGGTGCCATTGAGTGTATAGTATTTGCCATCGGGTGACAGGACTGCTGTCGTTTCTATTGAGAGGGCGTCGGTACCCGCCCCTGGCTCAGTCAGGGCGTAAGCCCCGATCTTTTCACCCCGGGCCAGGAGGGGAAGATACTTCTCCTTCTGGGTCTTATTGCCAAAGAAGACCAGCGGCATCGAGCCGATCCCGGTTTGGTCACTTAAAGTTACGCTGAAGGAACCTGCCGCCGCCGAATGCTCGGCGATTAACAGGGAGGCTATGCTGTCCATCTGTGTACCGCCGTATTTCTCCTCGATATCCACTCCCAAGAACCCTAATTCTCCTGCTTGTTTCATCAGCCGGCGGGTCAGTTCAAAGTCCTTATGCTCCAGTTCTTCCATATGGGGTTGCACCTCATTCTTTACAAATTCCTCGGTGGCATTGATTATCATCCTGTGCTCTTCTTTGAAGTCCTCAGGGGTGAACACCTCTCTAGCAGGCACCTCTTCAATGAGAAATGAGCCGCCCTTCCTGAGCGCCTTCTCTCCCACAGCTTCTTCCTTCTCTATTCTTCTCTTTCGCTGCTTCAACACACTTGCCCTCTCTAAACCCGCCTGGCTGAATTCTATTACCCTTTTCCTTTCAGCCAGTCCTCATACATCTTGGTTTGGGCTTCCATAATGGCCTTTCTTGCTTCCTCGTCTACACAGATGTATCCCTCTTCCTCGATGGCTGCAAGGATTTGATTAGTTACCGGTTCTATACTGTCATCGTGAATGTAATTCTCAAGTATTCTCTCTATACGCTTCCTTAACTCACTCACTACTTGCCTCCTCCTTTTTGTGGAATACGACCTTGATGTGCTATTTAGACAGGGCTATCGTCTCTCAGATTCCTCATGCCTGGGTTTGGATAGAGCCCAGGGCAAAAGCAGAGCTAAGAAAGCAAGTGCCAGTATCAGCGCAATCAAAATCAAGATAGCCAGCGTCACCCCAATGATAGGCGGTGCTATGACCAACTTCAATAGGGGGTGTCTGGGGCTCACCTTCACCCATAAGGAGCGACTAACTACCTGCCCCCTGCGCAAATGTGCTCTGGTGACCTCTATGCTACGACCACCTGTCCTTTGGCGCTTCTGTGGAACAAGACTCTTCATCTTTGGCAAAGTACCCTCTCCAAAATCCGCCTGGCCGGGCGCTTTACGCTATCATAGCACTACCAAGCTCGGCTGTGCAACCTTGGGTAGGATACAGGCACACCTTCACTCATTTCGAGCACTATTATATGACCAGGCGAGATGGATATACAAGAACGACCCACACAAAAAGCCATTTCGTGCAATGCCCTGCTGGCTGATACGGGGAATCCTGGCAGTGGGCACGCGGTCGCGCCAAGTTTTTGCCCTCGCACCACCAGATCAACTCCTCCCAGGTCTACACAGCGAAGCCTGGTAGTGCTACAATGGCAACCAGGAGCCCAGCCTGGCGGATTTGGAGAATGGAATGGAGGAACCAAATGCCCCTAACCATCTCAACTGGAACCCTTAGCGGCCTTGTCCAGCCTGATTTCTGCCCTCGATGTTTCTGGATAAAGCTCAAATGTGAGGGGAAGATACCTTACCAGATACCCATGCCCGGCATATTCACTTCCATCCATTCTTACATCACGAAAGTGGTGCACCGGCATTACGAAAAAGAAGGAAAGCTACCAGAATGGTTCCCATATATCGGTGAGGTGGTCAAGCTAGAAAAGACACCCTCCTACCACCAATTTAAAGTGACTGACCCTGAAACTAGCATCACACTTCGAGGAACACCCGACGCTGTGTTTCAGCTAGAAGGCAGTAGGTATCATATCGTGGATTACAAGACCGCCAGGTTGACCGCCACCCAAGACGAGCTTTTCCCGATGTTTGAAGTCCAGTTGAATGCTTACGCCTACATCGCAAACCGAACGCTTTTTTCGCCAGTCTCTGATCTAAGCCTGATATATTTGGACCCGGATACAGATTTTGAGTCAAATCCAGATTTGTTGAGCCGCTCAGAGGACTACCTAACGTTGGGGTTCACACCAAAAATAAAGCCCGTCGAGATTAAGGCTGATAGCTTCATTGAAGAGCTTCTCCATCGGGCCAATGAGATAAGCCAACAGGATTCCCCGCCAGAGCACACCTACGCAAGTCAGGATTGCCAGTTACTTGAAAGGCTAGTCGAGGTCGCTACTATTG
>CAZOVW010000054.1:0-2697 GCA_964583545.1 uncultured Dehalococcoidales bacterium | reverse complement strand
ACGCGGTCGCGCCAGGAGCGGGGGATCTTGGCATCGACCATGAAGTCCTGAAGCCTCTTTGGCTGACCCAGGCCCAACGGCTGAAAGCGGTCGCCAGGTTTTCGCCCTCGCACCACCAGATCAGCTCCGGCCCCATCAAGGTCGAGACATGCCCTAAAGCCCTCAGCCCGTTCACCGGGCAGGATAACCCTGGCCCTCACCTGCCAGCCAGGAAGCGCTGTATCCCCAGGCACATTTAGCCGATGCTCCCCCTCTAAAGGGGGGAAAGGGCATGTATCAAGTGCACCTCTGGTCACCAGGCATGTGTTATAGCCGACATAAAAAAGGAGTCCCCTGGGCAGAGAAAGCCTTTTGCCCGCTGGCTTTGACAGGGCCTCCATCATCTTTTCGATGTGAATAGACTGGATATCGACGAGGTCGCCCAAGACCTGGCCCAGGACCCGACGCAACAGGTGCCGCTGGAGCGCCGGGTGGTGCGATAACAACTCTTCAGTATTGAGCAGGAGGCCATTGGGCTGCTCACTGACCACCCGCTCCCACACCAGGGAGACCTCCTCCTCGAGGAAGGAGAGGTCATCGGCAGCGGCGCGTGCGGTGCGCATCAGGGCAGCGCCAACATTCCTGTTGTAACTTTGAAGGAGCGGGACAAGCTCATAGCGAAACCGATTTCGGGTGTAATCGAGGGAGTAGTTCGAGAAATCGCTCCGCGGGCTAAGATTACAGGCGCGGCAGTATTCCTCGGTCTCTTTCCTGGCGACCTCGAGAAGTGGCCTCACCACCAGTAAAGTGCCGCCTTTCGGCGAGCGCAACGAGGTAACTGGCACCATCCCTCTCAGTCCCGCCAGACCGGTGCCGCGCACCAGGTGCATCAGGATGGTCTCCACCTGGTCGTCCTGAGTATGCCCCAGGGCGATACGCCCTGCCCCGATGGACTCTGCTACCCGGGAGAAGAAATCGTAGCGCACCTCCCGTGCCGCCTCCTCCAGGGAGAGTCGATGCTCCTTTCGATAGGCGTCCACATCACGCCTCTCCACAGTTGCCGGGATGCCCAGGCGCCGGGCTAATCCGGCGACATAGCGAGCATCATCATCGGAGTCAGCGCCCCGCAGCATATGGTCAAGGTGCGCCACATGAAGGCTCACCCCCAGGGACTCCTTAAGCTGATCGAGGATATGCAGCAGGCAGACCGAGTCAGGGCCGCCGGAGACACCAACCAGCAGGATCTTTTCGTCCTGGAGCAGGCCCTCTCTTTGAATGAATTGCAAAACTTGCTGTTTCAAGTCACTCATGGTTCTTCCCAGCCACCCGAGGTGTGTTTCTGTGGGACTCCACTTTACCCTTTATTCTCCAAGTGGCAGGTATCATTAAAAAGCACCAGGGAGGCGCCACGCTCCCCGAAGTTGAGGATGCTTATCGAGGCGACACTTAGCCGCAACCTTCTAAAATTGGAAAGGCCCATCCCCAATGCCCTTGAGATAATGCTCAAGATAGCCAAGCTGTGACTGACCAGGATGACCACCCCATCGGGGTGCTCCCGGACTATTCTCTCCACCGCGGGCCAGGTCCTCTCCTGAAGCTCGGTCTTGGACTCCCCACCGGGCATCCTCAAAGAAGGGTCATCCATCATCCACTCTTCCAAAAAATCGCCATAGCGCTCCGTCAAGTCCTCAAAGGTGAGCCCGTCCAGCTCCCCGGCATCGATCTCCTTGAAGGCATTATCGGTCACCACCTCCAGCCCGAGACCGCGCGCGATCTTGTCAGCCGTCTCCCGGGCGCGCCGCAGGGGGCTGGAGTAAATGGCGGCCACTTTTTCGTCCTTAAGGGCTACTGCCAATTGCGCTGCCTGTTTGCGCCCGGTTTTGTTCAGCGCGATCTCGGTATGCCCCAGAATGCGGTTCTCGTGGTTCCACCTCGTTTCACCATGTCTCACCAGAATAAGCTTCATACACGCTACCTGCCTGCGAGGATCAACCTGGTGCGGTGGATCGACCTCGGGTGGTCTGGGAAACCCAGGGCCAAGGTTACCTGCTCCGCTCTCCCTGTAGCAGAGCTGTCGGTGCGCAGGCGCATCCCGACAGTGCACCACGACTCGTGCCACTCAATAAGCCAGAGACGATCCACCAGAGAGCGAAGGTCGTAGTGGCGCACCTCGCTCTCCCTCCGATGCTGCCAGGGCAACTGATTTTTCGCCAGGAAGGAGTGGAGCGCCTCCTCCACCTCCTGCGCCCGCTTATCGGTCGCTAATTCGACCCGGTATTCCGCCTGCCTGACCTGCGACTGCAGCGAGGGAAGCGGCAGCGCTACCTGCGCCACCCCGAGGATGCCAATGCCGCGGGGCAACTGCTCACCCACCGTCTTAATAAGAAAATAGGGGGAGACCCTCTTACGGAGCAGGATGTCCATCAGCTCGCCATCGCTCGTCACCCCGATGGGGAGGGGCGCCGCAATGGAGATTCTAGGGTGCGGGCTGAATCCCTGGGAGTAGGCCAGGGGGATGCCGGCACGCCGTAGTGCCCGCTCCCATAACCTCATCAAATCGAGGTGAGAGAGATACTTAACCTCCTCACCCCGAGAAAAGGTGATGCGCAGCCGCTGCATCCTCTATCCCCCGCAACAACGGAAATCCCAACCTCTCATCTTATCATCGGCCCTTTCCACTGTCAAAGTTGAGATTGTTTATTAACCTCACCCCCTTTA
>CAZOVW010000053.1:0-7625 GCA_964583545.1 uncultured Dehalococcoidales bacterium | reverse complement strand
CTGATTGGTGCCCTCATATATCTGGTTGATCTTGGCATCGCGCATCATCTTCTCCGCAGGGTAGTCACGCATGTAGCCCGGGCCGCCGAAGACCTGCACCGCATCGGTGGTTACCTTCATCGCCATGTCTGTAGCGAAGACCTTGGCCATGGCCCCTTCCTCGGTGAAGTCCTTGGCTCCGCTGTCGATGGTTTTGGCTGTGGCATAGACCAGGGCTCTTGCTGCTTCCAGTTCTATAGCCATATTGGCCAGCATGTGCTGAACGGCCTGGAAGGCGGAGACCGGCTGCCCGAACTGTTTCCGCTGCCGGGCATAGGCCACGGCTGCTTCCAGGGCTCCCTGGGCCAGTCCAACTGAGAGAGCACCGACGCCGGGACGGGATGAGTCCAGGGTTTTCATGGTTATGATGAACCCCAGGCCTTCTCTGCCCAGCAGGTTCTCCTTGGGTACCCGGCAGTTATGGAAAACAAGCTCTCTGGTGACAGAGGCACGGATTCCCATCTTTTTTTCTTTCTTGCCGAATGCGAAGCCGGGTGTTCCTTTATCTACTAAGAAGGCGCTAGCGCCGCGGGTGCCTCTTGATGGGTCGGTCAGGGCGATAACTGTATAGATCTCAGCTTCACCACCATTGGTGATGAACTGCTTTGTACCATTGATTACATAGTCGTCGCCATCGCGGGTGGCGGTTGTCTTTATTGCACCGGCATCACTACCGGCTCCGGACTCGGTTAGGCCAAAGGCGGTGAGCTTCGCTCCAGCAGCTATAGCGGGCAGGTACTTCTGCTTCTGTTCGTCATTTCCGTAAAGCAGTATGGGCACAGCTCCCAGTGCGTCGGCAGCGTAGGTGAGAGCAACCCCACAGCAGGCTCGGCTCAGCTCCTCAATGGCTATGCACAGGGCGAAGCTGCCTTCCCCCAAACCCTCATACTGCTCAGGTATGAAGATTCTGAACAGATCGGAATCGGCCATATCTTTGACTATTGCCCAGGGAAACTCCTCCTTCTCGTCCAGCTCTGCACGCACGGGGAGTATCCTCTCTTCGGCAATCCTTCGAGCCAGGCTCTTGATGAGCTTTTGCTGTTCAGTTAAGAAATACTCCAAGCTAACTCTCCTTCACGGATGATAGACTATATTGTAGCTATTTTTTGAAACTTATCAAGTCTCCCTAAGGAGCCTAAAAACAGTGACCGCGTGTCTTTTTTGGCTTTTATCGCAATCTGCGGCAGAGAAAATAGAAGAGGTGTTGATAAGGGATTTGATTATTTAACTATTTGGGGGTATTCATGGGGGTTAGCCCGTTTCCATTCAGAAAGTCTGTGGATTCGCTTTATATCTTCGATTTCCTGAGGAGTAATTCCTTCAGCATGAAGTAGCTTCTCATCCAGGTGACGCTCTAGAACGTAGGCAACCTTATCAATTTTCTCGTAGGGGTAGCCAATAATGTCTTCGTCGCCTATTTTCTTGAACATATCAGGAGAAGGCTTCTCTTCCGTTATTTCTTTTGGTACACCAAGATATCTAGCTAACTGCCGAACCTGATTTTTGTAAAGATCAAGGATGGTTTCTACCGGGAGATCGTCTACTCCATCCTTTACAAACCAACCCACATACGATTCTGATCTATTGGCGCACCCAATTAGTAAAAGACTACGCTGCTTGGCATAGTCTTCTAGGATTTTTCTTCTTGCTTGGTGTCGGGTATTAAAACCCTCTTCGATAACCGAAGCCGCCGTCTTCTTATAAATCAGTTTAGTCAAGAAATTCTTTGCCGAACTCCCTTTTTCTAGAGTAACGATAAAGGGCGACTCTTTGAAGAAAATAGGGGAGATAATTTTGTTGGAAGTCCAAACGAACAAGCGATTCAAGAAAGGAAAAGCATTGGTGATCTTCAGTATCAGGGGCTTATAAACGCCCTGCTTTTTCATGGTCTCGGTAATGTCGATTTCTTTAAAGATAATGCCTAAGTTTTCGGCCATCTGGTAGGCATAATTTTTAAACTTATTTTGGCTGTCCCGATCGGGCAGATAAAGAGCATGAACTTTAGTGGGATTCTCCATTGCTTTAACAGCTAAGACGGCTACAGTTGATGAATCAACGCCGCCGGACAATCCGAGGACCACACCATCTTTCTTCTCTTCTTCAACCTTTTTTCTAATAAAATTAATGATAATCTTTGCTACCCCCTCGGGATCAATCTTCATTCTTTCCGTTAATGGTTGCATCGTCACTTCCCGCTTCCCTTCAGAATTTATTCAGTTTTTAAGGTAATACTGTCAAATGACAGCTACTCTTCTGCTCTGCCTCGACCCCGTTCGAGATTATACCCCTCACCATTGGGATGTCAAGACTGATCGAACATGGGAAAAGAGGAACGTAACTAGCAGTGCAGGTACGAGAGGTCATAATCCGATGGATTGTTACTCGTTGGGTTGTAGCTTCTTCATTACAAGGGAAAGGGATTAGACTATTAAACTTACTCCGATTACTAACTGGGTATTCCCCTCCCCGGGTTCATCGAAGTAGTAGACCAGACGCTTGACCATCTTACCTATTTCCCTCCTTCTCGTCCAGCTCTGCACGCACGGGGAGTATCCTCTCTTCGGCAATCCTTCGAGCCAGGCTCTTGATGAGCTTTTGCTGTTCAGTTAAGAAATACTCCAAGCTAACTCTCCTTCACGGATGATAGACTATATTGTAGCTATTTTTTGAAACTTATCAAGTCTCCCTAAGGAGCCCAAAAAACAGTGACCGCGTGTCTTTTCTGGCTTTCATCGCAATCTGCGGCAGAGAGAATAAGGGATGTCCGAGATGGGAAATAGGGGCGATGTTAGCAAGAAGTGAGCCGTGCTGGATTCGAACCAGCGACACCCTGATTAAAAGTCATGGAGTGTCAAATTAGCTAGGAAAGGAGGTGAAAAGGCCCGTTTTGACACCCTGACTCTGCTTGATACCCTGACTCCCCGTCAAGCGCTGGGTCTAAACCGACTAAGACGATCGTTCAAGTGGCATTCGTACGGGAAATCTGAAACTAGATCTTGATCACGCCGCGTATTAGTTTTCCATTTTGTAAATCTTCAAAAGCCTTGTTTATCTGGTCCAGGCTATAGCTCTTGGTGATTAGTTTGTCTATCGGTAGTTTTCCTTCCATATACAGGTCCACATAACGTGGTATATCGATCTGGGGTATGATATCACCCTGTACTGAACCCGTGATGCTCTTCCCGAGGAAGAATTCAAAGGGAGCTATATTAAGCATGGCGGTAATGGGAGCCATCCCGGTTACCACAAACAGTCCCCTAGCGCGAATGGAGCCGAAGGCTTTGAGCATAACGTCCACGTTGCCGATACATTCGATAGCATAATTGGCTCCACCCCCCAGTATCTCCATGATCTTCGCCTGGGGGTCATCCTTGGTAGCGTTTATCACATGATCAGCTCCAAGCTCCTTCGCCATTTTGAGCTTGCTATCGAGGACATCTACGGCTATTATCTTTGCGCCAGCTAGCTTGGCACCCATGACCGCACTCAGCCCCACCCCACCGCAGCCGAAGATAGCTATGCTTTCACCGGCTTTGACCCCTGCTGTGTTGAGGACTGTGCTGATGCCGGTGGAGGTGCCACAGCCCAGCAGGCAGGCTACTTCCAGCGGAGCATCATCCCTGATTTTCACTGCGGACCGCTCATGAACTACCACCTTCTCTGCGTAACATGCGAGCCCAAAGAGATGATGGATCGCCTGGTCGCCCTTATGCAGACGTATGCCGCCATAGGGCAGGGTGGCCATCATCTGAATTGGCAGGTTTTCTACACACCAGGCCGGCTGGCCTTTGTAACAATAATGGCATTTCCCACAGTTAAATGTCACCATGGTTATAACGTGGTCGCCGGGCTTGAGCGTGGTTACACCGGGGCCTACCTTTTCAACTACGCCTGCTCCCTCGTGCCCCGGCACAAAGGGCAAAGGCTGGGGCATTTCACCCTTCATGAAGTGGAGGTCGGAGTGGCACAAGCCAACGGCCTGAATTTTTACGAGCACTTCGTTAGCCTGTGGCTCATCGAGAGTGAGCTCCTCTATTTTCAGCGGCGTATTAACCTCATACAGTACTGCTGCCTTCATTGTGCTCTCCTCCTTTAGTATCGTATTTAAATCCCGAGTTATGCGCTTTCCAGAACCTTTTCCGCTTTCAGTTTTTCGATCTGCTCCGCCGACATCTTCAGCAGCTCGCGGCATATCTCATCGGTATGCTGTCCCAAGAGTGGGGCAGGGCTGCTGGGGACCGGAGGAGTCTCTGACATATGAAAAGGAATGTTGGGATAAAGCCGCTTTCCGACTGGAGGGTGATCAAGTTCTATCAGGGCTTTATCGAACGCGATTTGCGGGTCTTTCATAGTATCAGGTGCCCTCTGGACTACTCCAGCGGCGACACCGGCACTCTGCAGCATCTCCATAACTTCTTTGGCCTCGCGGTCGGAAGTCCATTCTACTATCAGTTTGTCGAGCTCGTCAACATTTTTCAAGCGCCCCGGTATGTTGGCGAACTTAGGGTCTTTAGTCCACGCTGGATTGCCAATAGCCCTACCGAAACTGCGCCACTCCTCATTGGTGAACACGCTGATGGCCACCCAGTTGTCCTGTCCCTTGCAGGGGTAGCAACCGTGGGGTGCGGCATACGAGCAGCGGTTGCCTACAGCTTGGGGCTCTCGCTTGTTCATGGTATAGTCGAGGTAGTGCTCGCCCATAAGGGCGGCAGCCACCTCCGTCTGTGCCAAATCGATGAACTGGCCCTTGCCGGTGCGGCGTTTATAGTCGAGGGCAGCAAGTATTGCAATTGCTACGTGCTTGCTGGCCATATGGTCGGGGAGTGGGGAGTTGGAGCCTGCGGGATAGGGATCATCCGGCTGCATCCAGATAGAGAGCATGCCCGAGGCTGCGGATAGCATCGGGCCATAGCAAGGGTAATCGCTGTGCGGCCCGCCGCCGCCGAAACCCTGGCTGCTTATATAGATAATGTCAGGCTTGAGCTTTCGTACGCTTTCGTAGTCGAAGCCCAGACTCTTCACCACACCGCCGCGGAAGTTCTCCGCTACCACATCGCTCATCTTGATCAGCCGTCTTACGATGTCTTTCCCTTTATCAGTTCCAAGGTCCACCCCGAAGCTACGTTTGTTTCGGTTCGACTCGTTGAAACCGGCGACGGCATTCTTCGGCCCGAGGGTTCTGACAAAGTCCAGGTGATCGCTCGATTCGATCTTGATGACGTTAGCCCCAAGCTCTGCCAGCATTTTTGTGGCGTCGGGGACGACCACGCCGGTACCCAGGCTGATTACCATTATCCCTTCAAGTGCAGTGCGTGACACGTCATAACCTCCTACAGCACCCCAGCATATCTGAGGGCGATCAGATCATCTTTAGTGAAATCCAGTTCCCCGCAATATATCTCATCGTTGTGCTCGCCGAGGTATGGCGCCGGCCGCCGTACGGATGGCGGGGTTTCTGTCCACTTATATGGTGGGCCCGGGTATTGCCCCTTGCCAACTACGGGGTGGTCCACCTCTATGAAAAATTTCCTCGCAGTGGCGTCGGCACTGTTAGTAAACGTGGGTATGTCGTAAATCGGGGCGATGGGGACCCCCTCGCGGAACCCGGCCTCCCATAGCTCTATTTGTGTGAACTTGGTGGTGTACTCCACCATGAGGGCATACAGATCATCGGCATTCCCGATGCGGTAGATGAAATTCTCCCACTCGGGCATGAGAAGGACCTCCGGGTTTCCCAGCACCCGGACTAGCGCCTGCCAATTCCTTGGGGTTATCGCTATTACCCTGACAAGGCCATCCTTGCAGGGGTAAACAGGGTATATTTGTGTCGCCAGCCGGCCCTCGGGCGCGGGAAGCGGTCCGTCGGGGGTGAGGGCATAGGAGTAAATAGGCACCGACCAGGGATAGAGTCCGGTCCGGGCAGCCTCGTGAACCGAAACATCGATTTTTTGGCCCTTGCCTATGGCATCGCGGCAATAGAGAGCGGCGAGTATCTGGATATTGGCGGCCACCGATGCGGCGTCGTATGCTGGCGTGCCAGGCAGCAGCGTGGGAACCTTGCCGGAATAACCACTGGTAATCATTACGCCGCTGAGGGCGAAATCGACGATATTGGAGCCCTTGTAGTCCCTGTAGGGGCCGTCCAGTCCAAACTCGGTGATGCTGGCCATGATGAGCTTGTGATTAATGCCCTTGAGCACATCGTAACCCAGCCCCAGGCCGTCCATGTAGCCAGGCCCGAAGTTCTCTATAAGTACATCGGCAGACTTGGCCAGCTTCTTGAGGATCTCCTTGCCCTCGTCAGATTCCAGGTTCAGCGTTACGCCTCGTTTGTTGGCGTTACGGTAGAGGAAGTAGAGGCTCTTCTCCGGGTGCGGCTCATCGTTCAGGAAAGGGGGCATTTTGCGTCCCCGGTCACCTTGAGGTGGCTCGATCTTGACAACATCCGCACCCATATCGGCGAGGAGCTTGGCACAGTAAGCGCCCTTGCTGTCGGTGAGGTCCAAGACACGATAGCCAATCAGGGCACCTTCTCGTTCCTTCGCCGCCATAGCAGCTCTGCCTCCTATCTAGCGCTGTTTAATCCAGCGTTCTGGGCCAAAATCAGCAGTGTCTTGCTCGCTTAATAGAACGGCGAAAGCGTCATCGCAATAACGCAAGGTTGAGCGGCGGTCCATATCCTGTACCGAACGGCAAGTTGCCTTGGTCATGATGAGCGCCGCCAGGCGCATGTCACCAATCTTCCTCGCCATCTCCTTGGCCTTGTCCAGATACTGATCCGGTGGCCAGACCTGGTTGGCGAACCCGATGCGGTGAGCCTCCCTGCCATCGATGACATCCCCGGTGCAGCAGAGCTCGATAGCCTTGGAGACGCCCACACGCCACGCCATGTTAGCCGTCCCTCCGGCGCCGCCGATCCACCCCAGATTCTTCACGTGTATATCGCTGATCTGAGCCGTCTCCGAAGCGACAACGATGTCGCAGGCCAACGCCAGCTCGGTGCCTCCTGCGGTACACACCCCATCAATGGCAGCGATGGATATCTTGGGTGACCAGGTGATCTTCTCGAAGGTGGGGGTCATTGTAGGTTTGGGCTGTCTGAGGGCCCAGAAGTTCTGTACCCCTGAGGGTTTCAGTAAGGTTACATGGGCAGGGGCCTCCTCGGTAGACTCCTCGAGGACCCCCCCGCTGGTGAACCCCGCCATCTCTTTGAGGTCGGCCCCGGCACAGAAGCAGGGCCTGCCATCTGGCCTCGGCGTACCAGTAAAGATGAATGCCTTTATCTCATCGTCGTTATCGATCACGTTTAACACGTGGTTCAGCTCGGTCCACATCTTTACGTTCAGTGCATTTAACGACTTAGGCCGGTTAAGGGTGATAACGCAGAATCCATCTTCCTTTTCGAATAGAATGGTCTCGTACTCCATAAAAGAGCCCTCCTTCCTGTTCTAGTGCAGATGTCGTGTGCTCCTAGGGTGAAGTTATTCTACAGGCTGGCAGCTTAAAAATCAAGCCCCGTGAACGAAAAGCGAAAAAGAGCGGAAAGGACATTCTGCTTTATTAATGCGGCGTTAGGGTTGTCCGGT
>CAZOVW010000052.1:0-7667 GCA_964583545.1 uncultured Dehalococcoidales bacterium | reverse complement strand
CTGTGCCTTCCCGCCCGCCCCCTCCAGCTTGCAATCCTCAGCGGCGCAGGCTGCGATCATAATGCAATCAACACCTCTCTGGAAAGCCTCCAGAATGTGAGAGGCCTCAACTCTGGCGGCGCAAGGCAAATAGATGAAGCGAATATTTGGCGCGAATTCCCCATTCAATGGCGGGAAAACAGCCCACTGGCAGCAAAATACCAAAATCTTTGGTTTTTCCATTTCTGGTGATAGCTGGGAAATCAGCATTGAAATGCGATCGCGCTCCCAATTCTCCAGGTCCAGGGCGAAAGAGGGACACATCGCAACGCACAGGCCGCAGCCGCGACAGGAATCCAGATCGAAACTGGCGACACCTGGGCTCCCCAGCTTGGCAGCATCATAAGGGCAATAATAGGCACAATTGCCACAGCCAATGCACAGGTCTCGATTCGCTTTTACCTTCAGACTACGCCGCTTCAGGATTATCGCTTCTTTGCCATAGCCAAGCTGCGCTAATAAAAGGTTGAGGGCCAGGATTCGGCGTCCCGTGACGGGGCTTCCTCGCTCAAATCGGCAGTAATCCTCATCGCAGGCGAGGACATGAATTTTCTTTATGCCCATAACTATGGCTTTCAGAAATATATCCTCGGGAATGCGACCTACACAGGGAACAGATAGCGGGATAAATTTTGTCACCCCAAATAGCCTCTCGATCCCGGCGAAGTCGGGGGCGCTTCCTTTACACATAATCACGACGGTATCGCTGTCATATTCCTGCTTGGCTCGCTCCAGATACCTGGTTAAGGAGGCTATGTCATAATAGACGATGTCGAGGGCTTTAGCGGGACAGGCTGAATAGCAGATTCCGCACACCTGGCATTTTTCTATTTCCAGAAGGGTCTCACCAGTTTCCGCATCCCGCTTTATTGCCTCAAAGGGGCAAAGGGAATAGCAGATACCGCACCTGCTACAATAGTCCTCATTTAGTTTAAGGGCCACCCTTTCTTCGGTAGTTTGCTCGCTCAATTTGACCCCGCTTCAATAATCCTCATTTAGTTTAAGGCCCACCCTTTCTACAAAATCAAATTGAAATCGGCGTCATGAGACGCCTCCTACAACTCAAATTCGCAGGAGGTCTCTCCAGAGACCGAACTCCTATTATGGTAGTTCACCATCCCTTGGAGCCATTAAGGGGACCAAGCTCGGTGACTTCATCGATAAACCCGTTGACTGCAGATTGGAACTTTGTTCCCTCAGATGCGGAAATCCATTCTAGCCTTAACCTCTCAGGCTCAATCCCAAGTTGGGGGAGCGTATCTTTGAGTAACATTACCCTTCGCCGTGCCTTGTAATTACCACTCATGTAGTGGCAATCCCCGGGATGACACCCTGCGACCATCACCCCATCGGCGCCACTTCTATAGGCCCGTAAAATAAAGGACGGTTCCACCCTCCCGGAACACATGGTTCTGATTACCCGGAAATAGGGCTTGATCTTTAATCTTGTAGTGCCGGCAAGGTCTGCCCCGGCATAGGAACACCAGTTGCAGCAAAAAACGACGATTTTAGGTGCAAAATCACTCATAGCTCCTCCTCGATTATTTTCCTGGCAATGATGGGTATCCTTTCCGCTACCTCTTTGGTGCACTCCTCTCCAAAGGTTGTATTATCCCTAACCCCGACAGCATATATGCTGACGGACTGGGGCATTTTGTATCCCAGTCCTTCCCCAACTTTAAAGGCAGTGGCGATATCTATGCCATGAGATGTGGCGACATCCATGGTCGGCTTCAAATCCTCCAGCTCGAACTTATAGAGCTCCCCTGGTTTACCCTGTTCGGTTTTTATGGAATCGATGATGATGAGCCTGTCACAGCCTATTACATGATCAAGGAGAGCGATAGCGCCTGCACTTGCCTCGATCACTTCTAATTCAGGATTTGCCTCCTTGATCTGCTGGGCAATTTTGATGCCCACACCATCGTCAGTGAGGATCAGGTTCCCGATTCCTAAGATGAGCGTCCTTTTTTCGATCATGTCAAGCCCCTATCCGGGGTGATGTCGTTTATTTTGTCACCCTGAGCGATAGCGAAGGGTCTAGATTCTTCGCTTCGCTCAGAATGACAATTGGATGTTGCTAAACAATCTCTATCCGGTAAAGCTACAGGTATCGGAAAACAACTACTATCAGACGGCAATCACTTCCTTAACCTCAGGTATCTGCTCCTTGAGCACTCGCTCAATCCCTTGCTGAAGGGTCATCGTTGCCATGGGGCAGCCGCCGCAAGCGCCTTTCAGCTTTAGCATAACTGTGCCATCGGTCACATCTACCAGCTCGACATCGCCGCCATCTGCCTGCAACGCCGGCCTTATCTGATCTAAAGCTGCTTCTACCTTCTCCCACATTGCTTACCTCCTTATATTAGCGCTGCGTAGGTATTAGCGATGGTTTCCGCCAGGTTATCTCTGATCCTTATTGCCTCTGAAGGACAAGCGCTCTCACATAGACCACATCTCTTGCACCTGAGGTCATCGATGACTGCTACCACTCCACCGCCACGCTTCTCCAGTTTGGGGGCATCATACCGGCATACGGCAACACAAATTCCACACCCAC
Source organism: uncultured Dehalococcoidales bacterium (assembly GCA_964583545.1). GTDB lineage: Bacteria > Chloroflexota > Dehalococcoidia > E44-bin15 > E44-bin15 > CAZOVW01. The sequence goes on along the minus strand of CAZOVW010000052.1, from coordinate 5,068 downwards.
TACATAGATCCTCATTAATTTCTATCGCTGGTATCTCAGCCTGGAGTTCCATTACCACGCATGCCTTACAGCTCATGCATGGGCCACAATAGAGACACCTTCCGGCCTCTGCCACCGCTTCTTCCAGGGTGAATCCTTTTTCGAAAGGCTCGAAAGGGGCGAAATTTAGCCTTTCTGCCACCGGTGCCCATATGAGTTCGGGTTGAGGCTTGTAATCCATAAGGTTGGGGATAGCCGCCTTTTCATACTCTTTTCCCCTCCCCGCCTTCAGGTCTTCGCCATTGAGATACCGATCTATAGACTCTGCGGCGATCATCCCGTCTCTCATTGCTTCCGCGGCAAAGCCTATCCGCCTGACATCGCCCCCGATGAAAATACCTTCTCTGCGATTGCTCATGAGGGTAAGCTGGTCGACATTAAGCCGACCCCGCTCATCCAGCAGGCCCCCCTGCTGGAAGAATGCCCGCTCCGGGCCCTGCCCTATGGTAACCAGCAGCACATCGCCATCAAGGTATATCACATCACCGTGGTCGAACTTGGGATTAAATCCGCTTTCGTCGAAGACCGAGGTGCATCGAGGGCACTTTATCTTTTTGAACTTTCCGCCCTCTCCAATTATTTCGGACACGCCTCTGGAGTAGGTTATGCTTATTCCTTCTTCACCACCGCCTTCTATTTCTTCTACATCAGCAGGAATACCGTCTTTGGAACTCTTATCCTCACACTCCAAACAGACAAGGGAAACATCTCCGCCGAGGCGGCGCGCAGTTCTCGCCACATCAAAAGCGACATTGCCGCCCCCCACTACGATCACCCTCTTGCCTTGGAAGAGCTGGGGGGAAACCTTCCCCTGGTTCATATCGTAGAGGAGGTTCAACCCAAACATAACCCCTTCCAGATCCCCTCCGGCCACTAGCTCCCGTTCTATGGTGAGCGGCCTGGGAGAAGGGGTACCGGTGGCAATGAATACTGCTCGGTAGCCCTCCTTTTTGAGGTCATCCAACGTTTTGCCACCATCGCCCATGTTTACTCCGAAGTTGACTTTGATATGGGCGATCCTCACCAGATTGTTTAAAGTGGTGTCCATTACATTGGTCGGGAGACGATACCTGGGGATGTATCTCAGAGCACCCCCCAGCTCGGAACCTCTTTCCAGAATGGTCGCCTGGTAGCCCTTTTTGCTCAGCATGTAAGCACACATTAACCCCCCCGGTCCACCACCAATTACGGCAACCTTCTCTTTAGTGGGCGCAGCAATGGAGGGTTTGGTCTCCAGGTAAGGAAGGTAATAATCGGCGGCTAACCGTTTGAGCATCCTCCTTCTCACTGCACCGGTCTGGTCTTTGTAATTGCACTCCTTTTCACAAAGACCGCAAATATAGCTGCATATTGTGAACAGGGGATTCTTTTCGTAGATTTCATCACCGATCTTTAATATCTGCCTGGAGGCCTCCTCAGGGTCCAGGGGAAGGAACGCAATCATAGCATGAGAGCGTTGAATATCTTCTCCCACCGGGCAGGCTATCTGACAGGGAGGTAAGTATACTTTCCCGTTGGCTTTATCGATTACTTCTTCAACCATCGACCAGTCTTCTGCTACCTTATTCACCACTTTTTAATCTCCTCACCAAGTCACCTTTGGCGTCATATACATTCACCTCAAGCGGCATTCTCCCCTGGAGTGAATGGGTGGAGCAGGCCTGACAGGGATCATAGGCGCGAAACGCCATCTCGACCATATTGAGGATCCCCTCGGGGACCTTACCCTTGTGGATCAGCGATCTGGCCGCTTTTTCAACCGACATGTTAATGGCCGCCGAGTTGTTCTGCGTAGCGACTATCAAGTTGACTTCGGTGAGAATCCCGTTGTCATCTGTTTTATAGTGATGAAAGAGGGTTCCTCGTGGCGCTTCAACTACTCCTACCCCCTCTTTTGGCGTCTCGGTAGGCAGATTTACGATGTCGGGGGAGGTAATCTCAGGGTCGTTGGCCAACTCCAATACCCGTTCCGCGGCGTAAAGCGCCTCAATGAGGCGAGCCCAGTGGAACGCCAAGGTATTGTGAACCGGCTTGCCACCTAATGTGGAAAACATTTTCTCATAGGCTTCTTGAGCCAGTGGCGTGGCCATGCCATCGGATACATTTAGTCGGGCAAGCGGCGCTACCCGATAAACGCCGCTCTCCTCCCCGTCCACAAACCCCTTCCACCCTATATTCTTGAGGTAGCAGAATCTCATATAGGTCCAGGGCTCGGCATGCTCCCTGATGTGGTTAAGGTAATCCTGAGCCTTGAACTTAGCAAACTCTTTGCCGTTCGGATCAACAACCCTTACCTCACCATCGTAGAAGTTTACCTTGTTATTCTCATCCACCAGCCCCATATAGTATGTCCGGTGCTTATAGACATCCCCGGTGACCAGGTCCACGTAATCTTTATTTTTAAGCACAATATCGTCGAAGAGCCCCAGAGCAAACTTGGAGAAGTCCACCGCATATTCCGCGGCGTCGATCATTGTTTTCCGTTCATCCTCGCTAATCGCCTTTGATACCCCTCCGGGCAAGCCGCAGGTGGGTTGAATAGGCTTTCCCCCGATTATTCTGAGCACTCCCCGCAGCCTTTTCCTTACTTCGATAACCTTTCCGCCGGCTTCCATCCCCGCCTTGGCAATAACTCCCAGGACATTTCTCTCGCCAGCAGGAGCCTGTGGGCCAACCACAAAGTCGGGGCCGCCGAGGAAGAAGAAATGCAGTATATGGTCTTCCGCTTGGAAAGCGTTATACATAAGCTCTCTTATCTTCTTTGCCGCCGGAGGTGGCTCCACCTTGAAAAGGTCGTCAAGGGCTTTAGTCGATGCCATGTGGTGGGCGGTAGGACATACCCCGCAGATCATCGTGGTTATTCTGGGCAGCTCCTCGGCGGGTCTTCCCTCACAGAACTTCTCGAACCCACGAAGCTCCGGGGTCTGCAGGTAAGCCCTCTCAACCTCGCCACTCCCATCGAGGAATATCTCTATTTTCCCATGGCCTTCAAGCCTGGTTATTGGGTCTATCGTTATCTTTTTCATACTAGCTATCCTCCTTTACCTTCCATTCTCTTTCTTCTAAGCAAGGAAGCGGGCAGGCTGAACCTATAGAATGTCCCCGCCGGGTCGATAATCCCCTCGATCAACCTTTTGACATCCTCTTCCGTCATCCGCTCCTCTTCCTCAATCCCCAAGACAGAGGCGATCATGGAAAGCGCCTTTGCCCCCTGGTCGACAACGCCATCCACTGGACCGAAGCACCCCCGGCATGGCATATTGGCTTTAATGCATGTTTCGCCACATCCCGAGCGGGTGGCCGGGCCAAGACAAATCAACCCTTGATCCAGGAAACATTTCTCCGGGTCAATTTTGATTTCATATGGTCTTTTTATTTCTTTGATCGATAGTTTCTCCGCCTTTGAATCCTTCCGCGGACATGTATCGCACAAAGCTTTATCAGGGGCCAGTACCGCCCCTTTCTCCGGGAGTTCTCCCTTAAGAATGGCAGTCACTGCCTTCAATATCAAATCCGGCGGCGGGGGACACCCGGGGAGGTAATAGTCTACCTCAATGGTCTGATCGAGGGTCTTCACCGTATCATAAAACTCCGGCAGGGTGAGTTCACCAACATCAACCGTAGTCTTCAGTTGCGGGGTGACTCCCTCGGGGTTTTCCATCGTCGGGACTTCCTTATATTGCCGCTCGAAGATGGCGTCCCTGTCCCAGAAGTTTGCCAGCCCCGGGATACCGCCGAGATGAGCGCAGGAGCCAAAGGCAACGACAAGCCCGGATTTTTCCCTCAGTAGCTTTACCATCTCCTCCTGCTCTTCTGTCCTTACGGCACCATTTATAAAGCTCACCGCGATCTCGCCGTCGCTTAACGCTTCGACATCCTTCCGCTTAAAATCCAGTGCCACTGGCCAAAAAACGATATCTACCGCATCCGCCACTTTCAGTATGTCTTCATTGAGGTCAACCACCGTCTCCTCACAGCCACCACATGAAGCACACCAGTAAAAAGCCACCTTTGGTTTAGCCATTTCTACCCCCTTTCTTTAGTTATAGCATGATGAAGGAAAGCCTTTAGTTACAAAAAAACGACACCCCAACATTGTGCCTGAGGTGTCGGTTTCACTAACAGGCAACATTTTATCACTGCACTTCGCATTTAATTGCCAACGACTCAATCTTTATAATAGTATGCTCTTCCCGAGTATGCCACCCATACCTATCTGAGTAAGGCGAAACTTTGTTAATCCTTTCACAGTTTAATAATTTAGCAGGCAGTTGTCAATCCTGCTGCCTGGGAGGCTTGACAGGAGCCCTTAAGTAACCCATACTACTCCACATGAAAAGAGTAGCTATCACAGGCATCGCAGGGTATATCGGCACCCAGTTACTCCCCAGGCTGGAGCAGGAAGAAGATGTAGAGCGCATCATTGGCATCGATGTGAGAGAGCCCCGTTCCACCTCTCCCAAGCTGAGGTTTTATCTTCGAGATGTGCGGGACCCCTTCGCCGATATCTTCGCCGATAACGACATTGACACTGCCCTGCACCTGGCCTTCCAGGTCATGCCCATTCACGATGAGGTTAAGTCTCATCAAACTAACATCGAGGGCTCCCATAACTTCCTCGAAGCCTGCCGTCAGGCATCGGTAAAGCACCTCTTCTATCTGAGCAGCTATACGGCTTACGGGGCACACGCCGACAATCCTGAATCGATTACCGAGGATGCGCCGCTCCGCCCGACTCCCGGCTTCCTCTACCCCAACGACAAGGCCAGGGTCGACCTGATGTTCCAGGACTTCATGGAGCGCCACCCAGACATTTGCGTCACCATCGTGCGCACCGTTGCGGTGGCCGGGCCCTCGGGCAGTAACATGGGACTGGCTGTCCTGTTCATGCCGGTGATGATTCGCCCTAGCGGGTACGATCCGCTGTGGCAGTTCATCCACGAGGACGACCTGGTGGAGGTAGTCACCATCCTGCTCAAGCAGAAGCAAAGGGGGATTTTCAATGTCGCTGGAGAGAGGGGCCTGCGCT
>CAZOVW010000051.1:0-7842 GCA_964583545.1 uncultured Dehalococcoidales bacterium | reverse complement strand
CGAAGTGATGATTGTTTCAGTGGCTCACCCTCTACTAAAAATCGGGCTGGCTCAAGTTCATGGATATGGGCCATCTCACTCTGTTAAGAAACGCTTTTCATCAACAATAGTTGGAAGCCAATATTATAAACTAGTTATCCAATAAGCTTGGTGGCCTAACCTTATTGAACCTCCGTGAGGTTTTATTTCCCTGCCAGCTTTCGGGCGATGGTAGCTACATGACGACCCTGGAACCGTGCCATAGCTAATTCGTTCTCGCTGGGCATACGGCTGCCATCACCACCGCAAATTGTGCTGGCACCGTAGGGACTGCCACCAGTTATCTCCGCCATGGTCATCTGACGGGTCTCAGAGTAAGGTAATCCCACGATAACCATCCCGTGATGAAGCAGTGTGGTGTGGAAGCTGGTGATGGTCGTCTCCTGTCCGCCGTGTTGAGTATTACTGGAACTGAATACGCTTCCAACTTTACCAACGAGGGCACCTCGGGACCATAAGCCTCCTGTCTGGTCCAGGAAGTTGCGCATCTGGGCACACATATTGCCGAAGCGGGTCGGCGTTCCAAATATGATAGCATCGGCATCCGCTAGATCCTCGGGCTTCGCTATGGGAATATGAGCGAAGGTTTCACGTGCCTTCTTCGCCCCAGACTTCTCCAGCACCTGGTCTGGAACCAGCTCAGGAACCTGAAGTAGTTTCACTTCCACTCCCTCAACCTCGCGAGCGCCTTCAGCTACAGCCTCAGCCATTCTATAGATATGACCATACATGCTGTAGAATACCACTTTTAGTTTCATTACCGTGCCTCCTCCTTTTTATTTCTCTGCAGTGTTTCACGAAGTCGAACTTTACTTCTCTAGCGCTTCCATGATCTTGGCATTGAACTGTGGCAGGTCAGTGGGCTTACGAGATGTAATTAGGTTCCCATCCCGCACCACTGGCTCGTCCACCCACAAAGCACCAGCATTTCTTAGGTCCACCGCCACCGAAGCCCAGGAGGTAACCTTGTGACCTCTCACAATGTCTGCCGAGATAAGAAGCTGGGGTCCATGACAGATGGCAGCTACAATCTTTCCCTGATCGTAGGCCTTCCTTACTAAGTCGACCATCCCTTGGTGGAGACGCATCTTGTCCGGGGCATATCCGCCAGGAACAACAATAGCGTCGAAGTCAGCCGTGTTTGCCTTATCTGCCGTAGTGTCCACCCTGACACTTGCCCTTTTTCTCTTGCCCCGGTATGTGCTCTTTGAGCCACTACCAACGACAACCACCTCTGCGCCAGCCTCCTTCAACACCCTCATCGGCTCAGTAAGCTCAGAGTCCTCGAAGTCCTCCTCCGCCAGAATGGCAATCCGTTTCCCTGCTAGTGGCATCTGATCCTCCTTGTTAGAGAAATTCATCGAGCAGCTTCTCTGCCTGTATCGGGTCAAGCCTGCGCCCGGCCAGAGACCCCTTTTGCAAGGCGGGAAGCCGCTCCTCGAAGATGGCTCTCTCCTTCCTGTAAATCACCCCGATAGGTATCCTTTTGCCCCATTCCTGGGACTTCTCAAATGCAGCCATCCTGTCACTCAGGTTGTAGTCAGTTTGCTCCAGTTTGTAGACTCTTTCTTGATACCAGGCGTATGTATTCTTGCGATTGAACGAGACACAAGGCTGGAGTATGTCAATGAAGGCAAAGCCCTTGTGTTGGATGCCCAGACGAATCAGCCCACTCAGATGCTCAACGTCTCCAGCGAAGCCGCGAGCAACGAAGGTGGCGTCGGAAGCAATGGCTAGCGCAATCGGGTTCAGTGGTATATCTGCTCCTTGAGGCGTGGTCTTGGTTACAAAACCAAAGTCGCTGGTAGGGGACGCCTGTCCCTTGGTAAGGCCGTAAATCTGATTATTGTGCACCAAGTAGGTAATATCATGGTTGCGGCGCACAGCATTGATGAAGTGGTTGCCTCCCTCACCATAGCCGTCCCCATCCCCACCTACAGCAATTACTACAAGCTCAGGGTTTACAATCTTGGCACCGATGGCTGCGGGAAGCGTCCTCCCATGAAGCTCATTGAGGACATGGCACCTGGTATAATGAGGCAATTTGCCCGCCTGCCCGATGCCCGACACCACCAGCACCCTCTGGGGTTCCAGCTCAAGCTCGACCAATGCCTTGATGAGCGCCCGTAGAATGCCAAAGTTACCGCAACCGGGGCACCAAGCTATAGGACTCGCCGGGCGATAATCCTGTGCTGTTACCATGATCATATCACCTCCTTCCTCAGCTCCCTGACAATGTGCTCTGGTGAAAACGGACGCCCATCGAACTTCAGAATACTACCGTTGACCTTTATCCCGGTCTCTGCTCGAACCAGGCGTGCCAGTTGGCTGGTGGCGTTATTCTCGATAATTATACTCTTGCCCATGCCCGCGCCACCGAGGGCAGCAGATACTGCCTCCGCCGCGAACGGCCATAGCTCGTTAAGATGAAGAACATTGGCTGCCACACCCTCACTTTGCAATAGAGCTGCCGCCTCCTTTATCGCTCCGTAGGTGCTACCCCAGCCGACAAGGGTTAGCTCCGCCTCCTGCGTTTGGTGAAACCTGGGCTGACCAAGTTCGCTCTTGAGCCCGTTGAGCTTGCGCATCCGCTTGAGCGTCATCCGCCTCCTGGTTTCAGCATCCTCGATGATGTGCCCTTCCTCGTCATGTTCATCAGAGTCAGTTACCACCAGCGCCTTTCCTTGAAGAGGCAACGCCCTGGGGGATATGCCGGATTCAGTGATGCGGTGTCTCTTGTATTCCTCAAGCCTGCTTGCCTCCTCCTCTGAGAGGAGCAGTCCTCTGTCGATTTTCACTTGACTGAGGTCAAACTTCTCCACCGTAGTGTAGGAGCTGGCCAGATGCTGGTCGGTAAGGATGATGACCGGAACTTGATATTTCTCCGCTAGATTGAAAGCCTTAACGGTCAGCCAGAAGGCGTCTTCAATCGTAGCCGGTGCCAGAATAGCCCGGGGGAACTCCCCATGTCCGGCATGAAGAGCAAATTGGAGCTCGCCCTGTTCCGTTCTGGTGGGCAAACCGATAGCAGGACCGGGGCGCTGTCCGAGTACTACCACAATTGGGGTCTCAGTCATACCCGCCAGGCTCAAACCTTCTACCATAAGGCAAAAGCCGCCCCCTGATGTGGCAGTCATCACCCTCGCCCCGGCGAAGGCTGCCCCGATTATCATATTTATCACCGAGATCTCGTCCTCAGGTTGCACCACCACCAGGCCAAGCTCAGCAGACTTGCCAGCGAGGTATTCCATTATCGGTGTGACAGGAGTCATGGGATAGGCGGCCATGAACGTACACCCGGCAGCGACAGCTCCCAGGGCTATAGCCTCGTCGCCGTTTATTAGCATCCTTCTACTATCGCCTAGAGAACGCAGGCTCTGCTTGAACTGCCCCTTAAAACTGCCTCGGGCATACTCATAGCCTGCCATCGCTGCTTTGACATTGCTCTCTGCAACTTCAGCCACTCCAAAGTGCTCTCGAAGCACGCTCGTCAATATCCCAGACTCATATCCCACCAGACCCATAGCCACACCCAGAGCAACTGAGTTAGCCATCAGCTTATTACCCGCTTTTTCCTCAGCCAGCCTCTCTAGGGGCAAACCAAAGAGTTCATCGCTCCTGTCAATGCCTTTAGCTTTTTCTATATCGAAGATCGCAACTCCTCCCACAGCCAATTCTCCGCGATGAAGTTCCATACTTTCCTGATTCAGCGCTACAAGCATGTCCACTACCTCGCAGACAGCGCTCACCTTGCTGTCGCTGACCCTGACCCGGAAGAAATTATGACCCCCCCTTATCCTGGACTCGTAGTCCTGGTCTGCAAAGACGTGGTATCCACCACGGGCAAAGGCTTTAGCCAGAGTAAAGCCCACTGACTGAACCCCCTGCCCTGCCTCGCCACCAATCATTACATTTAGACCTACTCCCATCTCCCACCCCCTATCGCCAGTTTGACTCTGGCATCACGCTAGTCTCCAGCGACCACCTTACGCAAAGCCTCAAGCACCCCATCGTAGTTGGGGTGCTCTGTTACCTCTCTTACATACTCAACGTATCGCACCGTGTCATTCCGGTCAACAATAAAGATGGCTCGGCTAAGCAAGCGTAGCTCCTTAATTAGCACCCCGTAGGCAGTGCCAAAAGAGGCTTCGCGGTGGTCAGAGAGCGTTTGCAGGTTCTTAATATTATGCGCGCTGCAGTAACGAGCCTGTGCGGGGGGTAGATCCATGCTTATGGTATAGATGACCACGTCTTTGAGCTTGCTTGCCTCCTCCTCAAATTTCTGCGTCTGAAGGTCGCAGACTGGTGTGTCCAGAGATACCACCACGCTTAACAGCCTGACTTTGCCCCTGCTCTGGGACAGCCGTACTTCCTGCATGTCCGTTGCCAGCAGCCGGAAACCAGGCGCCTTCTGTCCTACTTTAATCTCCGGCCCAACCAGAGTCAGGGGATTGCCCCGAAAAGTTACCGCTCCCTTTCTTTCTTCCATATCTTTCCTCCTCAACAGAGATAGTGACTCCTCAGTCCTCCCCATAGAATAAGTCATCGTAGAATATCTCCAGCCTGTGCTTGTGTTTCAGTTCCTCGTGAACCAGCCTCTCACAGAGCAGTTTAGCATCCTCTGACCGCAGGATGTTCATCATTCGGGAGTAGAAGTCCACTGCTTGCTGCTCTCGCTTCATGGCGAAAACAAGGGTGTCTTGTAAACCCGCCCCCTCCAGATGATCGATACCAATGAGGTAATCACTTATCTTCAGGTCGGGTACCCTCTCCCTATGCCACTCTCTAGCTTTCCAGCCTTTCTCCTTGAGTTCTTTCAGCATCTGCAAGTGGCGAAACTCCTCTTCTGCCAGCTCTTGCATCAACACCCTAGCACTAGGGTTATCACTCCTTCGCTGTCCCGCTAGGTAAAAGGCTTGAGAGGCGAGTTCCTTATACATCGCGGCTTCCAACAATTCACTCAACTCATCCTGCATGCTAGGACCTCCCACGGCTCTGGTAAGCACCTTCGCGCTTTTATCAGGTTTACTCGGTGGAGACAGGATAGGCAGCAGCCTTCCAGGCTGTCATACTGCCCAGGACGCTGTATACTTCCCTGCAACCTTCCCGAAGCAGAATACTAGCGCCCAGCCCGGCACGATGCCCAACGTTGCAGACCACTGCCACGGGTTTATCTTTTGGAATATCGGCTATTCTCTCCTCGAGATGCCCAACATATACGTGCTGCGCACCCCTTATGTGCCCCTCATCCCACTCGTCCTGCGCCCTGTCATCTAAGATAGTCAGTTCTTCCCCGTGGTCTATTTTCGCCTTTAGCTCATGCACCGACAGTAGTTGCAGGTGCTCCGTAGGGAATCCGGCATTGTACCAGCCTTCTATACCACCCTTGAGATAACCCTGAATGCGGTCATAGCCCAAGCGTATAAGGTAACGGACAGCCCGCTCAAGGTGACACTGGTCTTCCAAGACCAGCAGGATGGGTCTATCGTAGGAAAGCACCCAGCCAGCAAAGGCAGATAGCCCCTCCAGCCAGATACTGTACGAGCCCTTAATGTGAGCGCCGCCAAAGGCAGCCGGATTGCTGGTGTCAACCACTACTGCGCCTCGTTCCATTTCCTCCCTGCACTCCGATGGCATAAGCGGGACCGGTAGAGGCATGCATCCCAGGAGGGGAGGACCTTCCAGATTATACACTTCCATCTTGCGGAAGTAATGCGGCCTCTCCAGCTGCTCAGAGAGCTTGTATCTTATGAACTCCTCTTTATTCTTCAGCTGAAGTATCGGATTCTGGGCTCTTTCTATGCCGAGGGTGCTTTCATCCCGGTCACCGATATGCATGCCACAAACCGATCCTGCGCCGTGGCCCGGGCAAAGAATGACGCCGTCACCCAAGGGAAGAATTCTGTTGAAGATGCTGTCGTACAAATTGCCGGCAAGCCTGGGGGCATCTTCTGAACCATACAGGTCAGTTCGACCAACCTCGTCCACGAATAGTGCATCCCCGGTGAATACCATTACTGTGGCTTTACCAGAGGATAGATCGGTCAGGGCATAGGACATGCTTTCGTCAGTATGCCCCGGGGTATGGATAGCGCTAAGTCTTAACCTGCCGATCTGGAATTCCTGCCCATCTCGCAAGGTATTGCCGTATTTCCAGCCTAATCCGGAGCCATGGAAGATTTCGGCTCCGGTCAAGTGCTCCAGTTCGATAGAGCCGATTACATAGTCTTCATTACGATGGGTCTCAAAGATATATTTTATCCTGAGACCCTTCTGCTGAGCCAAGTCAATATAGACCTGGCAGTCTCGCCGAGGATCAATCACAGCGGCATCACTGCCTGAGCCGATCAGGTAGGAATTATGGGCTATTCCCTCTGCTTTTATGCGTTCAAAAATCATCTGGCTCTTTCTTTTTCAGTCCCTGTCTGCTGAACGACTTCTGCCACTTGCTCGAGCAGAATATTAGCATGATTTCGTTCCTCCAGAGCTAATTCGTGGAGCAGTGATTTGGTATCCGGATCCTCTACCAGTGCCGAAGTCCGCTTATAGAAATCATATGCCATATACTCCTTTTCCAGCGCTATTTCCAACGCCCCCATCTCATCAATAAATTTCTCCCCTACTTTAGCTAGAGCTGGGCTGATTTCAATGCCACCCTCCATATGCTCCACCTTCAGTTCTGTCTTGAGTTTCTCTAAAGATGGGAGTACATCTTTGCCTATCAGACCAACGGCGCGCTGGTACAGGCTGTCCATATGTCGGTCCTCAGCATTAGCCAGCATCTGGAATGTCTCTTCCGCTTGGGAGGATTCAGCCTTCTCTTCAGCTTCCATATAGAAATCCCGGGAGCCTTTCTCCAGCTTGATAGCCAGCACGAGAATATCTCTAACATCAGCTGCCTCGGTTATCAATTCAGGACTGGCTTCAGGCATGCCGGTAATAGTCTCGTAAGGCCAGGCAAGAATGCCGCCATCCAGATGGTGAACATCCTTGAATCCAAGCCCACAGAGGGCAATGGCCGCCGCCATGCTCCTGTGCCCGGAGCGACAGTAGGCAATAATCTTCCTACTTCGGTCCAGTTCATCCTGTCTCGCTTCCACCTCGCCCAGCGGGATGAGTATTGCTCCCGGAATATGTCCAGCTTCATATTCTTCAGGCTGCCTCACATCCAACAGGATGAACTCTCCCTTATTGTCCTTGTCCAGCACATCCTTGATTTCGTCAGGTGTTAGCCTTCCTATTTCATCAACAGCACAGGCTATCTTCATCGGTGACTCCTGCTAACATCTTTCAAGCTAGGAGCTAGATTTCTACCAGGATCCTATCATCTTCGACCTTCACGTTGTAGACAACAAGTGGCCTGGGTGACTTGAGCGCTTGGCTTACTTTCGCAATAAACCCAGAACCCCTCAGCCACTGGACTACCTGACCATTACTGAGGTCAAACTGAGAACCATGACGAGGACAAGTGACCACAGTGCCCTCAAGCTTTCCCTGGGATAGCTTCCCACCCATGTGGGGGCAATGGTTGTCAGCCGCATAGTACTTGTCCCCGACTCTAGCCAGCAGAATTTCGCGTCCCTTGACCAAGACCGATTTCATCGTCCCATCTGCCAGTCCAGCGGTCTCGCCCACTTGAACCAGATCAGCCATATTATCCCTCCGATGCTTGACATGACCGACAGTCATGCCCTTCTTCATTCTTGTGGTGTTCCATCTCACGCAACAGATCAACCACCCTCACCCTTATCTCATCTCTTATCCTCCTAACCTCCTCGAGTGTTTTGTCCTTGGGATCCTCCA
>CAZOVW010000050.1:0-7966 GCA_964583545.1 uncultured Dehalococcoidales bacterium | reverse complement strand
TGTGGCCTTGGCCAGACGTGCCCCAACCCAGTGCTTACCACCATTAACTACTTCCGTGACGAGTATGAAGCTCACATAAAGGAGAAAAAATGCCCAGCGGCGGTCTGCGATGCTTTGATGATATCCCCCTGCCAGCATACTTGTCCGGTGGGGATCAACATACCCAAATACGTGGCTCACATTGCTGAGGGCGAATACCTGGAGGCTGTTGAAACCATCAGGGAGCGAAACCCCTTCCCCGCTATCTGCGGCCGCATCTGCCATCATCCCTGTGAGACGCGCTGCCGCCGCGGGGAACTTGACGAGCCGGTAGCCATAAGGGAGCTAAAACGCTTTGCCGCGGACTGGTATTTCGACCATGCGGGTGAATTGCCCGCACCAGAGCCCTTCCCTCAAACCAGGAACCAGAGGGTAGCCGTAGTTGGAGCCGGGCCCACCGGGCTGAGCTGCGCCTACTTCCTGGCTCAGATGGGCTATCCAGTGACGGTTTTCGAGGCCCTTCCTGTAGGGGGAGGCATGCTTTCGATAGCGATACCCCAGTTTCGCTTGCCTGTAGAGGTTATTCAACAGGAGATAGACTATATCGCTAAGCGCGGCGTCGAGATAAGATACAACACACCGATCAACGTGAATTTCACCGTGGAGGACTTGAGGAAAGACGGTTTTGACGCGGTCTTTATCGCAGCGGGCGCTCAGCGAAGCCAGCGCATAGGCATACCTGGCGAACTGGAAGACGTGGAAGACTTCCACTATGGGTTGAGATTCCTGCGCGATGTCAAAGTAGGCAAACAGGTAAGAGTCGGACGCCAGGTAGCCGTCATTGGTGGCGGAAATGTGGCGCTCGATGCTGCTCGCACTGCCCTTCGTCTCGGCGCCGAGGAGGTGAATGTCTACTACAGGCGGTCGCGGGGCGAGATGCCGGTGACCGAGGTAGAATACAATGAGGCAGTCGCAGAGGGCATCCAGATCAACTTCCTCGCCAGTCCCACGCGGATAGAGAGCGACAAGTGGAGAGCAACTGGCCTGCAATGCATCCGTATGAGCTTGGGCGAACCCGATGCCAGCGGGCGGCGCCGGCCGGTGCCCATCTCTGGGTCTGAGTTCTCTGTCGAGGCTGATACCGTCATCGCTGCCGTAGGTCAGGCTCCCGACCTTTCGTTTCTACCTCCCGACAGTGCCTTGGAGCGCACCAGGTGGGAAACCTTGGTCGTTGACAGCAACAGGTTATCTACCAATGTCCCGGGCGTCTTCGCCGGAGGAGACTTCGTCACTGGCCCGGGGATGGTCATAGACGCTATCGCTGCTGGGCGGAGAGCGGCTATCGCAATAGAAAAGTACCTCAGCGATGACACCTCACGTGTGGAAATGTACGACCTAAAGGAAAAGGTCGCCACGGAGGCAAGTAGCTTACAAGTCGAGGAAACCTGGGAAACCCAGCCCAGGCTGGAAATGCCAAGGCTACCTGTTGAGGAAAGGAAAAACACTTTCGAGGAAATCGAGCGGGGCTTCTCGGAGGAGATAGCAAGGCAGGAAGCAAGGCGATGCCTGAGATGCGACCTGGAAACATAATAAAGGGATAGACCATTCAATTGGGAGGTGGAGTATGAAAACCATTACAAAGCAAAAGTCTCTCGAAGAGATCAAGCAGCAACTTGAGGGGCTGGAAAGAGTTTACATCATTGGCTGCGGCACCTGCGCCACCATGACCAAGACTGGCGGAAGAGAAGAAGTCCTAGACATGAAGGAGCGTCTGCAAGGCCTGGGCAAGCTGGTCACCAGTTGGACAGTCATTCCCACCGCCTGCGATGAGATGACCGAAGCATCCTTGATGAAAAACAATGGTGCCATTCAGGGTGCGGACTGCCTCCTGGTGATGTCCTGCGCTCTGGGTGTACAGAAAGTAGGTTCTTATATCGGTAAGCCGGTCATCCCGGCCCTGGATACCCTCTTCATCGGTGTAGAGGATGGGCCAGGCTGCTTCCACGAGGTTTGTGACCAGTGTGGCCACTGTGTCCTGGGCTATACGGCGGGCATCTGCCCCATCACGGCATGCCACAAGGGATTGCTGAACGGGCCATGTGGCGGAACCAACAATGGTAAATGCGAGATCGACCCGGAACGGGATTGCGCCTGGACGCTTATCTATCGGCG
Source organism: uncultured Dehalococcoidales bacterium (assembly GCA_964583545.1). GTDB lineage: Bacteria > Chloroflexota > Dehalococcoidia > E44-bin15 > E44-bin15 > CAZOVW01. Next base: position 5,815 of record CAZOVW010000050.1, on the reverse strand, counting down.
CCTTGAGGAGCAGGGCAGGCTCGACCTGATGAAAAAGTACCAACCTCCCAAAAATTCCCAGGTGGTACCCAGGCCCCGAGTGACCAGAATCCTGTGAGGAGGAAGAAAATGGCGCAGAGCTTCAGAGAAGCCCTCAAATCCGGCAGGTTCATAGTGACCAGCGAGGTTGGCCCGCCAAAGGGCACTAATATAGAGAAAATGTGTCACCATATCGACATACTCAAGGATAAGGTGGACGCGATCAACGTTACCGATCACCAAAGCTCAGTGATGCGCTTTCCTTCTATCGGGGGCTGTCTGGAGATCAAAGAGCGAGGTGGCGAACCTATACTGCAGATGACCTGCCGCGACCGTAATCAACTGGCTCTTCAAGCCGAACTCCTCCTGGCATACACAAGGGGCATAAGGAATGTCCTCTGTCTCACAGGTGACGCTATCCCGGTTGGAGATCACAAGGAGGCTAAAGGCGTTTTCGAACTCGACTCAGTCCAACTCCTCAGAGCAATCAGGCAAATGGAATCGGGGAAGGATCTGGGAGGAAACGATCTCGATGGAGCAGTTGAGTTCTGCGCCGGGGCCATAGTCACCCCTGAGGCAAAACCAATCGAACCTCAGCTCATCAAGTTCGAAAAGAAGGTGGAGGCCGGAGCTGAGTTCATCCAGACCCAGGCAATCTACGACCTGGATAACTTCGCCAAGTTCATGGAGTATGCCCGTCAATTCCCCGTCAAGATTCTGGCGGGGATAGTCTTGCTTGTATCAGCAAGGATGGCGAAGTACATGAACGAGAACGTACCCGGCATCTTTGTACCCCAGAACCTGATCGATGAACTGGCGAGCGCGCCCAAAGGTGAGGCTCTCAATAAAGGTATAGAGATTGCGAGCCGGATGATCGCTGCACTAAAAAAGGATTCGATCTGTGACGGAGTGCATATAATGGCAATCGGCAGGGAAGAGATGGTTCCAGATATACTGGCGGCAGCGGGACTGTCTACCAAGACAACATAGGTTGGTGTTGCGTCAGTTGACAACAACCCATCTGGCAGATGCGCGCCCGAAGGGATTCGAACCCCCGACCTCCGGTTCCGAAGACCGATGCTCTTATCCACTGAGCTACGGGCGCACGGGTGAGCGGAGGGATTCGAACCCTCGACCTCCAGGGCCACAACCTGGCGCCTTAACCGCTCGGCTACGCCCACCACTTAATGCCATTTTAGCATAACCGCTCCGTCTCCGCCATAATGTCGGATAAACCTCAGGTTTTCTCGAGAGCCATTACCCTTGCCCGTCTCTCCATCGCTTCACCTTGATATTTCCTCAGCCAAGATGGGAAGTAATCTGTCATAGGTGGCATCGAGGGCTTCTGGGATCAGCCTCGTCTCCGCAAATACGGACATGAAATTCACATCGCCGTGCCACCTGGGCACCACGTGCATATGAAGGTGGTCGGTGATGCCCGCCCCGGCAACCTTTCCAAGGTTCATACCAATATTGAAGCCTGCTGGCGAGAGGGCTCTCGTGAGCACAGCGACACTCGCTCGCGTGAGGGCGATCATTTCATAGAGCGATTTATCATCCAACCGCTCAATGCTCGCCTCATGCCGGTATGGAGCGATCATCAGGTGACCGTTAGTGTAAGGGAAGAGATTGAGCATGATGAAGCAGGCCTTGCCCCGATAGAGGATGTAGTTCTCTCTATCCCTTGCTACAGGGCTCTGCGGTTTCATGCAGAGCAAGCAACCGCGGGGTTTTTTCCCTAAAATGTACCTCATGCGCCAGGGTGTCCATAAAGTCTTCACAGACTATCCCCCACTGACGGAGCTGAGCGTAAGATAGCGTGATTCTAACACACAATCCTTTTCAATTCAACATAATAAGGATTGTGTATGCTATAATGAGGCGGAAATTCTTCAAGGGGTGCTAGTGTGTATGATGCGCTAATTGTGGGCGCAGGTCCTACGGGAAGCTATATCGCTCACCGCTTGGCGAGTTTTGGGCACAAGATAGTAGTTTTTGAGGAGCACGAGCGGATAGGTGAGCCAGTGCAGTGCACCGGGATCATCGGCGCGGAGTGCCTTGAGCATTTCCCCCTCTTCGATGGCACGGTTCTAGGTAAGGTAAGCTCAGCCAGGCTATTCAGCCCTTCACGGAGGGAGATAAGGCTGTGGCGGGAACGCGTTCAAGCGTATATTATCGATCGCGCTGCCTTCGACCGGTCTCTCGCCGAGAAAGCTCAAGGGCAAGGCGTACACTACCTTCTAGGTAGCAGAGTGAATGACATCGCAGTTTTGAATGACCGCGTTAGGGTGGAAGCGGAGGGTCAGGAAACCTGTGAGGCCAAGACCGCAGTCATTGCCAGCGGATTTGGCTCCCGAATTCCTCAGAATTTGGGTTTAGGAAGAGTGGGCGATCTTGTTGTGGGGGCCCAAGCTGAGGTGAGCACTGATAGTGGGGAGGGGCGACGTCAAGAGAGCGAAAAGAGCGAGATAGAGGTTTATTTTGATCAGGGGGTGGCTCCGGGGTTTTTTGCCTGGTTCGTACCCACCGGGCCAAAACGGGCGCTTGTAGGGCTCTTCTCCCGAAGAAACACAGGTGAGCATCTTATAAAGCTTCTGGCCACTCTCTTTCAACAGGGCAGGATAGCCTCAGCCGAGGCCAAGATTACCTATGGAGGCATCCCGCTAAAGCCGCTGAGAAGGACTTACCGAGAAAGGGTGATCGTAGTGGGCGATGCTGCAGGGCAGGTGAAACCTACCACTGGCGGCGGGGTATATTATGGCCTACTGTGTGCTGAGGTGGCCGCTGATACCCTCCATCAGGCGCTCGTCACCGATACCTTCTCCGAAAGCATCTTCTCTGGCTATCAAAAGGCGTGGCGAGAGAGGATCGGGTGGGAGCTGCGAATTGGCTACTTCGCGCGCCGTCTTTACGAGAGGCTCACTAACAGCCAGATCGATTACTTGTTTCATTTCATTGCGTCAAATGGAATCCTTGAATCCTTGCTCCAGGCGCCTGAATTATCCTTTGACTGGCATGGCAAAGCGCTCCTAAATAGTCTGAAGTATCTCGGGCCCTGGCGTCACATCTTTGTTCGGGGAGAGAAGGCTTGAAGGTCTTGGTCACGGGAGGAGCGGGTTTTATCGGATCCCACTTGGTTGATGCCCTGATTGAGCGGGGCGATGAGGTGGTGGTGATCGATAACCTATCTACTGGATGCCGCGAGAATATCAATCCCCAAGCCAAGCTCCATGAGCTAAACGTCGGTGATCCAGGGATAGCGGAGATCTTTGAACGGGAAAGGCCGGATATCGTCAGCCACCACGCCGCCCAAATAGACCTCAGGAGATCGGTTGCCGAACCGCTGTTCGATGCCCAGGAAAACATTCTGGGTAGCCTCAATGTCATCGTTAATTCGGTTCGCTATAGGGTGGGAAAGTTTATCTATGCCTCCTCCGGTGGGGCGATCTATGGCGAGCCTCAATATTTGCCCGTTGACGAAAATCACCCGATAAATCCGGTCTCCCAATACGGGGTTTCAAAGTATGCCGTGGAACACTACCTCAAACTATATGCCCTTCAGCATGGGCTCAATTATGTGGTGCTCAGGTACGGTAATGTTTATGGTCCCAGACAGAACCCATTTGGCGAGGCCGGGGTTGTCGCTATCTTCGCTCACCAGATGCTGGAGGGAGAGCATCCCACCATCTTCGGCGCGGGGGATAAGACCCGGGACTACATCCATGTCTCCGATGTGGTAGCAGTGAATCTCTTAGCCATGGAGCGGGGGAGAAACGCTATTTGCAATATAGGCACGGGAGTGGAGACCTCGGATCAGGAGGTCTTTGATGCCATCGCTGAGGCCCTGGGCTATGATGGCTTCCCCCTTTATGCTTCGGTTCGCCCGGGGGAGATTCAACGAATATGCCTCGACTGGAGCAAGGCTGAGCGGGAGCTAGGCTGGCGCCCTAGGGTCCCTGTGAAGGAAGGGCTTGCACAAACGGCGGCATATTACAAGGTTGGAAAGAGTAAACTACTTGACAATTGGCCCTGCGTAGATTAATCTGACGTCAAGGAAGAGCTAGATGGCATTCATTACCTTCATTACACCATACAAGCCTATAATCTGCGGAATTGCGGCCTACTCCGAATTCATCACCAGCGTAAGTCCCCCAGGCAGATGGAATGTAATATCGTTCAATTTGAATAGCTATGGAGCACCCCTCAGCAATGAGCGAGCCTTACCCACCACTACCGTTTGGTACGGCATACCTAGCGGCGAGGATTTCTCTGCCAGTTCCATTTTGAAGGGTCTCAGGTCAGGTGAAGACCAAGTGCTCTGGTTTCAACACGAATTCGGCATTTGGAAAGACAACGCCAGATTTATTAAAATGCTCAGTGACTTAAACAAGACAAAAGTAATTACCGTCCACTCACTTCACTTTCAAAGCAGTGAAACCCCTTACGGGCTGCGCAGAGAGGAGGACTCCTTTCTGCAAATGCTGCTACCTCACACGGATGCGATCACGGTGCTTAGCGATGGTGTGTATAAGGCAGTCACTCGCGCCTTTCCGGAATATAGTGACAAGGTACATGTGCTAAGGCATGGTACCCATCTCTATCCTAGATTAGCCAAGATGAGCAGAGCGAAAGCTAGGGCGAGGATTCATGACTATTTTGTAGGTGAATCGGGGCTGGATGAGGTAAGCAAGGATAACTTGAGGCAGCAACGTGTGTTCCTCAACCGGGACACGATGGTGATAGGCGGGGCTGGATTCATCACCGCCAATAAAGGTACTGAGTTCCTCTATCATGCCCGTAATGCGCTACAGCAGATGCTGCCTCGGAAAAAGATTGCAGCGGTCTATGCTGGCTTCTTGCGGGAACCCCATAATAGCAACAATAGCAAATGTGCCTCAGAATTGAGGGCCAGGTACAATGGCACTGGGCAGTTCTTCTTGGAAACTTATCTGCCTGAAGACATGCTTCCACTCTTACTAAGAGCTTTAGATGTCTATTTCTACTGGCCGAGCGACTGCACCCAGAGCGGAATTGTGGCACACGCCTTGGGCACCGGGGCTGTAATTGCCTGCCGAGACATGGAGGGCCTCGGCGAAACTGTGAGAATGGCCGGCGGGTTACCTTGTGCAGACTTTGAACAACTCATTTCCGGGATTAAACAACTTATGCTCAATTCTAGGCTCAGGAACGAAGTGTCAGAGAGAGCGGTGAGATATGCTGAGGAGTTTTCGTGGAGAAATCAGGCCTTAAAGCACTTTGAGCTAGCAGAACAACTCTGCCGTTCCAGGGCTCACCGCTTGGTTCCAAGTCCAGTTCCAGCTTCGCCTCTTCCCTTTAGTGCCTAGACAATTGGAAAACCATCTCCTTACCCTTTGCCCCCAAAGTATTGAGGTGGGTCATTCTTCACGCAGCCCCGCGTAGTTTCTAGGCTCGAGCCAGTCATCAAAATCCATATCATGGCGCAGCAGCTTGAAGAGGCGATAGAGCAGCTCTGTGGAGCGGGAGACCGGACTCGAACCGGCGACAACCTGCTTGGAAGGCAGGGACTCTACCAACTGAGTTACTCCCGCAAAATCGTATCTATTTTAGCCCCAAAATTCCCATTTGTCAAAGGGGGAGTCGCTGCCTAACCACGCTAATTTCGTATCTGGATCGGCGCGCAGCAGCTTCGAGGAAGGGGACCCTGCTTGATAAGCGGTATTAAAAGATGAACTCCTGCTGCGACTATTGCACAAGTAGCCCTTTGTACAATATAATATCGCCCACTTTTCAGTCGTTACTACTTTTTTCGGAAAAG
>CAZOVW010000049.1:7619-8168 GCA_964583545.1 uncultured Dehalococcoidales bacterium | reverse complement strand
CCTTACAGGGTACAGAAACCGCTGACTGCCGCTTCGGTCGCTGCACCGCATGCGGGTTAGAGCGCTGGCACCCCGCTTGCCAGAAAAGCTATCAAAATTCTTCCTCTTCGTAAAACTCCTCAGCACCCTCAGGCACTCCCATCTTCGGGAGAACCAGGAGCCGGACGATCCCCCCGATAACGATGAGAGCACCCAGCGCGATCAACAGGTAATGCCACCACTGCCAAGGGACCTCTTCCACGGTGATTCCCGTCTGCGATCCGGTGATGGTGGCAGTAACTGTGTCGGTAGCCGTAACCGACTGCTCCCCCCCTGTCTTCAGGGTCACCCCAGTGGTGAAGGTCTTTACCCCAGCGTCACCAACTACGAAGGTATAATTGGCTGGCAGCACTGCCCGGGGGTCGGTAGAGGTGAAGTTGATGGTGCCCGTGTAGCCGGTAGCGGTGTTGTCGTACTCATCTAGAGCAGTCACGGTGACATTGGAGGCTGTCCCTGCCACTACCGGGTCGGTGATCCCCGTTACCTGGAGGGAGGCCGCCGCTGCCGGGT
>CAZOVW010000049.1:0-7519 GCA_964583545.1 uncultured Dehalococcoidales bacterium | reverse complement strand
GCTTTCACCGTGACATTGGAGGCTGTCCCCGCCACTACCGGGTCGGTGATCCCCGTTACCTGGAGGGAGGCCGCCGCTGCCGGGTTGACGGTAATTGCCGTCTGCGATCCGTTGATGGTGGCATTGACCGTATCTTTGGCCGTGACCGATTGCTCCCCCACCGTCTTCAGGGTCACCCCAGTGGTGAAGTTCTTTACCCCAGCGTCACCAACTACGAAGGTATAATTGGCTGGTAGCACCGCCTTGGCATCACTGGAGGTGAAGTTGATGGTGCCAGTGTAGCTGGTATTGATGTTGCCATAGGCGTCCACGGCTTTCACCGTGACATTGGAGGCTGTCCCCGCCACTACCGGGTCGGTGATCCCCGAGACATTTAGTGAGGCCGCTGCCGGATAAATCGTGAAATTGGCGGATGCAGTTGGCCCATCAATAGTTACCGCTGTCTCGTTTTTAGTGGTAACAGTAACGTTGTAAGAAGATCCAGGGGTAACAGTATTTACTATGGAAGTTAAATTGACCCATATTGCTGTTCCGTTTGGGGTTGACCCGGGTGTAGTAACGTTATAGGTAACTACTTGTGCGTCGACGGAAATGTTCCCAGCTCCTATGCCAGATTTCGCTCCTAAGCCGGCACCAGACACATTAAACCCTGATGGGAATGTCATGTTTATAGTCGAAATATTTCCGGTGGTTGCTGTCGTGAATGATATATTATGGGTGGTTGTCGCGCCTGCGGTTGGGTTCGCTACAGTATCTGTCACGTTTGTTAAGTCTGTGGCCGCCGCTAGGCTCGCCAGTGCCAGGGTGAGGGAAAGCGCCAGCACGATTGCCAAGAAAATAAAAACCAGCTTTTTCATCTATTCCTCCCTTTTCATTATTATGGTCGCTTTCAACGTAGTCTTTTGCCTGATCAACCCCCTAAATCCCCCTCTCTTCAACCGCCTGTGTCACCCCCACACCCCCAGCAGGAACCATCCTACACCTCGCTGACGGAAAAACAAAAGGGCTGGCGCCAGAAACTACCGTCCTGGCTCATCCAGCCTCGCCCCTTTGAAGCCAGTGAGATAACAAATTACTTGCTCGCTCTCGCCATTATACCTTAACGTAAAGCTAGTTCTCACCACCGTACTACAAATTTGCGAAATTTACCACAATGTGAAACGGATGTCAATACCCTTGGGCAAATATAACGTTAAATATGACTATTTGTCAATGGTTTATTATGCCACTAGCGTAGCGCTGCGATAGAGATTACCTCATCCCCCTCATCAAGCTTCATAAGGCTGGCCCCTCTCCTAATTCTCCCCTGAATCGGGATGTTATCCCCCCGCATGCGAATGATGACCCCCTGAGCGGAAAGGATCATCACCTCATCAGAGGTGTCGATAACACGCGCGGCGACAATCCTCCCTGCTCTTAAACTGAGGCTCTTTATTCCGGTGCCCCCGCGACCCTGGATGCGATAAGCGGATAGGGGAGTGCACTTGCCAAAGCCATTTTTGGTAATTACCATCAGGTAAGCATCAGGGGAGACAATGTCCATCGCCACCACACGATCATCGGGGGCGAGATGGATGGCGCGCACCCCACCGCTGGTGCGTGAGGCGGTCCTGAGCCCGCTGAGGGCAAACCTGATCGCCTGAGCCCCTTCCGTTACTAGAATGACCTCGTCGCCCTGTCGAGCTACCCTTGCCGCCACCAGCTCGTCCCCTTTCCCAAGCCTCATGGCAATGAGACCGTTTGCGCGCACCGAGGCGAACTCCTCAAGAGCGCTCCGCTTTATCACCCCGCGGCGTGTCGCCATAATCATGGAGTCACCAGGGACAAAGCTTGATACAGCCAGAATCTCGGTCACCTGCTCTGTCTCATCTATGGAGATCAGTTTAACCAGTGGTATCCCTTTAGCAGCTCGGGAGGTCTCCTGTGGTATTCGGTAGCATTTAAGGGAATATACCTTCCCCCGATTGGTGAAGAAGAGAACAGTATCGAGGGTATCACCGACCAGGAGGAGACGCACGCTCTCTGCCTCTCGGGTAGCGATACCCATGACCCCTCTACCCCCTCGCTGCTGCAGCCGGTAGCTTTCGATGGGCATTCGCTTTATATACCCCCGGTTAGTTAGAGCGATCACCACCCTCTGATGGTGGATCAGGTCCTCATCCCTGAACTCCTCTGGCTCCTCTTCAACGATCTCCGTCCGCCGCGGGTCGCCATATTTTATCTTTAGCTCGCCGATATCCTCCTTGACCAGAAAAAGGACCTTTCGCGGGTTGGCTAACAGGTCCTCCAGGTAAGCGATGGTCTTCAAGACCTCGGTATACTCTTCGGTGACCTTTTTGCGCTCCAGGGCAGCGAGGCGCCGAAGCTGCATGTCCAGGATAGCCTGGGCTTGCGCCTGGGTCAGATTAAAGGATGTCATCAGATTTTTCCGCGCCGCCTCAGCGCTTTGGGAGTGGCGAATCGCCTCGATAACCTCGTCCATGTGGTCGAGGGCGATCTTCAGCCCCTCAAGGATATGTGCCCGCTCCTTAGCATGGCGAAGCTCAAACCGGGAGCGACGGACGATGACCTCCTGGCGAAAGCTGATATACTGCTGAAGCGCCGTTTTCAGGCTGATCACCCTGGGCTGCCCATCGATCAGGGCTAGCATGTTGACAAAGAAGGCTGACTGCATCGCTGTATGCTTAAAGAGGTTGTTTAAGACCTGCTCCGGTTGAGCGCCCTTCCTCAGCTCGATAACGATACGTATCCCCTGCCTGTCCGATTCATCGCGCAGCTCGCTGATCCCCTCGATCCTTTTTGCCTTGACCAGCTCAGCGATCCTCTCTACCAACGCTGCCTTGTTTACCTGGTAGGGAAGCTCGGTGACTACTATCCGATGGCGCCCCTTAGCGAGCTCCTCAATATCAGTTCTGGCCCGGACCATGACCCTACCCTTACCTGTGGCATAGGCATTCTTGATCCCCTCGCGACCGAAAATAATACCTGCAGTGGGGAAATCAGGGCCACGAATGAAATCGGTGAGCTCGTCCACCAACGCCTCAGGGTTTTCGATGAGATAGCAGATGGCATCTGAGACCTCACCGAGATTGTGCGGGGGGATGTTGGTGGCCATGCCCACTGCGATCCCCGAGGCCCCGTTTATGAGTAGATTGGGGAGCCTGGAGGGAAGCACGGTGGGCTCCTTGAGGGTGCCATCGAAATTGGGCGCCAGCTCAACCGTCTCCTTATCGATGTCAAGGAGCATCTCCTGAGCGATCTGGGAGAGACGAGCCTCGGTATAGCGCATCGCCGCTGGCGGGTCGTTATCCACGCTACCAAAATTCCCCTGCCCATCGATGAGCACATACCTCAGGGAGAAATCCTGTGCCATGCGCACCATGGCTTCATAGACTGGGTCATCACCATGGGGATGGTATTTACCCAGCACCTCACCCACGATGCGAGCGCTCTTCTTGTGGGCACTGGAGTGCGTGAGCCCCAGCTCTCCCAAGGCATAGAGGATCCGTCGTTGCACCGGCTTTAACCCATCGCGCACATCGGGCAGGGCGCGGGAGACGATCACACTCATGGCATAGTCCAGATAGGAGACCTTCATCTCCTCTTCGATGTCCACTGGCTTAACTACTCCGATATCCATCAGATTCCCCTATGCCTGGATATTTAGCGATCTTTCCAAAAGAATATCACGCTTCGCTGAGCTCGTCAAAGGGATACAGTCGTTCAATACATTAGTATAGTGACACATAACTTCCTTCTATGTCCTATGTCATTGCGAGGTTGCCTAAGGCGACCGAAGCAATCCCGGCGAGGACTGGGAGAGGGGAATGGGATTGCTTCGCTCGCAATGACATAAAGAACCGCCAGGGCATGTTCCAAACTTGAAAGGGAAGATAACCCCCATCAAATGGGGTGTCACTTATCTATCTAGGGGGATCAATGGGTGATTTTATGAAGGGGTAAAGAAGCGAGCGTAATGGTAAAGGGCCTTAGGATTCCTCCTCGGGGATATTCCCATCCTCAGCTACCAGGGACATGCCTTCAGGCAAGGCCTCTGTATCCTCTTCCAGCTCAGTAGGATAACCGCTTTCGTCCAAAACCTCATCATCTTCCCCCAACTCGTATTTTAATATACTCCCTTTGACGTAAGAACGGAAACCATCATAACCCTTAGCAGGGAAGGAGGGACGTCCTGCTTGGGTGGGGTGCTGGAATACCTCCGTGATGATTACCTTTACCTCGCTATCCGCCGAACTTGCGATCGCCGTGGTGTAGCGGTTGCCCCCATCAATTAGCTTGGCGAGGCGTACCCCAATCCTTGGCTTAACATGCCCCAGATACTCACCATGCTTATTCTCCACAATGAGCCCTTGTCCCTTCGGTCTCAAGTAAACCGGGTCACCGGCGGCCATCTTAGCGAGCACTTCCCGCGGGGCTAGTTGCTCAAGATTGGCTACCCCAGCCTTGCCCGTCTCCTCGATGAAAAGCTGGGGAATAACCCTCTGATGCCCCTCTCCTGGCGCCTGTTGCGCTTCCTTCAATAGAGAGAGTCGCCGAAGATTTCTTCTGGCGATGCCATTCTTGGAGTCAATTCTCAGGGCTCGGCTATAGGCTTCCCTCGCCTGCGTATACTGACCTAGCTCCGTCAACGCCTTGCCTAACCGATTATAGGCATTAATATCATTGGGGAAGACCTCGATTATGCTCCTGTTGGCGTTGACCGCTTCCCCCCAACGACCTTGCATTGCGAAAGCAATAGCCTCTTTAGTGCGCCGCCGTCTTAGCCTCGCTTCTCCTGCCTGATAATGCATTAATCACCACCGCTCACTTCATCCACATTATTTTAAGGGTACTTCCCCAGTTGTCAAGAGGAATTAGGGTCATTTAGCAGGGCACTCGCTAAATTTCATCTTCCCCTCTCTCCAGTTCGAAGGCCCGGTGGAGGGCGATGAGGGCATCCTCAACCCTGGCCTCGTCGATGATGCAGGTGATCCTGATCTCCGATGTGGTGATCAACTCGATGTTGATCCCCTGCTCGTAAAGGGCGCGGAACATCCTTGCCGCATAGCCTGGCGTATTCTGCATCCCTGTGCCCACGATGCTCACCTTGCCCAGCTTGGCATCGGCAACGCAGCCACTGGCGCCAATGGATTTCGCCACTGGCTCCACCATATGCATCGCCTTATCCAGGTCGCTTCTGGCCACGGTGAAGGTCAGGTCGGTTACCCGCTCCACGCTGGCGTTCTGGACGATGGTGTCCACGCTGATATTTTCCTTGGCCAGGGGGTCGAAGATGGCGGTTGCAATCCCCGGCCGGTCGGGGACGCCGAGGACGGTAACCTTGGCCACATTGAGGTCGTGAGCGATGCCTCTCACCTTGTTTCGCACTTCCATAGCGATGCCTCCGTGAATTAGGGTTCCTGGGCCTTCAGTAAAGCTAGAAGCCACCAGGATCGGTGTATTAAAGAGCTCACCCAGCTCTACAGCGCGGGGATGAAGCACCTTCGCCCCATAGCTGGCGAGCTCAAGCATCTCCTCATAGCCGATTTCCTCCAGTTTGCGCGCCTCGGGGACAATGCGAGGGTCGGCGGTATAGACTCCTTCCACATCGGTATAGATCTCGCATACCTGCGCCTTGAGGCTCGCCGCCATCGCCACCGCGGTGGTATCGGAGCCTCCCCGACCCAGGGTGGTAATATCCATCTCAGGGGTAATGCCCTGAAACCCAGCGACGATGACGATCTTGCCCTCGGCCAGCTCCTTGACGATGCGCTGCACCTCGACGGTGAGGATGCGCGCCCGACTATAGACTGCGTCGGTCTGGATCCCTGCCTGGGCACCACTGAGGCTGACCGCCTCATGCCCCAGTGACTTGAGCGCTAGGGCAAGCAGGGTGCTGGAGATCAGTTCCCCGGTGGATAGCAGCACATCAAGCTCCCGCTCGTCAGGTCGGTCGGTGACCTGATGCGCCAGGCTGATGAGCTCATCAGTGGTCTTCCCCATAGCGGAGACGACTACTACCACATCGTTGCCCCTCTCTTTGGTGGCGATGATACGCCGGGCAACATCCTTGATCCTCTTCACATCCGCCACTGAGCTACCACCATACTTCTGCACTATTAGCGCCATACTGCCTCCGAAACTCGATCGTCACACCCCCGTCAGCCTGCCCATAATGGTATGCCCCTTCTCAATGAGAACGCCTGTTCCCTTCGCCTCCGCCTCAGTGAATCGTCTCGCCCCATTAGCTTCGAATCCTGCACCCCAGAGTAAAAAGGGAACCGGCTCCGCGGTATGGGTTTGAACCGCAATGGGTGTGGCATGGTCAGGCATGATCAGCATGCGAAGGGCATCTCCCTCTTTTCGCTCTCCCCATGAAAGCAGGCGGCTCACCACCTCTCGGTCCACCCGCTGGATGACCTCTATTTTATCATCAATAGAGCCAGCATGGGCGGCCTCATCCGGTGCCTCAATATGGATAACGACTAGGTCATGCTCCCGTAGCGCTTCAAGGGCACCGGTTCCCTGTCGGGCGTAATCGTTGTCCAGGCCATCGGTCACCCCCGGGATTTTGATGGTATCAATCCTTGCCATCTTTGCCAGGCCGTGGAGAAGATCAACCCCCGATGTCATCGCAGCATCGAGGCCGTATTTCTCTTTGAACGGAGGTAGGTCAGGTATTCTCCCGCTGCCCCAGAATAGCCATATCATCGTAGCAGGGATTTCGCCGCGCCGTTTTCGCTTTTTTCGCTCGATGTTCACCGGATGATCCCGCAATACATCTTGGGAGCGCAGCATGAGCTCCCGCAAAAGGTCGCTCCCCGGCCCGTGCGGCATAAATTCAGCGATGGGCTTATTTGGGATATCGTGCGGTGGTGTGCAAGTAGCCAAGAGGGTATCCTCGCGCCCCTTTATCTTGCATATGTGTCTGTAGCCGACACCGGGGTAAAAGTGTACTTCGTCGCTACCGAGGCGCTCCTCCAGAGTGGCGATGAGGGCATGACCCTCATCGCTGGAGATATGGCCCGAGCAATAGCTACACATCTTTCCATCCTGAACGGCAACCAGATTGCAGCGAAAGACGACCTCCCCCTCCTTGATGGGGATGCCCATGCTCCTCGCCTCAATGGCGCTCCTGCCGCGATAGTAGACCTTCGGGTCATAGCCGAGCAGCGACATGCAGGCACAGGCGCTTGAGGGCTCCATCCCCGGCGGCACTGTGCGCACCAAGCCTAGCATGCCCTCACGGGCCATGCGGTCGAGGTTTGGGGTATGCGCCAGCTCCAGCGAGGTTTTTTGTCCACGCTCCGAGAGCGGCCAGCCAGCGGCGCCATCAATTACCAGCACACAGTATTTCACGATTTATTCAGTATATCAGTGGATAGGGGGTAATTCAAGAAGGCTTCTTGCTAGTATTCTCAGAAAGGGCTATACTGGTGCTTGCGGGGCGTGGCGCAGCCTGGTTTAGCGCGCAGCGTTCGGGACGCTGAGGTCGGTGGTTCAAATCCACTCGCCCCGA
>CAZOVW010000048.1:0-8352 GCA_964583545.1 uncultured Dehalococcoidales bacterium | reverse complement strand
TCATTACCCCTCCTGGTTTGGTTTTATTATATCTTCCCCGGGAGGAGTTGTCGCATTTTTACCCGAAGCTAGCTGTCCGACTTCCATTGAAGCACAACATATTATACAATACGTATCATGTTGCATGTTCTTATTAACACATTGAGTGCCTTTTGTCGAGTACCTTTTCGCCCATTTTTCGGTTTTGCTTGCGATTAGTAGATCAATTATATCATACACTTAACCCAAAGCAAAAGTATCTCAAAGTATCTCAATGCCATCTTTTGCATTAACTTTAATAGATAAATTCACAGGCCCATGTCTTGGGCTAGGGATCGAACTAATTGTTACCTTCAGGTAGATTTGGGGTATTACAGAACTTTTTGGTTGTAATATTGAGTAACTATGGGTAGACCACGAAACCATACCTTGTGAAGTAATTTGATAGAGATCCAGACGAGCTGAAGCTATAAATGGGCTCATTTCAAATGTAGCCAACTTAAGACGGCGTTTCATACCCCTCATTATCGTAACTATGCTCCCCTGCTCACCTTCCCAATAACCATGATAGCGACGCCATTGTGGTGGAATGTACATCCCTGAATAATCTGATGCCTCAATTTGCGCCTCAAACTCACCCTCTGCACCGTTGTTTATAACCTCGATCTGTGCACCTTCAAGTCGATCTTTTATAGGCCACACTTTAAGGGAGGGTCGAGTATCTTCAAGCTGTTGGATTCGTCGATGCAAACCATATAACACCCACCATATGAAGAACCCACATATAATAGTGGATGCAACGGCTACCCATTGCCACTGAAAGTTTAGAAACCCCACAGCATTTAGAGCAAGGGACCATATGGTAACAAGACCACTCAAGATGGTGCCCCATCTCCTAATAATTCCAATAGATTGACCCATGCCTTCATTTTATCACCGCAGACCATTGGTGTGTCAAAGCTATTGAATTGAAAGGAATTATGAATAAAGCTCAATTGACTTGGCTAGCTAGCTGTGCTATCATCCTTTAATTAGCAAGGTGGGACGTGCTTGAGAAAAGAGGCTCTTATATGCCTCCTGATTGGTGCTGTTGCGGGGATGCTTGCGGGGCTTACGGGTGTGGGCGGGGGAGTTTTCCTGGTGCCCCTGATGGTCGGGCTCTTAGCGCTGGCGCAGCATCAGGCCCATGGCACCTCCTTTGTGGTGATCTTTCCCGTCGCCCTCGTTGGCGCGATCACCTATGCTACCCTGGGGCATATGGACTGGCCGCTCATTTTGGGGATGGCCTTCGGGGGCGTGGTGGGGGTGGTTTTGGGGGCCAGGTTGATGATGATGGTGTCCGAAAGGCACCTCAGGTGGCTCTTCGGTATCTTTTTAGTGTTCATGGGCACTTTTATGGTCATCAGCAGCTAAGTGAAGAGCTTAAGGATGGACATCGGCATCGGAATCGGGGTTGGGCTTTTGGCAGGGATACTTGCCGGCTTGATGGGGGTGGGCGGTGGCGTGGTCTTGGTTCCGGGGATGGTCCTTTTGATGGGGGTGGACCAACACACGGCGCAGGGGGTCTCCCTCGCTGTGATCGCGCTGATAGCATTTTTTGGCGCGTTCTCCCATTATCGGCTGGAGAATGTTAAGCTCAGGGTGGCATTATGGATCATCCCTGCCGCAGCCATCTTCAGCTTTGTTGGGAGCCTGGTGGCTAACGAGCTGGGGGAGGCACTGTTGCGCCAGCTGGTTGGTATTCTGATCATTATCGTAGGGATTCTTATGGTGGTTAAAGCTTGGCGTGCCCGGGAGTTAACGTCGTGAGTGCACTGAGCGAGCTCTACAAGGAGATAGCCTGTTGTGAGGATTGTGAGCTCTCCAGGCATCGCAGCCAGGTGGTGCCCGGTGAGGGCCCTGAGGATGCTGATCTCCTGTTTATCGGCGAGGCCCCCGGTTTATATGAGGATCAGCAGGGGCGTCCCTTCGTGGGGCCAGCGGGGCACTTCCTAGACGAGCTGCTCCACGCCATTGGGCTGCAGCGCAAGGATGTTTACATCGCAAATGTGGTTAAATGCCGCCCGCCCCAAAATCGCGACCCGCTGCCCTCTGAGATGAGGGCTTGCCGAAAGTGGCTCGACCGCCAGATAGAGCTGATCAGGCCCAGGGTGATCGTTACCCTGGGTCGCTACTCGCTGGCTCAGTTCCTACCCGGCGATTCTATAGGAAAGGTCCACGGCAAAGCACGAAAAAAGGATGGGATAATCTACTTTGCCATGTATCACCCTGCCGCGGCGCTTCATCAGCAGAGCTTGCGCCATGTCATCGTGGAGGATATGCTTAAGATCCCTCCCCTCTTGGCTCAAGCAGATGAGGTCGTGGCAGAGGAGGATAAACCAAAGCAGTTATCCATGTTCTAGAGAGAGACGATGGCAAAGGCTAAGGGAAAGAAGACAGTGAAAGAGGGGCATTCCCGCATCAGGCGCTACTTATTTTCGCGCCCGGTGATGTTGCTGCTGCTTCTGATCGTCACGCTGGCGCTGCTTTTAAACTTCCGCTCTCCAGTGCTCTCGGGGCTGAGCACCGCCTGGAATACTCTCCTTGAGACGTTTGGGGTGGGGCTTACTCTGGTCGCCGCAGTGGCGGCCTTTTTGGGCTGGATGATATGGCGAGGGCGAATCCCCCTTTTCCTGCGAAAGTGGCACCGATGGCTTGGCGCTTTGGTTTTGGTTCTGGCGCTATTTGGACTCCTTGCCTTCTTCAAGCCTGCTACAGGAGTGATGAGCCAGTCCACTTTTGGGGGGAAGCTGGGTCTGGCAATTATCGGCGCGGCCGATGCCCTCGGTGCCATGAGGCTTGTTGGCATTGTTCTTATTGGCACCTTTCTGGTGGCGCCCCGGGCAAGCTGGCGTCTCCTTTCGATCTTTGCTTCCGCTTTAGTGAATTCATATCGTCGCTATCCGCTCCATAAATATTTTTGGCGTGCCGCACGCTGGCTTGGGGGTTTTTACCGGCGTCATCCCCTGCACCGAACCCTGCTCTCCCGGCTTCAGCGCCCCGCCAAGCCTGCCGCCGCACCTGTGGCGGTACCCGAAATCCCCCAGGCGGTTCAGGAGCCAGCGGAGGCTAAAGCAGCCGACACCGTTCCTGCTGTAGCCGAGGAGATGGTCGAAAAAGCCGAGGAAAAGGTCGAAAAAGTGGCTGGGGAATGGCAGTTGCCCTCCCTCAGCCTCCTCGATCGAACCCCGGAGAGCGAGCCCGTTCAGGTGGACACGGAGCGGGGGTCGAGGCTTATTGAGGAGTCCCTGGCGAGCTACGGTGTTGAGGCCAGTGTGGTTCAGGTGAATGTCGGCCCCACTGTTACTCAGTATGGCGTTGAGCCCGGCTGGGATCGCAAATTCAAGGAGATAAAGGAAAAGGATAGGGATGGCAATATCAGGGTTCGTCTTGAGGAGGTCTCCAGGACCAGGGTCAAGGTGGAGCGCATCGCCTCCCTGGCCAATGACCTGGCACTAGCCCTCGCTGCCCCTTCGATAAAGATCGAGGCTCCCGTGCCCGGGAAGGCGATGGTGGGGATCGAGGTGCCCAATTCGATAGCCGCTTTGGTCAGCTTGAGGAGCGTTATGGAGAGCGCCGCTTTCCACAAGCTCAAGAATAGAACGAAACTTCCCCTGGCCCTGGGCAAGGGGGTCTCAGGGGAGAGCGTGGTCGCCGACCTCGCTAAGATGCCCCACCTCTTGATCGCCGGTGCCACTGGAAGTGGCAAGAGCATTTGCATAAAATCGATGATCGCCACCTTTCTGGTTCGTGCCACCCCTGATGAGGTACGCCTCCTCCTCGTCGATCCCAAGAGGGTGGAGCTGGTGGTGTTTAACAATGTGCCCCATCTGGTTTCCCAGGTGATCGTGGACCGGGAGAAGGCTGTGGCGACATTGAAGTGGCTCAACCGTGAAATGGACCATCGCTACGACAGGCTGGCTGCGGTGGGTGCCAGAGACATTGAAGCCTACAACAAGAGTCCCAGGGCCGAGAGGCCGCTCCCTTATCTTTTGCTCATCATCGATGAGCTTGCTGACCTGATGGCAGCCGCCCCTGATGAGGTGGAGCGCTCCCTATGCCGCTTAGCTCAGCTAGCGCGCGCCACAGGTATTCATCTTGTCGTGGCCACCCAGCGCCCCTCGGTGGATGTGGTTACCGGCCTGATCAAGGCCAACTTTCCGGCGCGCCTCAGCTTTGCAGTGACCTCCCAGGTGGACTCACGCACCATCCTTGACTCGGGCGGTGCCGAGAAGCTCCTGGGGCGAGGTGACATGCTCTTTTTGCCCCCTGATGCCCCCAGGCCGAAGCGCCTCCAGGGAAGCTTTGTTTCTGAGGCTGAGATCGAGAGGCTGGTAAGTTTCTGGATCAGCCAGCGCCCTCAGGAGGTCTATGTCTCGCCACTGGCCCAGGAACTGGCTCAAGCACCCTTCGGTGTCTCCCGTGAGGATCCCCTTTTGGAGAAGGCGAAGCGTCTGGCCCTGGAGCATCGCCACATTTCCACCTCTTTCCTGCAACGGCGATTGGGCATCGGCTATCCTAGGGCGGCGCGGCTCATGGACCTGTTGGAGGAGCAGGGTGTGGTCGCCTCCGGGGAGCCAGGGAAGTCTCGTGAGGTGCTGCGGGAGGATGGCGGAAGGGAGGTTGAGGTAAATTGATGAAGGGATTTTTTGAATGGCTTATCGGTCGGCGTGGGGAAATACCGGAGAGGGGGGGTTTTGCTGAAATGGAGAATTGCCTCTATTGTGGCATGGACCTTTCCTCCGCCAAGCTTTTTGAGCGCTATCGCCTTTGTCCCGGGTGCCGATTTCATTATCTTCTCCCAGCCTACGAGCGGATAGAGCTTCTGGCAGATGGCGGCAGCTTTATAGAGATAAACCGCTCCCTGGCCTCTCTTGACCCCCTTTCCTTCTCCGGTGAGGCTTCCTATAAGAAGCGCGTCTTCGATGCTCAGAAGAGGACTGGGCTCTCCGAGGCGGTAGTTACCGGTGTTTGCCAGATCGAGGGCACCCTTACGGTCATCGTGGTGCTGGACTTCGGCTTTTTGGGTGGGGGGATGGGTTGCGTTGTCGGGGAGAAGGTTGCCCTTGCCTTTGAGCATGCCCTCAAGAAGAGGCTTCCGCTGGTGGCGGTGGTCTCCACTGGTGGGGCCCGCGTGCAGGAAGGGGTGCTCTCCCTGATGCAGATGGCAAAGACCGCGGCCGCAGCCAAGCAGCTTCATGCTGCCGGCCTTCCCTTCATCTCCGTGCTGACCAACCCCACTACGGGGGAGGTCTATTCCAGCTTTGCCAACCTCGCCGACATCATCATCGCTGAGCCTAATGCCCTTATTGGCTTCGCCCCTTTGAGGTTGGTGGCGGAGACCGAGGGCAGGGCGCTTCCCCCGGATGCCCACACCGCTGAGTCCCACCTGAAACATGGTATGATTGACTGTATTGTGGAGCGCACCAGGCTGCGTGAGCTCCTGGCTATTCTTCTCGACCTGCTCTCTTCCCAGTACCGTCTGACCCTGAGGAGGAGGTTTGGACCCTATCCGCCGATAGCGCCTCAGCGGGAGTCGGCGTGGCAGAGCGTTCAGTTAGCTCGCCACGCGGAGCGCCCTACCTCCCTGGACTACATTGGCAGGATCACCTCGAGCTTTATCGAGCTTCACGGTGACCGCTGCTACGGTGACGATGACGCCGTGGTATGTGGGCTGGCGGATATTGGTGGGCAGGCGGTGGTGATCATCGCTCAGGAGCGGGGCCATGGTGATGAGGGGAAGCGGGGGAGGGCCTACCCCGAGGGCTTCCGCAAGGCGCAGCGGGCGATGAGCCTGGCAGCAAAGTTTATGCTCCCCATCATCACCTTTATCGATACCCCAGGGGCTTATCCAGGGCTGGAGGCTGAGGAAAGGGGGGTGGGGAACGCCATCGCCCAATGCCTGGCCCAGATGTCTGACCTGCCCACCCCGATAATCTCTGTGATCATTGGTGAGGGGGGCAGCGAGGGGGCACTGGCTTTTGGGGTTGCCGACTGCATCCTCATGCTGGAGAATGCCATTTTCTCGGTGATCCCTCCAGAGAGGGCTGCCGTCCTGCTCTATCGCGATGCGAGTAGGGCGGAGGAGGTAGCACCTGCCTTGAGGCTCACCGCTGAGGACTGTGCGGAGCTCGGCGTGGTGGATGTGCTGGTGCCTGAGCCTAAGGGCGGGGCCCATGTCAACCCCGATGAGGCAGCGCGCCAGCTCAAGAAGTTTCTCTTAAATGAGCTGGTTCAGGTGCAAGGGGCCTCTGTGGGCAAGCTGGTCAAGGCCCGCTATGAGAAGTTTCGCCGGATGGGGCGCTACACCTCTCGCATCAGGGTCGCCATCTCCAAGGAGGGGGCACAACTTCAAGAATTCATCTCCCAGAGACTGGAGGAGCTTGAGGAGTATCTTCCCGAAGAGGAAGTTCCCCTGGAAGAGGAGGAGCCATCACAGGGGGACTGATACTGTCATCTACTTTGGCTTGCCCCTCAGGCGCTTGAGGATGGCATCCCGATAGACCCTCGCCAGGCTCTTGCCGTGCTGAGGCATCCTTTCTCGCTTCTTCCGCCGGCGTTTTTCGCGCCGCTCCTGCTTCGTCTCTTCGTTCACTCCATATCCCTTCTTAGCTCGATGATGCGGTCCCTCAGCAGCGCCGCCTTCTCAAACTCCAGGTTTCTCGCTGCCATTTTCATCTGCGATTCCAGGTCCTTGATCAACCGCAGCATCTCGTCCTTGGGCATTGGGGCGACGACATAGGGGGCGCGGGTCTCCGCCACTACCCTCACTCTATCTGTAATGTCCTTGATCGCCTTCTTGATCCCCTGGGGGGTAATGCCATGCGCCTGGTTATAGGCTATCTGGATATTGCGCCGGCGGTAGACCTCATCGATGGCTGCCTGCATTGAGCCAGTGAAATTATCAGCGTACATAATGGCATGCCCCTCAATGTGACGTGCGGCGCGACCCATGGTCTGGATCAGCGCATCGCGCGACCTCAGGTATCCCTCCTTATCGGCATCGAGGATGGCTACAAGGCTTACCTCGGGAAGGTCGAGCCCCTCGCGGAGCAGGTTGATCCCGACGACCACATCGTAGACGCCCAATCTCAGGTCGCGCAAGATTTCCACCCGCTCCAGGGTCTCGATCTCCGAATGAAGATAATGTGTCTTGATCCCCATCTCCTTCAGGTAATCGGCGAGCTGCTCCGCCATCCTCTTGGTGAGGGTGGTTACCAGGCAGCGCTCCCCCTGCGCGACACGTGTCTTTATCTGCTCCATGAGGTCATCGATCTGACCCTTTGTCGGCTTGACCTCGACGCTGGGCTCCAGTAGCCCCGTGGGCCTGATGAGCTGCTCTACGATCTGCTCGCTGTGCTCATATTCGTATGGGCGGGGGGTCGCTGAGACATACACTGCCTGATTGATGTGCTCCTCGAACTCGGAGAAGTTCAGCGGGCGGTTGTCTAGCGCCGACGGCAGGCGAAACCCGTAGTCCACCAGCGTCTGCTTCCGTGAGATGTCGCCGTGATACATGCCGCGCACTTGTGGCAGCGTCATGTGCGACTCGTCGATGAAGAGGAGGAAGTCATCGGGGAAGTAGTCGAGGAGCGTCCAGGGGGGGCTCCCCGGGGCCCGCCGCGACAGGTGGCGTGAGTAGTTCTCTACCCCGGTGCAATAGCCCGCCTCCCTGAGCATCTCGATATCGTAGTTGGTTCTGGCCTCAAGCCTGGCTGCCTCAAGGAGCTTCCCCTGCCCCTTCAGCTCCCTCACCCTCTCCTCAAGCTCCGCCTTTATATCCTCGATAGCTGCCATCATCTTATCGTGGGAGGTTACGAAGTGCTTTGCCGGGTAGATGTCTATCGAGTCCCTCTCCGCCAGAAGCTCCCCGGTTAAGGGATCGACCTCTAGGATGCGCTCGATCTCATCCCCAAAGAACCCCACCCTCACCGCCACCTCCTCGTATGCTGGCTGTACCTCCAGCGTATCGCCGCGAATGCGGAAGCGCCCCCTGGTGAAGTCGATATCGTTCCTCTCGTACTGCATGTCAACCAACTGGCGGACAATGCGGTCTCGTTTCACTTTTTCGCCCTTAGCCAGGCTCACCACGAAGCTGTGGTATTCTTCAGGGGAGCCCAGGCCGTAGATGCAGGAGACCGAAGCCACGATGATGACATCCTTTCGGGTGAAAAGCGCCCTGGTCGAGGCGTGGCGCAGCTTATCGATCTCCTCGTTTATATCGGTCTCCTTCTCGATATAGGTATCGGTTCTGGGGATATAGGCCTCTGGCTGGTAGTAGTCGTAGTAGCTGACGAAGTATTCCACGGCATTATCGGGGAAGAACTCCTTGAG
>CAZOVW010000047.1:0-8429 GCA_964583545.1 uncultured Dehalococcoidales bacterium | reverse complement strand
GAGATGATTACCCACCGGCTGAGCCTGGTGGAGGTGGGGCTGGGCTTCCAGCTCGTCGCAGCCGCCCAGGAGTCCATAAAGGTCATCATCGAGCCGCAAAGGTAGCTTTTTCACCCATTGCCAGCCCATCATTGTTAATCGATCGTCGGAATCTGAAACGAGAGAACCGGTAGGCATCCAAGAAGTCCTCATAGCTTTCGAATAACCCCGATGACCTTTCCCTGAATCTTCACATTCTTCGGGTCGGCGTAGATGGGCTCCATCTCCTCATTGGCCGGCTGAAGGCGGACCTTCCCTGACTCCAGGTAAAACCGTTTCAGGGTAGCCTCCCGCTCCCTCTTCAGCCAAACAGCGACCATCTCCCCATTCTCTGCGGTGGCCGTCTGCTGCATCAGCACCAGGTCGCCATCACCGATCAGGGCATCGATCATCGATGTGCCTTTCACCTCTAGTGCATAGACCCCCTCTTTGCCTTTGGTGAGCTCCTCGGTGAGCTCAAGGGACTCCGTTTCCTCCACGCTCCATGTGTCAGGGGTGGGCACCGGTATTGGTTCACCTGCGGCGATATGCCCGATGATGGGCACGCGCACGATGCGCCGCGCACCCAGCTCAATGCCCCGGGAAACCTCCCGATCCCTTCTGATATACCCCTCCCGCTCCAGAATCCTGAGGTTGTATTCCACAACCGATGTGGAGCTGATTTGGCAGCCGTTTTGGATATCCCTGATGGTGGGAGGGTAACCCCGCTCATCGAGGAAGTGATGGAGGAAATTTATGATGCGCGACTGCTTGGCAGAAAGCTGTTTCACCTTTCACCCCCTTCTCGAACTTTTGTTCTAACAGAATAGCCTGAGAAGGGCAGTTTGTCAATACTTTTTCACATAAAAAGCACCGCTCTTGGGTCAGTGTTTCTTCAGTCGCCAGTGGCTTATCTCACTCTTCCTGCTTGGTGCTGGCGGCGAGCGCCTCATTGAGCTGCTTCATGAGGCGGGATTTGCGACGGGCGGCATTATTGGGGTGGAGCACCCCCTTTTGGGCTGCCTTGTCCAGAGCCCGTGTTGCCTCCTTTACCGCCTGCTGAGCAGCATCGAGGTCCTTTTGGAGGATCAGCTTCCTTGCCTTGGTGATGGCGGTCTTCGCCGAGCTGCGGATGGGTTTATTGCGCTGCGCTTTTCGCTGCGCCGCGCGAGCTGCCTTCTGGGCTGACTTTTTACTGGTCAAGCTTTATGTCTCCTATGTGTGTCGTGTTACGCTGATCACCCCGCGCACCCCCTCCAGTTTGGAAAAGAGCCGACTTAACTGCCCGATACCTTTGGTCTGAAGGGTGAGTAGTAGCGAGATTGTCTGGTCCTTGTGGTTCATGGTGCTCGCCGCAGCGATGTTCACCCCCTCCTCGGCGACGATGGCGGAAACATCACGAAGTAGTCCTACCCGGTCCAGGGCCTCAATGCGGATGGGCACGGAATAGAACTGGTCCCGCGGGCCCCATTCCACCTTAATCAAGCGCTCCTTATCATCTATGTGAGCGATGTTTGGGCAATCCTTGCGGTGGACGCTTATCCCCTTGGTGCGGGTCACATAGCCAATGATCTCATCGCCGGGCATGGGATTGCAGCAGGGGGCGAGCTGAGTCAACAGGTCCCCTACCCCCATTACCTGAACCGCTGAGGAAACCCCTGGCTTACGCGGCGCTACCTTAGGGAGTGGTTTCTCTTCCTGCACGGCAAGCTTGGTGGCAATTTGATGGGTGCTGATATCACCATAGCCGATGGCGGCAAGGAAGTCCTCCACACTTTCCCGCTTAAAGAGGTCGGCAAGCTCCTCCTCAGATGTGGATATTCCCAGCCGCCGTAGCTCATTTTTCAGGAGTTCCTGGCCCCGCTGGATGTTCTCGCTGCGCTCCTGCTTTCTGAACCACTGCCTGACCTTCTCCCTAGCGTGGGAGGTCTTGAGGTAGCCCAGGGCGGGGTTGAGCCAATCGCGGCTTGGCCCTTTATTCCCCTTGGCGGTGAGAATCTCCACGGTATCGCCACTTTGGAGTTGGTAGCTCAGGGGGACCATTTTCCTATTCACCTTTGCCCCGATGCAGCGATGACCCAGATCGGTGTGAACCCGATAGGCGAAATCCAGGGGGGTGGAACCTGCGGGCAGGTCCTTTATGTCGCCCTTGGGAGTATATACCATAACGATGTCGCTAAAGACGTCGGCACCTACGGACTCCACGAACTCAGCGCCACCCACATCCTTGTACCAATCGAGGAGTTGGCGCAACAGCGCGAGCCTCTCCTCAAAGTCCCCGTCCCGTTTCGCCCCCTCCTTATAACGCCAGTGGGCGGCGATGCCATATTCGGCAACCCAGTGCATCTCAGGGGTGCGAATCTGTATCTCGAGGGGGGTGGTGCCCATGCACATCACCGTGGTATGAAGCGCCTGATACACCCCCCCTCTGGGGTGGGCGATGTAATCGTTAAACTCCTTGGGCAGGGGGCGCCAGAGGCTATGGATCACCCCCAGGGCGCTATAGCAATCCGTCACCTCATTCACTATGATGCGAAAACCCAAAAGGTCGTAGATATCACTAAACTCCTTGCCCTGGGAGGCATATCTCTCCATCTTCCTGTTTATGCTGCAGACGTGCTTGGGCCTCCCCCTAACCTCTGCCTCGATCCCCGCCTTCTCCAGCTCCTCCTGGAGAATCTTGGTAACCTGAGCAATATATTCCTCTCGCTCCTCCCGGCAGGCGGCGATGAGGTGAATAATGTCACGGTATTTCTTCGGCTCCAGGTAGCGGAAGGCGAGGTCCTCAAGCTGCCACTTTAGCTGCTGGATGCCCAGGCGATGGGCCACCGGGGCGTAGATCTCCATGGTCTCCTGAGCCAGAGCGCGCCGCTTCGCCGGGGGCATCCCCTTCAGGGTGCGCATCTCATGCAGCCGATCGGCAAGCTTGATGAACACCACCCGGACGTCCTCGGACATCGCCATGAGCATCTTTCGCAGGCTCTCGGCGTGGGCTTCGATGTCGATGGCGCCTTTTTTTTGCTTGAGTTCCTCAGGCCATGAGATCTTGCCCAGTTTCTCCAGTCCTTCAACCAGCTTTTCTACCTCGGGGCCAAACCTCTCCTTGATCTCGGTTAAGGTTTCCCCGCATCGCTCGGGGATCTCATGAAGCAAAGCAGCAGCGATGCAGTGTTCATTGAGCTGAAGCTCAGCAACGGTGATCGCGGTCCGGAGGGCATGCTCCATGTCTCCCTGGTATGCCTGGGAGGCAAACTCGTAGGCATCCTCGATGAGCGCCAGGGTCTCGCTGGGCAGATACTCCTGCGTCTTATCGATAAGCGTCCTGATATCGGTCTTCTTTGCCATAGCCCTGATCCCCTTTCAGTATACCCCAGGGACGGCGGTTTAGCAATTGCCCTTTTCGCTCTTCCCCGATGTTAAAGCCCCTCTAGACTCCCCTTTACAAGCCCTTTCTCCTGGTGTATCCTAACCTGGGAAAGGGGGGGCTTATTTGTATAAGGCACCCAGGGGCACATCGGACATCCTGCCCGAGGAACAGGGTTACTTTAGGCACATCGAGGGGAGGGCAGCGGAGATTTGCCGGTGCTATGGCTATGGGCGTATCGATACCCCCGTCTTTGAGGACGCCCGCCTTTTTATTCGCACCATCGGCCCGGGCACGGACATTGTGGAGAAGGAGACCTATTCCTTTGAGGATCGCGGTGGGCAGGGGGTGACGCTGCGCCCCGAGGGCACCGCCCCGATATGTCGCGCCTACCTGGAGCACGGGATGCATAACCTGCCCCAGCCGGTAAGGCTCTATTACTTTGCCACCATCTTCAGATACGAGCGGCCCCAAAGGGGGAGATACCGACAGCATCAGCAGTTTGGCTTTGAGGCGATAGGCGATGGCGACCCCGCCCTGGACGCTGAGGTGATCGAGATGGCGTGGCGCTTCTTCAAGTCTCTCGGCCTGCGCAAGCTTTCTATGCAAATAAACAGCATCGGATGTAAGAAGTGCCGCCCTGGCTATCTGAAGGAGCTTAAGAGCTACTATTCCGCTCACATCGATAACCTGTGCCCCGATTGCAAAGCGAGGCTGCGGCGCAATCCCCTGCGCCTGCTGGACTGTAAGAAATGTCAGGGCATCGCCGCCGGGGCCCCGAAAAGCATGGAGCACCTGTGCCCCAAATGTAAAGAGCATTTCAAAGCTGTGGTGAGGTATCTCCGTCTTCTGAGGGTCCCATTTAAAAAGAACCATCGCCTGGTGCGGGGGCTGGACTACTATACCAGGACGGTCTTCGAGGTTCAGCCCAAGGGTGAGGAGGGGGCGCAGAGCGCCTTGGGCGGTGGCGGGCGCTACGACAATCTTATCGAGGAGCTGGGGGGCAAGCCCACCCCGGCCATCGGCTTTGCCGCCGGGATCGAGCGCATCGTGCTCAATATGAAGGGGCAGGGCATCACCCCGCCCCCCCCCGAAGACCAGGGGATATTCGTAGCCTATGTGGGGGATGAGGCCAAGGCCCAGGCCGTTAAGCTCGCCGCGCAGCTTCGCCGTATCGGCATTCCGGTTTTCTTGAGCTTTGGTCGTAAAAGCTTAAAGGCCCAGATGCGCCAGGCGAATGTCCTAGGGGCAGAATACGCCTTCATCTTTGGCGAGGAGGAGGTTAAAAGCGGTACGGTGGTGTACCGTGACATGGTAGAAGGGAAGCAGTGGGAGGTTGAGGTGGGTGAGGTGGTTGCCCTACTCACGCAAATTTGAAAATTAGCCAGCTTGTGGTATAATAATATGAGCCCCTCCGTGGGGTCTTTTTATACTGAAAAGGGGAAAATGCTGGAGAGACTGGAAAGCCTGGAAAACCGTTACGAGGAGCTGAGCCAGCTCATGGCCCAGCCTGATGTTGTTGCCGACGTGGAGCGCCTTCAGGGCCTGGCCAAGGAGCAGGCAGGGATTAGCGAGCTTGTGGCGAAATATCGGGAGTATAAGAAGACATCTCAGGCTCTCGAAGAGACGTATGCCATGCTGGAGAAGGGCCTGGACGATGAGATGGCTGCGCTGGTAAAGGAAGAGTTGGAGAGCCTGAAAACGCGTCTTGAGAGTCTGACCCGGGAACTTGAAGAAGGCCTTATGCCTAGGGATGCCTATGATGAGAAGGATGTCATTGTGGAGATTCGCGCCGGCGTCGGTGGTGATGAGGCCGCGCTCTTTGCTGCCGACCTGTTTCGGATGTACACCCGCTATGTTGAAAATAGAGGGTGGCAGGTTGATGTTATCGATAGTAACCAGAGCGGCATCGGGGGCTTTAAGGAGATCATCTTCGAGGTCAAGGGTAAGGGCGCCTATAGCAGGCTGAAGTATGATCGTGGGGTGCACCGGGTGCAACGGGTGCCTGTCACCGAGGCCGGCGGCCGCATTCATACCTCCACCGCTACCGTCGCTGTCCTCCCCGAGGCCGAAGAGGTGGAGGTAAATATCAACCCCGATGACCTCAGGGTGGATGTCTTTCGCAGCAGTGGTCATGGGGGGCAACATGTGAACAAGGTCGCCACTGCGGTGCGCATCACCCACCTGCCCACGGGGATTACGGCCACCTGTCAGGATGAGCGCTCCCAGTTGAGAAACAGGACGAGGGCGATGGCGGTGATGCGGGCTCGCCTCCTCGATCGGGAGCAAAGAAGGCATGTTGAGGAGATCGCCAGAGAGCGCCGCTCCCAAGTGGGCACCGGCGAGCGTTCTGAGAAGATTCGCACCTACAACTTCCCCCAGGGAAGAGTATCCGACCACCGCATCGGACTCACCCTCCATAACCTGGAAAGCATCCTTGGCGGGGAGCTTGACCCCCTCATAGACGCCCTTGCTTCGAGCGATCAGGCAAAGCGGCTGGAGGAAGAGTGACCATAAAGGAGGCCCTCCATCAAGCCGCAAAAACCCTCACCGCTCACGCTATCGATGATGCCTCTCTGGAAGCAGAGCTAATCTTAATGCACCTTTTAGGCATCGAGCGCGCCCATCTTTATACCCGTCTTGAGGAGGAGCTTTCGCCCGGCGATGGGGCGGCGCTGGCGCAGTTGATATGTCGTCGTCTGGCCCATGAGCCCCTCGCTTACATCATCGGTCACCGCGAGTTTTTCGGCCATGATTTCCACGTTGCGCCCGGGGTGCTCATCCCCAGAGCGGAGAGCGAGCTCTTGGTGGAAGAGGCTGTCGATTTTATGAACCACCGCTTCCCTAAAAGCGATCCCTTAATCGCGGAGATCGGTACCGGTAGCGGGGCTATTGCCATCTCCTTGGCACTGCTGCTGCCGCGGGCCAGGGTCTATGCCACCGATATCTCCCTGCGCGCCTTGGAGATAGCGGCGATCAATTGTGAGCGGCATAAGGTTCGGGTGCATCTCTTGGAAGGCGACCTGCTGGCCCCCCTTCCCGAGCCGGTGGATATCATCATCGCCAACCTCCCCTATATCAGGGACGGAGAGCTAAATGGGCTGAGCGCTGAGATAAGGATGTACGAGCCTGTGGTGGCCCTCGCTGGGGGTGGAGATGGGCTGGATAAGATGCGCCAGCTTCTTGTTAATGCGCCCGAAAAGCTCCGCCCTGGGGGCGTTATTCTTCTCGAGATCGGGCCTGCTCAGGGGCCAGCGCTAACCTCATTGGCAAAGGGCCTCTTTTCTGGAGCGGAGATAGCATTGGTTCAGGACCTCAGTGGCGTGGCTCGGGTGTTGAAGGTAATATTGACAAAGAATCGAGTAGAGATATAAGCTATCGGGTGGCAAGGAGGATTTAACATGTCAACCAAAGTCGAAGCGGCCAAGGGGCATGTTCTCAAGATGGCAAAGGAGCAGGGTGTGAAATTCATCAGGCTCTGGTTCACCGACATCCTGGGCTTTTTGAAGAGCGTTGCCATCACGGTGGAGGAGCTGGAGAGGGCCCTGGAGGATGGGGTCGGGTTTGATGGCTCCTCTATCGAGGGGTTTGCTAGGATCGATGAAAGTGATATGGTGGCCATGCCCGATCCCCTCACCTTTTGCATGTTCCCCTGGAGACCTGAGGCGCATACGGTAGCCAGGATGTTCTGCGACATCCTGAGACCCGGTGGCGAGCCTTTCGAAGGCGACCCCAGGTATGTCCTGAAGAGGAACCTTAAAAGGGCCGCTGACCTTGGTTACACCTTTTATGTGGGGCCAGAACTGGAGTATTTCTATTTCCAGGATGCCGAGAGCCCCAAACCCTTAGATCAGGGGGGGTATTTCGATTTGACCTCCATGGATGTGGCTACTGACCTACGCCGCGAGACGATCCTCGCCCTCGAGGAGATGGGCATCGGTGTGGAGTATTCTCACCATGAGGTGGCCCCGAGCCAGCATGAGATCGACCTGAGGTATACTGAGGCCCTGAGCATGGCCGATAATGTGATGACCTACCGCTTAGTGGTCAAGCAGGTAGCCGAAAAGTTTGGGGTTTATGCCACCTTTATGCCCAAGCCTATCCTTGGGGTGAATGGTAATGGCATGCATGTGCACCAATCGCTGTTTAAGGGCCAAAGAAACGCCTTCTTCGATAAGGATGACGAGTATCACCTATCAAAAATAGGAAAATGCTACCTGGCGGGGCTATTGAAGCATGCCCCAGAGATCACAGCCATCACCAGCCAGTGGGTTAATTCCTACAAAAGATTGATCCCAGGCTATGAAGCGCCGGTCTATATCTCCTGGGCCCGCCGAAACCGCTCGGACCTGATCCGCATCCCGGAGTACCAGCCAGGGAAGGAGAATGCTTTGCGGGTGGAGTTTCGCTCACCAGACCCGGCCTGTAACCCTTACCTTGCCTTCAGCGTCATGCTGGCCGCCGGGCTTGAGGGGATTGAGAAGGAGTACGAGTTGCCAGACCCTGTGGAGGAGAACGTTTTTGAGATGGCTGAAGAGGAGCGGAAGCGGAGAGGGATCGGAACACTGCCGGGCGACCTGTCTGAGGCTATCCATTTCGCCGAGAGGAGCGAGCTTGTGAGAAAAGCCCTCGGTGACCATGTTTTCTATACCTTTATCAAGAACAAGAAGATCGAGTGGGACCTCTACCGCACCCAGGTAACCGACTATGAGCTGAAGCGGTTTTTGCCCATCCTGTGAAAGAACGCTGCCTTCTTCACTTTTCAGAGCCCCCCTGGCGGTGTTAAAATGATGAAGAACAGGTGCTAAAGAGTCCCTGTAGCTCAGTGGATAGAGCAACTGCCTTCTAAGCAGTGGGTCGTGGGTTCGAATCCCTCCAGGGACGCCACGATCTGTTAAAGCAGTTGACCCATCATTACCTCTTCGGTTGGCTGCGAGGATTTTTATTTATATTATTATATGATTATATGATATAATAAGAAAAGAACGTAAAATTGGAGGTGAGGAAATGGCTATATTTCCATCAAAAGCATGGGTGGAGGCAGTGT
>CAZOVW010000046.1:0-8661 GCA_964583545.1 uncultured Dehalococcoidales bacterium | reverse complement strand
AAAGCTGTTGACAACCTGTGAGGGGCTGTCTTAAGATTCGTGCGAAAGGGGTAATGATTATGGCAATGGCATTAGAAGGGATCAAAATCATCGACCTTACTCGCCTGGGGCCGGGACCCTATTGCACCATGCTCCTGGCAGATCAGGGGGCCGATGTGATCAAGATCGAGCCTGGTGGCGGGCGCGCTGCCGAAGTGATTCAGCCGCGGAGCACTGAGGAAGAGGAGAGAGGGAGGGCCTATAATGCCGAGGGCAGGAACAAGCGGAGTATCGTGTTGAACCTGAAGATGGACGAGGCGCGGGAGGTATTTTATAAGCTCGCTAAGGATGCTGATGTCGTTGTTGAGGAGTTCCGCCCCGGGGTGCTGAAACGACTGGGTGTAGATTATGAAACCGTCCGCGAGATGAACCCCAGAATAATCTATTGTTCCATCACAGGCTATGGGCAGGATGGCCCCTATGCGCAGCTTCCCGGGCATGATATCAACTATCTATCGACGGGTGGTGCCCAGAGCATGATCGGCCCGCGGGGTGGCCCCCCGGTAATGACGGTCAATCTGATCGGCGATTATTCGAGTGGGAGTATGCAGGCTGCCCTGGGTATCACGCTGGCCCTTATAGCCCGGGAGCGCACGGGCAAGGGGCAGCATGTGGACATCTCCATGACGGATGGCATCGTTTCGCTGATGCACGGCGAGGCTGCAGGCTACTTCAACACTGGCCGGGTGCCCACCCGGGGTGACCTCCTCGTTATCGGTGGGTCACCATTCTACGGAGTGTATGAAACGAAAGACGGTAAGTATGTGAGCATCGCTGCCCTGGAGCCCTGGTTCTACGCTAACCTCTGTGAATTGCTCGGCCGCGAGGACCTCCTCCCTTACGAGTGGGATACGACGAAATGGGATGAGCTCAGCGCCGAGTTCCGCGAGATCTTCCGCGCCAAGACCAGAGATGAGTGGGTCGAGTTCCTGCGGCAGAAGGACGTCTGTGTGGCACCGGTCAATACCGTGGACGAGGTCTTCGAAGACCCCCAGGTGCTTCACCGCAAGATGCTGGTGGAGATCGACCACCCCACGCTGGGCAAGGTTAAGCAGGTGGGCATCGGCATCAAGCTTTCAGAGACCCCAGGAGCGGTGAGGAGTCTCGCCCCTAAGCCAGGTCAGCATACCGAGGAGATTCTGCTGAGCTTGGGTTACACCAGGAAAGGCATCGCCGAATTGCGAGGATCGGGGGCCGTAGCCTAGATTTAGCTAGGTTTTAGCACCAGCGCCACCGCCCCAAGTGCTGTGGAATCGTTCCCCAGGGGGGACAGTTCAATACGAACTGCCCTGGCTGGTAGCTCATGAGCGTGCTCCCTGACCACTTTAGTGGCCGG
Source organism: uncultured Dehalococcoidales bacterium (assembly GCA_964583545.1). GTDB lineage: Bacteria > Chloroflexota > Dehalococcoidia > E44-bin15 > E44-bin15 > CAZOVW01. The sequence goes on along the minus strand of CAZOVW010000046.1, from coordinate 7,286 downwards.
TTCGAGGAGCAGTTGGCCCATCCTAGATAGGCCACCACCGAGAAGGATGAGCTGGGGGTTGAAGATATTGACCAGGTTGACCAGTCCCACCCCCAGGTAATAGCCGGTCTGCGAGATTAATTCCTTGGCCAGCCGGTCGCCCTCCTGGGCTGCTAGAAAAACGCTCTGCGCGCTGACCTTTTTCGGACTCCCCGCCGCAAAATTCAAGATAGTGGTTGGGACGCTGGCCTCAATCCGCTTCACCGCCTCCCTGGCCAGGGCGGTCCCGGAGGCGAGGGTCTCCCAGCAGCCGATGTTGCCACAGTTGCAACGAGGGCCATTGATGTCGATGGTCATATGCCCGATCTCGCCGGCGCTGCCCGATGCGCCTCGGTAAAGCTCCCCTGCGATTATTATGCCGCCGCCGATCCCGGTGCCGACGCTCACATAGATAAGATTGGCGATGCCCACCCCGCCGCCAAAATATTGTTCCCCTAATGCGGCGACTGTGGCATCATTTTCCAGGAAGGTGGGCAGGTTGAATTCTCGCTGGATAATGTCTCTAAGGGGAATGTTATGCCAGCCTGGCAGGTTTGGGGAGCAGGTGACCACGCCGGTTGAACTCTCGCAGGCACCGGCAGCACCAATCCCGATGCCCGCAATATCAGCCCCGGATGCCACCTGCTTGATGGACTCGATGATCCGCTGTATAACCGCATCGGGTCCCTTATGGGCGAGGGTATCCCTCAGGTCTCGCTCCTCAATGATGCCGCTGGAGTCTGACAGGATAGAATATATCTTGCTTCCGCCTAAATCGACACCGACAATCAATTGTTTGGGCATGGCATCCATAGAATATAGTATAAATGGTAGCAGGTCAATCTGGAAAAGTGATGCCTGAATTAGAGGAGTTCCTGTTCGCTCAACTCGATGGCGCGCTGCATCTGGGCGCTAAGCTCCGGTGGCAGGCCCTCAATGTCAACGCTCAAAAATCCTCTGACGATGACCGCGACCGCCTGGTCACGGGAAAGCCCCCGCGCCATGAGATACTCTATCTCCTCTTCGGCGATCTTGCCCACCGCAGCCTCGTGGGATAGGTCCACGCCGGCCACCTGACCATCGAGTTCCGGGATGGCGCGAATGTTTCCCTCCTCCGAAAGGATCAATCCACGGCACTCCAGATGTCCCTTGACATCGGCGACCTGACCCACCAGGTGACCCCGAGCGATAATGGTACCCCCTGTGGTGATCGCCCGCGATATAATCTCAGCCCTCGCTCCCCTTGCCCCCAGGATCGCCCGTGAGCCGACGTCCATTGTTGTTCCTGGAGAGGCAACGAGAACGTTGTTGAACCGCACCAGGGCATTCTCCCCAACACATCGCGCCATAGGGTACATCTGCAAGGTGCGCACCGGCTTGAGGCAAATATAGTTGCTCAGGAATACACCCCCCTCTTCGATGACCACCCCGGTGCGGGGACGCACTGCCATCTTTAGGGTCCAATTGTGGATCATGGTGAAGGTGATCTTGGCCCCCTTCTTGACGTAGAACTCGGAAATCCCGATGTGGAGGCCCTCTGTTTCTACCTTCGCAGTGGCACAACCGGTGATGATATGAAGCTCTGAGCCCTCCTCGGCGATGATGACATTATGCACGTTCTGGGCCAAGCCATGCTGGGCGAGGTAAAGACAGGCCTGAACAGGCTGGATAGCCTTTACCCCTGGAAGTGCCCTTATGAAATAGCCATGATTTTGGCGGCGCTGCGCCTGGGCGGTGAATTTATCGGCGTCAACTGCTACCGCGTGCCACCAGTAATCCCCGAGCCAGGGATATTCCTCCAGCGCCTCTGTGCTAGCCATCACCTCCAGACCCTCCTGCCCCGCTTTGCTATGAACCACCGAGTGGTCGATCTGGAGGAAGGTGCCAGAGCGCTGAGAGGAGCCATCCAAAACCACCCCGGCCTCCAGCATGCGCCCTTTATCATCGGAGGGAAGCCGGGATGGATCCTCCTCATAGGGGTGCTCCTCCGCCCTTTGGGAGTAGGCATCCAGGTCAATGTCATCGGGGGCTGGCTTTCGTGGTGCCTTTTCCGCTTTCACAATCTTCGACATTCTGCACACCCCTCATAGCCATGGCTCTTTATGCTTGCCAGAAGCTCCCTGGGATTCCCCTGACACCAAAGCAAACCATTGAGAAGGACGTAAGCCTTGTCAGCGTTTACATAATCGAGGATGTGTCCCGTGTGAGTGATAATCAAACCGGCGTGGGTTCTGGTGCGTATCCGCTCCTTTTGCAGAAGCTCGTTGATCATCTCACCGACCAGGGAGATATTTACCAGATCGACCCCAGAATCGGGCTCATCGAGGAGGACAAGCTCCGGGTCTTGTGCGATTAGCTGGAGTAGCTCAGAGCGCTTGATCTCCCCGCCGGAAAACCCATAATTTATCTCGCGGTCCAAAAGCTCCCCCAGGTTTAACCTGGCTGCCATTTCATCGATAACGGGCCCATCCTCCCTTTCCCCCAGGCAGGCCCTCACCATCTCCCTGGCCTTCACCCCGCGCACCACAGGGGGGCGCTGAAAGGCAATGCCCAGGCCTAACCGCGCCCTTTCATCCACAGGCGAGCGGGTTATGTCCTCTCCCTTGAAAAGGATGTGTCCCTTGGTCACTTTATAACGTGGGAATCCCATTATCGCCATCAGCAGCGTAGTCTTCCCACTACCATTAGGGCCGAAAAGAGCATGGGTCTCGCCGACATCGACTCTCAAGCTAACGTCATGAATTATCTCCTTGCCACCCACCTCTACAGTCAAGCCTTCCACCTGTAACATTCGCTCACCTCCCTAGGATGCCTCTCATTTTATGTTGTTTTCGATTTTTCTGCAAGGATTAACCTCACCCCCTTTCTCCCCCTCTCCTCAACTGCCTGTGTCATTGCGAGCGAAGCGAAGCAATCTCATGGTTCCTTTCCTCCACCACCGAGATTGCTTCGGCACTTCGTGCCTCGCAATGACATGGGGGACACCCCTAGAACCCTGCCAGAGGGGAGACCCCCTCTGGACTCCCCCGAAGGAGAGGGGGAAGAGACTTAAGAGAGGGGCGTATTAAGTCGGGGCCCCCACAAAATCTGCGATTTTGTGGGGTAAAATCCCCTCTCTTACCTACATTCCCCCTTCCCTTAATAAGGGAAGGGGGTCAGGGGGATAGGTTGTTAAATGACCTTCAAGGTGAAGGGTTGCTACTCCGCGATATATAGGCTAAAATAGTAAATTAGTTTTGTAGGGGGGTAAATGCCAGGGATTGCTAATAGTATTACCGAGCTGGTGGGGAACACTCCTCTTGTCAGGCTGAACAGGATAAGCCGGGGTTTGGGAGCAGAGGTGGTGGCGAAACTTGAGTGCTTCAACCCCTGCGCCAGCATCAAGGACAGGATCGGTGTCTCGATGATTAACGCCGCCGAAGGGTCAGGTGCGATCAAAGAGGGCACCGTGATCATTGAGCCCACCAGTGGCAATACCGGGATTGCCCTGGCCTTTGTCTGCGCTGCCAGGGGCTATCGATTGATCCTCACTATGCCCGACACGATGTCCCTGGAGCGCAGGAGGCTGCTTAAGGCCCTGGGGGCTGAGTTGGTCTTGACACCAGGAGATAAGGGGATGAACGGGGCGATCAGGGAGGCGAAAAGATTGGCGAAAAGCATCCCTGATTCCTTTATGCCCCAGCAGTTCAAAAATCCCGCCAACCCTCGGGTTCATCGAGAGACCACCGCCGAGGAGATCTGGAGGGATACTGAGGGGCGGGTGGATATTTTAGTTGCCGGTGTGGGCACTGGTGGGACGATCACCGGGGTGGCTGAGGCCATCAAACAGAGAAAACCGACCTTTCAAGCCATCGCTGTGGAGCCGGCAGGCTCGCCAGTCCTCTCCTGGGGGAAGGCTGGCCCACACCAGATTCAAGGCATCGGCGCTGGATTTGTCCCAGAGGTGCTCAAGTTGGCGCTCATTGATGAAATCATTCCGGTTACCGATGAGGATGCAGCCGCGATGGCCCGGAGGTTGGCCAGGGAGGAGGGGATACTGGCAGGCATATCCTCGGGGGCGGCAACCTGGGCCGCAGTGGAGGTGGCAAAAAGAACGGAAAGCAAGGACAAGCTTATCGTGGTTGTCCTGCCCGATAGCGGGGAGCGCTATCTGAGCACCAGGCTTTTTGGAGGTAATGAAGTTGCCTAATCCCTTTAGTATCCTTAGAGAGGACATGAAGACGGTTTTTGCCAAAGACCCGGCAGCGAGAAATTCCCTGGAGGTCATCTTCTGTTATCCAGGGCTGCATGCCCTGTGGCTTCATCGGATCGCCCATTTCCTCTGGCGGCATAAACTCCGCCTAACCGGCCGTTTGCTCTCCCAGCTTAGTCGTGGCTTTACCGGGATCGAGATTCACCCCGGAGCCACCATTGGCAGGAGGTTCTTCATCGACCATGGCATGGGTGTAGTCATTGGGGAGACCTCGGAGATCGGCGACGATGTGCTGCTATATCAGGGGGTGGTACTTGGCGGGACCACCCATGAGAAGCGGAAGCGCCACCCCACCATCGGTAACAGCGTGGTTATTGGAGCGGGGGCAACATTATTGGGCGCCATTACCATTGGGGATGGGGCGAGGATTGGCGCAGGCTCGGTGGTGGTGCAGTCCGTGCCTCCTGGAGCGACCGTAGTGGGGGTTCCCGGGCGTGCGGTGGTGGAAGGAGGGCCGGCGGAGGTTCTGGAGCATGGTAGATTACCTGACCCCGTTAATGAGGCGCTCAGGCTTATCCTTGACCAGCAGGCCGGACTGGCGGAGCGCTTGCGGCAGCTTGAGGAATCGCTCCAGAAGGATGACCAAACTTCAGAGAAGCGAGGCGATGATCAAAGCATGGCTCATGGATAGTTTAAGGAGGAAGAATTGGCAAAAACCATCGCAGAGATCAATGAAAGGATTCGCAAGGGCCAGGCGGTAGTGGTGACTGCCGAGGAGGTCATCGGCCTGGTGGCGAAGAAGGGTGTGGAGAGGGCAGCCCGGGAGGTGGATGTGGTGACCACGGGCACCTTTGGTCCCATGTGTTCCTCGGGCGCTTACTTCAACCTGGGGCACTCTAAGCCAAGGATAAAGGTTGGTGGCGGGAGGGCCTACCTCAACGACGTTCCCGTCTATACCGGGATTGCCGCGGTGGACATCTTTCTGGGCGCTACTGCTATCCCCGATGATGACCCTAGAAATAGGGTTCATCCTGGCCCCTTCAATTATGGTGGCGGGCATGTCATCGAGGAGCTGCTGGCCGGAAAGGATGTGAGGCTGGTGGTCTCCGCCTATGGCACAGATTGCTACCCAAGGAGAAGACTGGAAACCTGGATCAATATAAAAGACCTCAATGAGGCAGTGCTCTTTAACATGAGGAACGCCTACCAGAACTATAATGTGGCGGTGAACCTTTCAGACAAGACCATCTATACCTATATGGGGGAGCTCAAGCCAGACCTGGGTAATGCCAACTACTGCTCGGCGGGGCAGCTCTCCCCGTTGCTCAACGACCCCTACTATAAGACCATTGGCATCGGGACGAGGATCTTCCTGGGGGGTGGCATTGGCTATGTCGCCTGGCATGGCACCCAGCATAACCCCGATGTGGTGCGCTCCCCAAGCGGGGTGCCCAGGAGGGGGGCGGGAACGCTGGCAGTGATCGGCGACCTGAAGCAGATGAGCCCCCGTTGGCTAGTGGGAACTAGCATGCTTGGCTACGGCTGCACCATTACCGTGGGCATCGGCGTCCCCATTCCCATCCTCTCCGAGGAGATCATGCGCTACACTGCGGTAAAAGACGAGGAGATCTTCGCCCCTATTGTAGACTACGGTGAGGCTTATCCGCAGCGGAGCCCTGACATCCTGGGGGAGGCAAGCTATGGCGAGCTAAAGAGCGGCAGGATATTAGTTCTGGGGAAGGAGGTGCCCACCGCGTCGCTCTCAAGCTACCCGAGGGCAGTGGAGATTGCCAATACGCTCAAGGATTGGATCACAAAAGGGGAATTCCTGCTCACCGAGCCGGTGGCGCCGCTTCCTGGTGTGGAGGCAGGGATCACCTTCAAACCGCTCAAGGAGCGCCCCATAGAGGAGGCTCAAGGAAAATGAATGGGGGAAGGAAGTGAAATGTCTATCAGAAATAAGATAATAAGTAGTAAGATAGAAATTCTTGAGGTTTCTAGGGATAGCGAAGTGGAAAAGGCGGACGAGATTATTCATGAAGAAGAAGTAGTTGTTAAATACGATCGAAAAATTCATAAATTCCACTGCATTCCAACCAACTTAGAAGAGATGATAGTTGGTAATTTAAAATCACGGGGTATAGACTCCGCCTTCTCCAATATCAGGAAAATTGCCGATAATGAATTTGAGGTAGCCATTTCCGAAGGATCGATAAACACTCCTCAAAAGTGTGAATACAATAAAAATTTAACCAGCAAAGAAGTTTTTAATTCGGTAGAAATGCTTAATGAAAAGAGCTTCCTATATAAGAAAACTGGATGTACGCATGTCGTTGGGATTTGTGGGGATAAAGAGATTTTTGTAGAGGACATAAGCCGACATTGCGCAATAGACAAAGCCATTGGGCTAGCAACTAGAGACGGAATCAATTTATCGGGTAGCTTCTTGGTTACCTCTTGCAGACAAACGGCTTCCACAATAAAAAAGGCAATTTTTTGCGGAATACCGATAGTTATAAGCATCGCTGCGCCCTCGGACTTAGCTGTAAAAGAAGCCAATGAATATGGAATAACGCTCATAGGATTTGCCGGTTCACAAAGGTTCAACATATACTCTCACGGTTGGAGGATCAAAAGTTAAAAAATCCTTTGCATTGCATCCACAAGGAGGAAAGTAGGAGAATAAATAGAAAGGAGGTAGTTAGGATGCCAGTGCCGATGTGCCAAGTCTGTGGAGCCTGCCCAGAATGTAAACGACCAGAAGATTATAAGGAAGTCACTCTGCCTTGCATTGACCGGATTGTCACAATATGTGCGTGTTGCATCCAAGCAATTAAGCGAAGCTAAAAAGAGGAGGTAGAATATGCGAGAAAAGGTAGAAGCAGCCCTCGACCAAATAAGACATGCTTTGCTGGCAGACGGCGGTGATGATGGCTATCTCTAAGAGGGTAGTGTTACATTTCCCGCCTCGCCTTGTGGAGCAGCCGATAATCTATAGGCTGGTCAAGGACTACAGCCTGGTGCTCAATATCCTGAAGGCGTCGGTGACTCCGAAGGAGGAGGGGCTTATGGTGCT
>CAZOVW010000045.1:0-8772 GCA_964583545.1 uncultured Dehalococcoidales bacterium | reverse complement strand
TCGTGAAATTTAACACGAAACCCGGAGAGGAAGGAAAATGACAGCAGAGAAGAAAGATAAGAAGAAGACCATCGACCCCGCAGTAATCGAGATCATGGAGAAGGCGGAGGCTGAGGGTATCTCTACCGCCTTCGACCGGGCGGAGACCACCAAGCCCTGCCCCATCGGGCATGAGGGAAGTTGCTGTAAGATTTGCTTTATGGGGCCCTGCCGCCTTACCGGTAAGACCACGGTGGGGGTTTGCGGGGCGACCATTGAGACCGTGGCGGCAAGGAACCTGGCTCGAGAGATTGCCAGCGGCGCCGCCGCCCACTCCGACCACGGTCGCGACATGGCTCACACCCTGATCGTCGCCGCCGAGGGTAAGGCCCCGGACTACCAGGTAAAGGACGAGAAGAAGCTGCGGAATGTTGCGAAACATTTGAATGTGGAAACGGAGGGGCGCTCCAAGGAGGAACTCGCCATCGATGTGGGCCGAAAGGCGCTTGCCGAGTTCGGTCGCCAGGAGGGGGAGATTCTCTATGTCAGGCGTGCCCCGCAAAAGCGCCAGCAGATCTGGAAAAAGTTGGGTATCACCCCCAGGGGCATCGACCGGGAGATCGTGGAGACCCTCCATCGCACCCATATGGGCAATGACCAGGAGGCGGAGCATATCCTTGACCATGCCATGAGAACCGCCCTCGGCGATGGCTGGGGTGGCTCGATGCTCTCCACCGACATCAGCGACATCCTCTTCGGCACCCCGGGGCCGGTGGCTGCCAGGAGCAACTTCGGTACCCTGAGGGAGGATGAGGTAAACGTGGTGGTGCACGGTCACGAGCCCACCCTCTCCGAGATGATTGTGGTTGCCGCCAGCGACCCGGAGCTCATTGAATACGCTAAGTCCAAGGGGGCCAGGGGGATAAACCTGACAGGCATCTGCTGCACCGCCAACGAGATCCTGATGCGCCAGGGGATCCCGGTGGTAGGCAATTTCCTTTCCCAGGAGCTGGCCATCCTTACCGGTGCGATAGACGCCATGGTCGTGGACATCCAGTGTATCATGCAGGGGATTCAGGCGGTCGCCGAGCGCTTCCACACTAAGATCATCACCACCTCACCGAAGGCCCATATCACCAGTGCGATGCGCATTGAGTTCGATGAGCATAACGCCCTGGAAATCGCGAAGCAGATCATAAGAGTCGCTATAGATAACTTCCCCAACCGGGACAAAGGGAAGGTTCTCATCCCTGATTATGTCGACCACTTGGTCGCCGGTTTCTCCCATGAGTATATCGCCTACATGCAAGGAGGGGTCTATCGGGAGTCCTTCCGCCCCCTGAACGACGCTATTATGCAGGGGAGGATTCGCGGCGCCGCCGGCGTGGTGGGCTGCAATAACCCCAGGGTGACCCAGGACGACCCCCATCTTTATGTCGTGAAGGAGCTGATCAAAAACGATGTGCTGGTGGTGACCACGGGCTGTAATGCCATCGCCTGCGCCAAGCAGGGCCTGCTCACCCCGGAGGTGATGGATTATGCTGGGACTGGGCTCAGGGAGGTCTGCCAGGTGATCGGCATCCCGCCGGTGCTTCATATGGGCTCCTGTGTCGATAACTCGAGGATCCTTACCGTGCTCACCCAGTGTGCCACGGAAGGCGGGCTTGGCGAGGACATCAGCGACCTCCCGGTAGCAGGTTTCGCCCCGGAGTGGATGAGTGAGAAAGCCCTTTCTATTGGAGCCTATTTTGTGGCCTCAGGCGTTACCACCTGGATGGGCGTGGGCTCTCCTGTTGCCGGCAGTGAAGAGGTTACCAGGATAATTACCGAGGGTTGGAAGGAGAAGGTAGGCGCAGCCTATTACTTTGAGCCCGACCCGGAAAAGGCGGTGGGCGAGGCGCTGGCTCATATCGATGCCAAGAGGGCTGCCCTGAAGCTTGAGGAATATAGCCCCACCAGATATGCCCGGAGCGAGACCTACCTCCCCGGCGACTACTTATCTTTCGAGGAGTTTATGGCAGGGAGCTATACAAAGTCGGATAAATCTTGAGCCTCTATAGCTCACGATTATTTTAGTCGCTTCTCTTTTTCGTACGTGGAGAAGCGACTAATAATTTAAAAGTGTACCCCCTGCTCCTTGAGGCTCACGTATCGCTGCCTGCCGATGATCATGTGGTCCAGCACCTCGATATTGAGCACCCTCCCTGCGGCGATAATCTGCTCGGTGACGGCGATGTCCTCGGGGCTGGGCTCGGGATCCCCGGATGGGTGGTTGTGCACCACGATGACCGCCGGGCAGTTTTCCCGCACCGCCTCACGAAAGAGCTCGCTGGGGCGAATGAGCGAGGTATTCACATTCCCCTTATAGACCTCGGATATGGAGATTACCTGATTCTTGGAGGTTAAGAGCACCACCCTGAGTTCCTCCTGGTCGAGAAAACCCATCTCCGCCATGAGAAGGTTAGCCACATCTTGTGGGGAGCGGACAACCGCTCTTTCTTCGGGCTGGGTGGCAGTCAGCCTCCGCCCCAGCTCCAGGGCAGCCTTGAGCTGAGCGGCCTTGGCCTGACCCACACCCCGCTCGGTACAAAGCTCGCCAAAGCTCGCCCGGGCGAGACCGACGAGGCCGCCAAATCTTGTGAGCACCCTGGTCGCTAGCCCGAGCACATTCTCTGAAGCGGTGCCGGTACGCAGGATAATCGCCAGGAGCTCGCTGTTTGAGAGTGAGGCAGGACCGCTTTCCTTGAGCCGCTCCCGGGGCCGCTCGCCGGCAGGTAGCTCACTGATCCTAAGATGATATTCCACCACGGCTGAGCACCTCAGACCTACTTCAGACATCCTCGCAAACCGCCACTTTAGTTGGAGCGGTTAATAGAGCTTCGATCTTGTTCGCAATCTCCAGGCGGTCGGGGTGATTCTCCCAGGCCTTCCAATCCGGCAGACTGTTCCATGTGCTAACAACGATTTGCGTCCCCGGCTTGTCTATAGAAATCAGCGTTTCTCCCGTTATATAGCCCGGCTGATTAATCGCTCTCATTCTCAGTTGCCTCAATAGCAACAGCAACTCACCCTGCTGGTCTGGCCTCACTGTGCGTTCCATAATAATCTTTACCGTCATTGCTCATACCCCTCTCCTGAAAGCGATTTAAGTCCCCCTCAGATACCCTCAGGCAGCGAGGCCCATGGTTCCATGAAAACAGCCACTTTAGATGGAGTGGTTAACAGGGGTTCGATCTTGGCCAAAATCTCCAGGCGGTCTGGGTGATTCTCCCAGGCCTTCCACTGTGGCAGACTGTTCCATGTGCTGATAACGATATGCTTCCCCGGCTTGTCGACGGAGGTCAGCGTTTCTCCAGTTATATAGCCCGGCCGATGAATCGCGCTAGCTCTCAGTTGCCTCAATAGCAATCGCAACTCTTCTTGCTGGTCCGGCTTTACCGTCCGTTCCATAATAATCTTTACCGTCATTGCCGTCTCCTCCTCTAAAAGCTATTTGACCTCAACGGTGGCCCCTGCGCTTTCCAGTTTCTCCTTTAGCGTGGCGACCTCCTCTTTAGTAATTCCCTCCTTCACCGTTGTGGGAGCTGCTTCCACCAGGTCCTTGGATTCTTTGAGCCCGAGGCCGGTTACCTCGCGCACCGTCTTGATCACATTGATCTTGTTGGCGCCGACAGCTTTGAGCACCACCGTGAATTCTGCCTTCTCCTCCTCAGCGGGAGCGGCCTCTGCGAGGGCAGCAGCGGGTGCCGCTACCGCCACGGGCGCGGCAGCGCTGACGCCGAACTCTGCCTCCAGTGTCTTGACCAGCTCGCTGAGCTCAAGCACGGTCATGTTCTTGATGGCCGTGATGAGCTCATCTTTGGTCATCGTCCTCCCTTCCTTAGCAGCGGGGGCGGCCTCTTTGGTGACCTTCCGCTTTTTCGTCTCCCCTTTCTTCTGCACTTGCTCCTCAGCCATTTTATCCTCCTTCCAATTGTTTCCTTCGCGCAACCAGCAGGCCTAAAAGGCCGGCTATGTTTGCATTAAGCACACGGACCAAGGCAAAGATGCTTCCCTGCATCACGCTCAAGAGCTTGGCGATCAACACCTCCTTCGGGGGCAGGGTAGCCAGTGTTGCTACCTCAGCGGCGCTGAGCACCCGCTGCCCCATCAGTCCACCAAAAATCCTGAGCTCGCTTTTAGCGGAGCGGATGTAATCGATCAAGGCCTTGGGAGGCGCGACGACATCGCCATAGCCGAAGGCGATCGCAGTGGGGCCCTCGATAATGCTGGTAAGCCCTTCTTTACCTGCTTGCTCGGCAGCAAAACGGGCCAGGGTATTCTTAATCACCCGGTATTCGATCTCCTCCTGGCGTAATCTACGGCGCAACTCGGTCATCTCAGCCACCGAGAGCCCACGATAGTTCGTGGTGATAACGATGGTAGAGCGCTCCAGCTTATGGGCAAGCTCGCTAACTGCCTGCTTCTTCTCCTCCAGACGCATACCTCACCTCTTTTCCTACCCCGCTTGTAGGAGGTCTCTCCAGAGACCGAACTCTAATATCGGCGTCATGAGACGCCTCCTACAACTTGGGGCCCCTTGGGGCTCCCCTTTTTACCATTCCATTTAAATAAAAAATCCCTGCGCCATAGACCCAGGGACTCTCAGTTTGGCCTCGGCGGGCAAATATTAAGCCCTAACAGGCACCCGCTGTCTATGGCACTTCGGCACGACTCTTTTTTGTAAAAAGTGAAATAGATATTTTATGGAGCATGTAGCTCCAGGGTTGGCTTCAGGTCGAGCTTGATCCCCGGCCCCATCGATGTACTCAGCGTGGCGCTCCTTACATACTGACCCTTAGCGCCGCTGGGCTTAGCTCTCATCACGGTCTCGATCAGGGCTGCCAGGTTCTCCAGCAGCTTATCGTTATCGAAGCTCAGCTTGCCCACAGGGAGGTGGATGACCGCCGTCTTATCCATCCTAAAATCGACTCGCCCCTTTCGGGCATCGCTGATCGCCCGGGGCAGGTCCTGGGGGGGCACGATGGTTCCCGATTTCGGATTGGGCATCAGCCCCCGCCGCCCGAGGACCTTGCCCAGCTTGGAGACCTTGCCCATGACATCGGGTGTGGCAATGGCGACATCGAAGTCGAGCCACCCCTCCTCGATCCGCTTCGCCAGATCATCGCAGCCCACATGTTCCGCCCCCGCCTCCTCGGCGATCCTCACCCCCTCCCCCTGGGTGAACACGAGCAAGATAACCTTCTTGCCCAGCCCATGAGGGAGGCTGGCAACCCCCCTCACCTGCTGGTCGGCATAGCGGGGATCGAGACCCATATGGAGGTGAAGCTCCACCGTTTCATCGAATTTGGCATAGGCTGCCTGCTTTGCCAGGGCGATGGCCTCTTGGGGGTCATACTCCCTGGTGCGCTCCACCAGGTGGGCAGCCTCCTCATACCGCTTGCCATGTTTGGCCATTATTCCACCTCGATCCCCATGCTTCTTGCCGTGCCCTCGATCATCCGCATCGCCCCCTCCATGTTAGCGGCGTTGAGGTCCCTCATCTTAAGCGTGGCGATCTCGCGGAGCTTCTCCCTGGGGAGCGTGCCAATTTTTTGCATATTCGGCATGCTGCTCCCCTTCTCCACATTGAGCGCTCGCCGCAACAGATCGGCGACGGGCGGGGTCTTAAGAACAAAGGCAAAAGAGCGATCCTCATATATTGTGATCTCCGCAGGGACAACGGAGCCTGCCTGTGAGGCGGTGCGCTCGTTATACTCCTTGCAGAAGGCCATTATGTTACAGCCATACTGCCCCAGAATTGGACCCACCGGAGGGGCCGGGCTTGCCTGCCCCGCGGGGAGCTGGAGTTTTATCACCGTCTTGATCTTCTTGGCCAATCCTATCCCTCAACGAAATTTTTAAAGCCGCTCCACCTGAAGGAAATCGAGCTCTACCGGCGTCTCCCGCCCGAAGAAGGAGACGAGCACCCTTACCTTGCCCTTCTCCGTATTGATTTCATCGACCACCCCGATAAAATCGATAAAGGGGCCATCGACCACCCGCACGCTCTCCCCTTTGCGGAAGCCAACCTTGATGCGCGGCGTCTCCGCCCTCATCTGGTTGAAGATGGTGTTGACCTCTCCCTCGTCCAGGGAGACGGGCTTGGCACCGGCGCCCACAAAGCCAGTGACCCCCGGAGTATTGCGCACCACATCCCAGCTCTCGTCGTCCATCTTCATCTCCACGAGGATGTAGCCGGGGAAGACCTTTTTAGCTACGGTTCTTTTTTGCCCATCCTTGATCTCGATCTCATTCTCGGTGGGGATGACCACCTGAAAGATCTTGTCATGGGCATCCATAGACCTAATGCGTTGCTCCAGGTTGGTCTGAACCCGGTGCTCGTATCCGGAGTAGGTATGAATTACATACCATCTCCGCTCATCCTCTGCCATCTCTCCCCTTCAGCCAAACTTGTAGGAGGTCTCTCCAGAGACCGCTCAGAATAACTCAGGACAGGCCCTTCGACAAGCTCAGGGCGAACGGGAATAAATCCGTTCATGGTGAGCCTGTCGAACCATGAACGACCCTCTCCTTTGAAGGAACTGTAAGGTTGATGAAATTCTAAACCCTAAATCCGAAATACTAAACACTATCCTCCTAAACCGACTATCCACTCAACAAGATGAGTGAAACCGTAATCGACGACCCCGAGAAAAAGCCCTATGGCACCGGCGATGATGATCACCATTATGGTGAGCCGCCTTGCTTCCTCTCTGGTAGGCCAGACCACCTTCTTGAGCTCGGAGATGACCTCGCCGATATAGCTGCGAACCCGGGAAATGACCGGCCTTCCTGCCGCGGCCTGCCTCCTCATCATTACCGGACCTCTCGATAGAGCCTGTGGGTGCGACACCGAGGGCAATACTTCCTGAGCTCCAGCCGCTCCGGGTCGTTCTTTCTATTCTTGGTGGTGGTATATGTTCGCTCCTTGCACTCGGTGCAGGCGAGATGAATGATAATCCTGGAACTCCCCTTCTTCGCCAATCGACATCCCCCTAATCCAGGGTCTTGCTGATCACGCCAGCCCCTACGGTCCTGCCACCCTCCCTGATGGCAAACCTCAGCCCCTCCTCTAGAGCCACGGGCTCGACGAACTTCACCTTCATCCTTATGTTATCGCCGGGCATCACCATCTCCACTCCCTCGGGCAACTGGATGCTCCCGGTGACATCGGTGGTTCTGATGTAGAACTGTGGCTTATAGCCGCTGAAGAAGGGGGTATGCCTGCCTCCCTCCTCCTTGGTGAGGACATACACCGCAGCCTCGGCCTCGGTGTGTGGCTTAATCGACCCTTTGGCTGCCAGTACCATACCCCGCAGCACCTCATCCCTGTCTAGCCCCCGTAGCAAGCAACCGACGGCATCCCCGGGCTCCCCATCACTCAGGGTTTTGTGGAACATCTCCACGCTGGTGATCACAGTCCTCTTCGTCTCTTTTAGGCCCACGAGGTCCACCTCATCTCCGGGCTTGACCACGCCACGCTCCACACGGCCCGTGGCCACCGTCCCTCGCCCCTTAATGCTGAAGACGTCCTCGACGGGCATCAGGAAGGGCTTGGCCTTGTCGCGCACCGGGGTTGGGATGTAGTCATCTACGGCATCCAATAGCTTCCATACGGGGCCGCACCACTGACACTCCCGCTTGCCACAGCCACACTCTCCGGCCTTGAGGGCGCTCACCCTTACTATCGGGATCTCCTTGCCTGGGAAGCCGTATTTGGGGAACAACTCCTCCCGTAACTCAAGCTCGGTCACCTCCAGTAGCTCCTCGTCATCCACCAGGTCCACCTTGTTCAGGCAGCCCACGATAAAGGGCACCTCTACCTGACGCGCCAGCAGGAGGTGCTCCCTGGTCTGAGGCATCACCCCATCATCGGCTGCGATCACCAGAATGGCACCATCCATCTGCGCTGCCCCGGTGATCATGTTCTTGATATAGTCAGCATGGCCGGGGCAATCAACGTGCGCATAGTGGCGCTTCTCCGTCTCATACTCGATATGAGAAATGGCGATGGTCAGCCCCCTGGCCTTCTCTTCAGGGGCATTATCGATGGAGTCGAAGGGGCGATACTGGGTGGGACCCACCTGAGACAGTATCTTGGTCATCGCCGAGGTCAGCGTGGTCTTGCCGTGGTCCACGTGCCCGATGGTCCCCACATTAACATGGGGCTTTGTTCTCTCAAATGCTTTCTTTGCCATTTTCCCTCCTCACTTAAGCCCACAGCCAGAGTTGAACTGGCGACCCCCTTCTTACCAAGAAGGTGCTCTACCACTGAGCTATGTGGGCCTTTTTGTGCTTAATCCCTTTACATCCTCAATATAGGCTTTTACCCCTTTCCAGTTCCTTTATCGCCTCATTAAGGAGACCCTCAACATCTTCCAAATACACCATCATTACCCTCTTTTTTGTGGCGGGGGTAGGATTCGAACCTACGAAGCCCTTCGGGCGGCAGATTTACAGTCTGCTGGTTTTAGCCACTCACCCACCCCGCCCTTTATACCCAGAAAAATCAAAGATTTTTCTGGGGACCCGTTTTTTCGAGCTTCACGCTCCATGTTAGCGAAGGGCCCGCTCGCCACGCTTTATCCAGCCCGAGAGCGGATTCGAACCGCTACCCTACCGATTACAAGTCGGTTGCGCTACCATTGCGCCACTCGGGCCTTTTTTCGAACTAATGCAATTGTGTAATACATATAATACAATACAATTTTAACTAAGTAAAGTTATCACCTTTCGTTACCATTGTCAATA
>CAZOVW010000044.1:3685-8989 GCA_964583545.1 uncultured Dehalococcoidales bacterium | reverse complement strand
ATCTGTCTCAGAGAATGTCCGGTGGAGGCGATCACGGGTGGTAAGAACATCGTTCATGTTATTGACCAGGATAAGTGCACCAAATGTGGGACCTGCCTCGAGGTCTGTCCATCACGCTTCGCTGCGGTAGTAAGGCTCTCCGGTGAGCCAGTTCCCACAGCGCCTCCTCCAGAGACAGAGGTGGTGCGCAGCAAAGGGGCGCAGCAATGAAGAAGGGCGAAAAAGTCACTTTAATCGTCAATGATCGAGAGGTCAAGGCAAAAGACGGGATGACCATCCTCGAAGCAGCCCGCGATGCCGGCATCTACATCCCCACACTTTGCTACAATGAGAAACTGGCCCCTTACGGTGCCTGTCGGCTCTGCACCGTGGAAATATCGCGGAATAAAAGAACGAGGCTGGTGACTGCCTGTGTTTATCCTGCGGAGGATGGCCTGGTAGTAAAGACAGACACCCCCCAAGTCCTTAAGATTCGCCAGATGCTCCTGGAGCTAATGCTGGCCTCTGCCCCGGTGAAAACAATACAAGACCTGGCACGCCAGTATGGCGTATCAAAATCCAGGTTCAAAGCAGAAAAGACCGATTGTATCCTTTGTGGCCAGTGTGTGCGCTACTGCGCCGAGATTAGGAGGGCAAACGCTATAGGATTTGTGGGGCGGGGCATTAAGCGTCGGGTGGTGTTCTTCCCCGAGATCGCTTCCACAGTATGCGCGAGTTGTCGAGAGTGTTTTAGCCTCTGTCCGACAGGTAAACTCCCCTCGGAAACTGACGGTGTTTGCTTTGACGACCTAACGCTCGAGGATTTTCTCAGCGCAAGACGGGCGGGAGTATAGAAGGGCAATAATGGAAGTTCCCCCATCTATCCGCATGATGCACCACGGTATACGCCAACGGCTTGAAGAAAGGGAGGAGCAGCTTTCCCCTTATGCCGCAAAGAGCCGGCTGTCTCGGGGCAGGCAGCGCGATGAGGAGCCCTGTCCCATGCGGACGGAGTTTCAGCGCGACCGCGACCGCATCATCCATTGCAAGGCGTTCCGCCGCCTGAAGCATAAGACGCAGGTCTTTATCGCCCCCCTGGGCGATCACTATGTGACCAGGCTCACCCATACCCTGGAGGTATCTCAGATCGCCCGCTCCATCGCGCGCGCCCTGAACCTGAACGAGGACCTTGCTGAGGCCATCGCCCTTGGTCACGACCTGGGCCACACCCCATTCGGCCATGTGGGCGAAGAGGTGCTAAATAATCTTTACCCCGAGGGGTTCAGGCATAACGAGCAAAGCCTCAGGGTGGTGGACCTCCTGGAGAAGGATGGTCAGGGGCTCAACCTGACATGGGAGGTGAGGGAGGGCATCCTGAAACACGCCAAGACCGGGGCAGACATTCTGGGCGAGGAATGGGGAGCAGTGGATACGCTTGAGGGTCAGGTCTGTAAGATTGCGGATATCATCGCCTACATCAATCATGACATCGGCGATGCGGTGAGGGCAGGCATTATCGCTGAAGAGGACTTGCCTAAGCCCACCGCTCTCCTAGGGCGCTTCCATTCCGAGAGGATCAACACCCTGGTCTCAGATGTCATCAACTTCTCCTGGGCTGCTACCGGGGCAGGAGGGGTGGACGAAAAACCGCGCATCGGCATGAGTCCCGAGATCCGGGAGTCAGCAAACATCCTTCGCCAGTTCCTCTTCGAAAAGGTGTATAATATAGCTAAGGGTGAGGCGGAGCGAGCCAGGGAGGTGGTTCGTCTCCTCTACCAGCACTTTATCGAGCACGATGAAGCGTTGCCCAAAGAATACAAGCTCCGCGACGAGAGCGCGGAGCGCCGGGTGGTGGACTATATCGCCGGGATGACCGATAATTACGCCCAGAGGTTGGCGGAGGAGATTCAAAACGTTTAAAGCTGGGACAGAAAATGAGCGTGATTGATGAGATAAAAGAGAGATTGGACATCGTGGATGTCGTCTCGGATTATGCTACCCTCCAGAAGTCGGGGCGTAATTTTAAGGCGCTATGCCCCTTTCACACCGAGAAGACCCCCTCCTTCTTTGTCTTCCCGGAGCGGGGGAACTGGCACTGCTTTGGCAGTTGCGGCACAGGCGGCGACATATTTTCCTTTGTGATGAAAAAGGAGGGCATCGACTTCGGCGCAGCGCTGCGAATCCTTGCTGAGCGGGCCGGGGTAACCCTGGTCTCAAAGCAAAAAGAGAGGGCTGAGGATAAGGAGGCGGAAAGGCTATACCTGATAAACGAGGCTGCTGCCCAGTATTACCATCATCTGCTTCTCAATGCCAAAGCCGCTGAGATCGCGAGACGCCATCTTAGCGAGCGGGGCATCTCTAAAGAGACGATCGATAGCTTCCAGCTCGGCTTCAGCCCCGATAGCTGGGACGCGCTATACCAGCACCTCGAGGGTAGGGGCTATAAGGGGGATGAGTTGCTGAGCGCAGGCCTGGTCATCGCAAAGGAGGGTGGAGGGTTCCGCGACCTGTTTCGAAATCGCCTGATGATTCCCATCAGGAATGAGGGGGGAAGGGTGGTTGGTTTTGGCGCCCGCGCCCTCGATGGCACTACCCCCAAATATCTTAACTCCCCCCAGACAGCGATCTTCGACAAGAGTGGCCTCCTTTATGGGATAGACCGAGCGAAGGGGGCGATCAGGGAGCAGAGCCAGGCTATCATCGTGGAAGGCTATATGGATGTGCTTGCCGCCCATCAGTATGGTATGGCTAATGTAGTAGCCTCCATGGGCACATCCCTTACCCAGAGACAGGTTGGCCTCATCAAGCGGCTAACTAGAAATGTCGCCCTGGCGCTGGATGCCGACGCCGCCGGCGATCAGGCGACACTTCGTGGGCTGGAGGTTGCCAGGCAGGCCTTCAGCGAGCGGATCACCGCTATGCCAGACTGGCTTGGGGGAACTACCAAACTGCAAGGAAACCTAAAGGTCATCCTCCTCCCCGAGGGAAAGGACCCCGACGAGGTGATCAGGGAGCGCCCTGAGGAGTGGCACAGGCTAATTGACGAGGCCTCACCCCTGATGGACTACTTCTTTAAGGCAGTCACCTCAAGACTGGACCTGAGCAACGAGGGCGGAAAATCGGCTGCGGTGGCGCAACTCCTGCCCCTTATTTCTGAAATCGCGGACAGTGTAGAGCGGGAGCTTTATTTGAAGAGGCTCAGCCAGCTGGTAGGGGTGGACGAAAAAACCCTGGCAGGTAAGGCAGCCCGGCTTAGACCTACCGCTAGGGAAAGGACAAAAAGGGTGGTATCGCTCCCCACCGCCCAAACCCCCAGCCACCCATTGGAGGAATACTGCCTCGCGCTTTTGCTGCAGCACCCGGGTCTGCGGCATCGGGGCGTGGCGCTTTCACCCGACTATTTCGAAGGAACAGAAACTCGCGAGCTCTTCCTCGCCTGGCGAAATACCCCCGATGCGGAGATACTTCGCCAGAGCCTCGATGTCAGCCTCCATGAGCATCTCAACACCTTGATGAGCAGGGTGTTGCCCCCGGCAAGCGAGCGGGAGCTGGAGACCGCCCTCGCCGATTGCACCCGCCGCCTGGGGGAGCAAAGGCTGAGGAGGCTCAAAGCGCTGGAGGAGATGCTCCTTTCAGAGGCGGAGTCAGAGGGCGATAAAAACGTAATAAAAGAGCAGGTGGAAACGCTACTTCAAAAGGCTTTAGAGCCAACGACCCAGCTAAAAGACCTGTTTGAAAAAGCGAGGAGAGAACGAAAAGGAGTACGGCAATGACCTCGGGAGAGAACGAAGAGCTAGATAAGCTGCTGAAACCGAAGCGGGACGCGGAGCATTCCGAGGGTGCCTCCGACACCGGGCATGAACACGCGTTAGAGTCGCTGGCGGATCTTTATGCCGCTTTCTCGGGCAGCGATATCGTGAGTGAGGAGGTGAAGTCCCACGCTGCCTGGCCGGAGCATGAGGCTGGCGAAATTGCGGAAGAGGAGGTGCCAGAGCACGAGGTTGAACCTGAGCTGGAAAAAGCGCTGGAACTGGAAGAGCAGGAAGTCATCGATGACCCGGTGCGCATGTACCTCCGGGAGATTGGCAATGTATCTCTGCTGAGTGCTAATGATGAGAAGGTCCTGGCAAGCAAGATGGAGCGGAATAGACATATCAGGAAGATCAGGGGTGAGTGGTTCGCCAGATTTGGCACCCCACCATCAGCCACTGACATCATGATCACCCTGTTGGAGCAGCTATGCCAGTCCGCCTCGCTCATCGCTCTACTGGAAGAGGAGCTTGACCTGCCTCCCGAAGCGAGCCTTGTAGAGAGGATCTCAGACCCAAGGTTTCGTGCTGCCATTGACAATGCAACTGACCAGCAATTGGTCGCGACCATCGCCACGCGAGCGGACGAAGATCCCGCCTCTTTGGGGCACGCGATGGTGATTCTCTCACTGAATAGCAGCCTCCTGTCGCCCGGCATCCTGGAGGCTATGGATGGCAAATCCATCACCGAGGTAAGCGCCCTCTTAGCTAAGCGTGATTTCCTTACTCCCCTCCACTCTAAAGAAAAGGAGTTTGAGGCGCACCTGGAGATGATCGCCCAGGAGGCGGCCAAGGCGGAAAAGCACCTTACCGAGGCTAACCTTCGCCTCGTGGTCAGTGTAGCCAAAAAGTATATCGGCAGAGGTATGTCGCTCCTCGACCTGATTCAGGAGGGCAATGTCGGGCTGATCAGGGCGGTGGAGAAGTTCGATTACCGAAAGGGCTACAAATTCAGCACATATGCTACCTGGTGGATCAGGCAGGCGATTACCAGGTCCATTGCAGACCAAGCGCGAACCATCCGTATTCCGGTTCATATGGTGGAGACTATCAATAAGCTGCTGCGCATTAGCCGCCGGCTGGTTCAGGAGCATGGACGAGAGCCCACCAGTGAGGAGATCGGTAAGGGGATGGAGGTCACTCCGGAGAAGGTGAGGGAGATCATCAAGGTATCCCAGGAGCCAGTATCCCTGGAGACCCCTATCGGTGAGGAGGAGGATAGCCACCTCGGCGACTTCATCGAGGATCGCAGCGCCTTACCACCCCCCGATGCAGCCTCTCACCAGCTTCTTAAGGAGCAAATCGACGATGTGCTCTCCACCCTCAATGCCCGGGAGCGCCGCGTGCTGCAACTGAGATTCGGGCTTGAGGATGGGCGGAGCCGCACCCTGGAGGAGGTAGGCCGCGAGTTTGGGGTCACCAGAGAGCGCATTCGTCAGATCGAGGCCAAGGCGCTAAGGAAGCTGCGCCACCCCAGCCGCTCCAAGAAGCTCAAGGATTACCTGGAATAAATTGA
>CAZOVW010000044.1:0-3585 GCA_964583545.1 uncultured Dehalococcoidales bacterium | reverse complement strand
GAGGGGATGGTGCGGGCTTTTGCGAAGGTCGATATGGGTATCGATGTGCAGGTGGCCATTCAGGCTAAAATAGGGGTTGAAGATGGAAAGCCTGACATAACGATTGAGAGCCTCAACCTCGGTAGAATTCCTATCCCCAAGACACTGATCAACAACGTGATGACTGCCCTGGAGCGCGCGATGGAGGATCGATGGGAGGAACTCCCTGTGACGTTAAAGGATGTCACTATTGAGGACAGCGTGATGACGATCACGCTGGTAAAAGAGTAGCCTTCAGCGAAGCGTCGGCCATAGGCCTCTCCCACGCGTCATCTGCTTCACGAGCTTTTGGGTCTGGCGATACTGGTTCAGGAGCTGATTGACCTCCTGGGGCGTGGTTCCGCTGCCTCGGGCGATGCGACGCCTTCTGTGCCCATCGATAATATCTGGGTTGCGCCGCTCCTGGGGGGTCATGGAGAGGATAATTGCCTCGATCTTCTTTAATTTCCCCTCATCTACTGCGTCAGGGGCGCGGCGGGAGATAGCGGAGAGCCCAGGGATCATCTCCACCAATTGGCTCAACGGCCCCATCTGCTGCATCTCGCGGAGCTGCTCCAGAAAGTCCTCCAGATCGAGGGTAGCATGGCGCACTTTTTTCTCCAGTTTCTTTGCCCGCTCCTCATCAAAGGTTTTCTCAGCCCTTTCGATCATGGTAAGCAGATCACCCATTCCCAGGATGCGCGAGGCCAAACGGTCAGGATAGAAGGTTTCCAAGGCATCCAGCTTCTCACCGGTTCCGATAAACTTAACAGGCACCCCGGTGACCGCTTTGATCGAGAGGGCTGCCCCACCCCGGGCATCGCCATCCATCTTGGTGAGGATTAGCCCACTGAGCCCCAATTTAGCATGGAACTCCTCGGCAGCGCGCACCGCATCTTGGCCTGTCATCGCATCCACCACCAGGAGCACCTCAGCGGGCTTGAGCTCCCGCTTGATCTCCGCCGCTTCCTTCATCATGGCCTCATCGATATGGAGACGCCCGCCAGTGTCGGCGATGACCCAGGCAGCGGCCAGTTCTTTGGCACGCTTCAGGGCATGAACGCAGACGGAGACAGGCTTTGCCGAGGTATCCTCCCGATAAACGGGGATCTCAAGCTCGTTGCCCAGGGTGACGAGCTGCTCAATAGCAGCGGGTCGGCGAAGGTCAGCGGCAACAAGCAGCGAGCGCTGTCCTGAGTTCTTCAGGTGAAGCGCCAGCTTTGCTGCGGTGGTTGTTTTCCCCGAGCCCTGGAGCCCGACGAGCATCACCATTGTCGGCGGGTGGCTGGCCGGCACCAGGTGGCTGGGGCCTCCCCCCAAAGTGGCAGTAAGCTCCTCATTAACGACTTTGATCACCTGCTGCGCCGGGGTCAGGCTCTCCAGCACCTGGCTACCCAGGGAGCGCTCCCGCAATTTGGTGATGAACTCCTTTACCACCTTAAAGTTAACATCAGCCTCCAGGAGCGCCAACCTCACCTCCCGGAGCGCCTCATCGACATCCCTTTCGGTGAGCCTGCCCTTGCTCCCCAGCCGCTTAAAAACGCTCCCTAGCCTCTCCGATAAAACCTCGAACATACTAAACACCATTTTAATGGCCATCGCGCCACTTAGCAACCTAGTAGCCCTCGTCATTCTGAGCCCTTCGTCCCTGTCATTCTGAGCGAAGCGAAGAATCTCGGGTTGCTTAGGGCAGGGAGAATATTGACCAACGCGCTCCGCGGTGTAACAATGAATGCACTCGGATCTATCGAAACAGAGGAGGTAAAACATGATCCCCGTTAAACTGGCGCTCAGAAACTTCATGTGCTATCGGGAGGGGGAGCTCTCCTTCGAAGGGCTTCATGTGGCCTGTCTTTGTGGCGATAACGGCAATGGTAAGTCGGCGCTCCTCGATGCGATGACCTGGGCGCTCTGGGGAAAGGCGCGGGCGAAGACCGATGACGAGCTGATTCACCTCGGAAGGATGGAGATGGAGGTTGAGTTTGAGTTCGCTATTTTGCAAAAAGGCCAAGGCCGCTATCGAGTGATTCGCAAGCGGTCAAAACCGAAGGCGAACCGACCGGGACATCCCCTTCTCGACCTTCAGATCGCCACCGACGGCGGATTCAAATCGATCGCCGGAAACTCTATTCGGGAGACGGAACAGAAGATTATCGAAATCCTGCGTATGGACTACGACACCTTCATCAACAGTGCCTTCCTGCTTCAGGGTCGCGCTGATGAGTTCACCAAGGCGGAGCCTTATAAACGCAAGCAAATCCTGGCCAACATCCTGGGCCTGTCCCGCTACGATGAACTGGAAAAACTGGCGAAAGATTACGCCAAGCAAAGGGAGCGAAGGGAAAAGGACCTGGAGAGCGCCATCAGGATTATGGACGATGAGCTGGCCCATAAAGGGGAGTACGAAACTGAGCTCCGTGAGGTGGGGGAGGCAATCGCCGAAGTGGAAAAGGAACGGAGGGGATGGGAGGATAAGGTCAACGCACTGGCAAAGCAAAAAAACGCGCTCGATATAAAGAAAGAACAACGGGAGGAGATAGAGGGTCGCATTAAACAGGCGGGGGAAGCGATAAGCTCTTTTGAAGGTCAGGTTCGAGAACACCACCAGCGAGTGGAGAAATTCGAAAAAGTGCTCGCAGGCTACCAGGAGGAGCTCGCCAAAGCCCATGCCCACCTCGATGAGCTGGTCAAGCGGGAAGGGGAGCTGGGGGGAAAGAGGGGGGAGGCTCAAACGGCCTCCAATCGAATCCACCATCTCACCTCCACCAATGCCCGTTTAAAGGAAGAGATGAAGGAGCTCAAAGGGAAGCTCGATATGCTGTCCCAGGAGGAGGCAAACTGCCCCTTATGCGGTACGGAACTGGGGGTAGAGGGGAGAGAGCGAATAATGGCAAACTACGAGGCTCAGGGGCAGGAGAAGGCTGAAGCCTTCCGCGCCAATGAGGGTGAAGCAAGAGGTTTAGAATCGGGGTTAAATGCCTTGACGCGGGAGATAAGTGAACTGGAGAGGACGATAAGGGAGGGGCGGGCTCAGTGGGAGCGACGAGCGGAGTCTCTTGAGAAAGACCGCATTGAGGCGGAAAGCTCCCTGCCAAAGGAGAGGGAAGCCCTGGCGAAGGCCGAGGAGGCCCTGGGGCGCTGGCGCTCCGCCGTCGAGGCCGATACCCAGAGGCGAGAATCCCTTAACGCGGAACTTGCCATCCTCCCCGAGCTGGAAGTCAGTCTGAGCAGTGCGCAGCAGACCCTCAATGAGCTAACGAGGCGGGAGGCGCATGGACGCCAGATGATGGGAGCGGTCCAGGAGAAGCTGGAGCGTTGCGCCTCCCTGGAGCAGAGCAGAGGGGAGAAGATGGCCGAGCGGGAGAATGTCTCTAAGGAAGAGAAGATATACGAAGCGCTGGCCGTGGCCTTTGGCAAGAAGGGGATCCAGGCTATGCTCATCGATGAGGCACTCCCTGAGATCGAGGAGGAGGCAAACAGGCTGCTTGCCCGGATGACCGATAATCGGATGAATGTAAAGATGGAGACGCAGCGCGCGCTTAAGACCAAGGAAGGGGAGCCTGTGGA
>CAZOVW010000043.1:0-9042 GCA_964583545.1 uncultured Dehalococcoidales bacterium | reverse complement strand
ATCATCACCCTGGGCGAGGGGGATACGCCTTTGCTTCGGTCTCGCAAAATCGAGAAGGAGCTGGGGTGCGCGCTTTACTTCAAGCTGGAGGGGTGCAACCCCACCGGCTCGTTCAAGGATCGCGGGATGGTGGTAGCCGTGGCCAAGGCGGTGGAGGAGGGGAGCAAGGCTATTATCTGCGCCTCCACCGGCAACACCAGCGCCTCGGCAGCGGCCTTCGGGGCGAGATTCGGGCTGCAGACCATTGTCATTGTCCCCCAAGGGGGCATTGCCCAGGGGAAGCTCGCTCAGGCCCTGATCTACGGGGCGAGGATCATTGCCATCAAGGGCAACTTTGACCAGGCCTTACAAATTGTGCGCACTCTCACCGAGAAGCACCCCATCACCCTAGTCAACTCCCTTAACCCAAATCGCATCGAGGGGCAGAAGACCGCCGCCTTTGAGATCGTCGATGCTTTGGGCGATGCCCCGGACTACCTCTTCATCCCGGTGGGCAATGCCGGCAACATCACCGCCTACTGGAAGGGATTTGGGGAGTATCACCAGGCAGCTCAGTCCACCAAAAGGCCCAGGATGATGGGATTTCAGGCCGAGGGGGCGTCCCCTATTGTTCAAGGGAGGGTCTTTGAGCACCCGGAGACGGTGGCCTCGGCAATCAGGATCGGCAATCCGGCAAGCTGGCATGAGGCGATTGCCGCCCGGGATGAATCCGGCGGTCTCATCGACTCGGTCACCGATGAGGAGATACTCTCCGCCTACCACCTGCTTGCTGAGGAGGAGGGCATCTTTGGCGAGCCGGCGTCTGCGGCCTCTGTGGCTGGCCTGTTGAAGGTGGCTGGAGGGGGTATTAGCCTGAAGGACAAAACAGTGGTCGCCATCATCACCGGCGCTGGGCTGAAGGATCCTGACACGGCGATCGAATGCACCCAGCCTCCTGTTGCGCTTCCTGCCGAGATCGCCGCTATTGAGCGAGCCCTGGGCTTGGGTTAAAAGGAGGTTATTATGGCTAAAGTAAGCATGGAGGGCGCAGGAAAATACTCTCACCATTACCCAAGGGTGGCTACCATAGTTACCACTCATGTCGGGGGAAAGGACAATTGCATGGCCGCAGCGTGGCACTCCTCCATTTCCGTTAATCCTCCCCTCTTCGGGGTTTCCATCGCTCCAAAGAGGTTCACCCTGGAGCTGATCCTGGAGGCTAAGGAGTTTGGGGTGAACTTCATGCCTATGGAGCAGGCAGAGCTCATCGCTTCGGTGGGCGGCAGCTCGGGAAGGGAGGGGGACAAGTTCCAGAGGTTTGGGATCGCAAAGGAGAAGCCGCTGAAGACATCGGTGCCTGTCTTGAAGGATGCCTACGCCTGCTACGAGTGCCGTCTGGTGGACCATAGAACCTATGGCGACCATGTGTGGGTTGTTGGCGAGATAGTGGCTACTCACTTTGAGGAGGAGCTATTTACGGGGGAGCAGATGCTCAATTTAGAGCGCGTCTCCCCCGCCCTTTACCTTGGGGCGGAGCTTTATACCCTTCCGGCAAATGATACCATCCGACACCTGGACCGCAAGGTCTACGGGAAACGCTGAAAGGAGCAACATTGGTCGACGAGCGAAAGATTGAGAAGGCAGTGCTCTCTATAATCGAAGCGATCGGTGAAGACCCGAGACGGGAGGGTTTATCAGGGACTCCGAGGCGCATCGCCGAGATGTATGCCGAGCTTTTCATGGGGCTCGGCGTTGACCCCAAAGAGGAGCTTGCCGTCGGCTTTGAGGAGGGGCACCACGAGATGGTGATCATTAAGGATATCCCCTTCTACTCGCTGTGTGAGCATCACTTTCTCCCCTTCTACGGGATGGCTCACATTGGCTACATCCCCAAGGGGCGCGTTGTTGGTGCCTCGAAGCTGGCCCGCGTGGTAGAGATCCTGGCGAAGCGCCCCCAGATTCAGGAAAGGCTGACCACCCAGATCGCGGAGACGATCGTGGAGGCACTGGACCCGGATGGGGTGGCGGTGGTGATCGAGGCGGAGCACATGTGCATGACCATACGCGGGGTGAAGAAGCCTGGGTCGAACATCATCACATCAGCGAACAGAGGGCTGTTCCGCACCAATGCGGCCACCCGTGCCGAGTTCCTCTCCCTGGTGCAGGGCAAATAAGAAGTTTTCGTGCTTTTAGAGCGAAACTATTCCTGGACACGGAATGAACGTATCGCCAGCGAGAGCATGATGATGCCAAAGAAGGCCACCACCGCCATGTCGAGGATGATGGGCATGCGGTAGTCGAACAGGTAGATGCCAAAGGGTGCCGATGCCTCGACCCCCATAACCGCCTGGCGTATGGCATCCACCCCGTAGGAGACGGGGTTTATCTTGACTATCGTGGCCAGCCATCCGGGCAGCGTCTCGACGGGGAACATTACCGGGGAGATGAAGACCAGGGGGAACACCATAAGCTGCATTATCGCCTGGAAAGCCTCCATGCTCCTTATCCGGGAGGCGAGCAAAAGCCCCAAGGAAGTTAGGGATAGGGCGAGGACCAGCATCAATCCCACCATCGTGAAGCCTCTACTGACCGAGATATCGACGTTGGCGAACGGTATGAACACCAGCATTAATAATCCCTGAAGGGAGGAAATGGTGGCACCGCCCAGAGCCTTGCCGACGGCCACGGAGGTACGGCTTATTGGCGCAATCAGCACCTCCTTGAGGAAGCCGAACTCGCGGTCGAACACCACGGTGACGCCGGACATGATGGCGCTCATCAACACCACCATACTGATGATGCCGGGGTACATGAACGCGATGTAGTCGAAGCCCTCCTGCTTAAAGATGGAAGCGATGCCTGAACCGAAGATCACCAGAAACAGGACGGGCATGCCGAAGCTGCTTATCATCCTGGCGCGGTCCCGCCAGAAGCGGAGCACGTCCCGGTACCAGATGATGTATACGCCACGCAGGTTGCTCAATGAAATCTACCGCCTCCGCCCCTGGCCGTGCGCATGGCCCATGCCTTTTTCAAGACTACCTCGCCCCCCGCTTCCTCTCGGATCTCGCGGCCAGTTAGCTTCAGGAACACGTCGTCGAGGGTAGGCCGGCGCATGCTGATGCCCTCAAGGCCGCTCTCGAACTCCTTAACCAGCGTGGGGATGAACTTCTCCCCATTCTGTACCTCGAAGTGGATGCCCCCGCCGTCCGCCTTGGCCTCGATGTTATGCTTCTCCTTGAGTTCGGCGATGGCCGCCTCTGTGTTGTCCGTAGTGAGGGTGATGACGTCACCGCCGACCATCTGCTTCAGGGCATCAGGGGTATCCAAGGCGATTATCTTGCCGTAGTCAATAATGGCGATGCGGTCGGCGACCGCGGCCTCATCCATGTAATGGGTGGTGAGGAAGATGGTGATGTTCTCCCGCTTCCGCAGTTCGAGTATATAATCCCAGATGTGGTAGCGGGTCTGGGGGTCGAGGCCAAGGGTGGGCTCGTCGAGGAAGAGCACCTTGGGGTAATGCAGCAGGCCACGCCCGATTTCCAGCCTCCGTCTCATCCCCCCGGAGTATGTCTGCACTGTATCGTTGCGCCGCTCCCATAGCTCCACCATCTCCAGCACCTCATCAATGCGCTTTCGGCTCACTGCCCGCGGAATGTTGTAGACCCCGGTGTGAAACTCAAGGTTTTGCAGGGCGCTGAGCCTTATATCGAGGCTAGGGTCCTGGAACACCATACCAACGCAGCGTCGCACCTCGTTCGGCTGGCGCACCACATCGAATCCGTTGAGGCTCGCTCTTCCCGAGGTCGGTCTCATCAGGGTGCAAAGGATGTTGATGGTGGTGGTCTTCCCCGCTCCATTGGGACCGAGGAAGCCGAAGATCTCCCCCTCTTTCACCTCAAAGCTGACATCGTCCACTGCAACCAAGTCGCCGAATTTCTTGACGAGATGCTCCACCTCGATAATCTTTTGCATTTTTCGCTCTTTTTGGGGAATGTTAGCAGGGGTATTTTACCACTTATGCAGGGCTCGTTAAAGATAGGCAATTAGTTCGAAAACTAGGCTAGATAGAACTTCCTCAGCCCCTTGAGAATCCAAGTGGGTACGGGCCGAATGATGCGAAGAAACCCAAAGGCAGCAAAGCTTGACAGGATGCCGATGGCTGCGCCTCCTAATATGTCCAGGGGGAAGTGCACCCCGCAGTAGACCCGAGCGAAGGACCATAGGATAGCAAGGAGAAAGAGGAGAGCACTTGCTTTGCGATTGCCGAACCAGGCGCCCATAGCGAAGGCAAAGCCTACTGCCGCCGTATTTGCTGGGAAAGAGGGGTCGGTTGGCTGATAGAAAAGGAGCGTGACTGCGCCAGGATAAACTTCGAAGGGACGGAGGCGATCGAAGAAACGGTTGAAGACCTCTACAACGGCGTTGGCGAAACCCACGCCGATAAGGGCAGTCCACACCGCTATCTGGTTTCTCACTCGGGCCTGGGCGTCTTTTCCCAAAAACCACATGGCGAGGAGCACCATTACCATCGCCACCGGGATAAAGTGCTCCCCCACCACCAATTTCATAAACCGGTCGAGGGCTTCCCACTTACCTGCCAGCCCGTTTATGAGGAAGAATAGCCTCTCAACCAGCGCGACCATTTATCTCTTCCGCCCCCAGCACTTTTTGATGGCCTGGAGATAGGTCCTCCCTTTCAAGGCTTCAAGCCCCTCTCCTTCCCCTTCTGGATGCGATTGGCCCCATCGGGCCTTGACTGCTGAAGAGATAATTAGGGTAACAAGTATGGCGATGGCCAGGGCAGCGAAGAGGTAGGCAAAGAGCCACGGCCCGGTAATCCCTCCCGCGGTAGCGGGAATGTTGCGGTCAACCCTGAAGAACCACCAGTATCCGATGCCGACCATCACCGCGGCGAAGATATACCCCAGATACCTTCTTCTGAAAAAAGAGAGTCCTTCAAGCCTTCCCCATGCTGCTACTAATTGCAACACACCGAGGGAAACCATGAATACAAATAGGAGGTAGTCTGCTTCCATTGTCCATCCCCTTTTAACGTCGCTCCTATCTCCCAGGGCAAGACGATGGCTGCTCTTAACTTTCTAAGGCTGGTTCGCTACGAGGTTTGGCTCTCCATGTCCAGAAGGTATTAACGGTGAAGTTCCACACGGTGGCTCCAGCTATGCCAATTACGTTGGAAATGAGGTAATTTATCCCCAAGACCTCGGTAAATATCTGGAGAATCGCCACAGGCCAGAAGGCTATCCTATAATTCCCCATGATCGCATCCATCTGCTCTATGGTGAAGTGTCCGGTGTCTGTCCCCCCGGGGGCTTCCCTGAGGATAGTGCCTGTCCTCTTGACTGTAGGGCTTATGGAACAGTTCCACGAGGTCACACCCCATGATATATCGGTGTTTCAGGGGCTCAAGCCCATGCTGGTGGCAAAGGGACTCAAGGCTTGTCTTGGTAAACTGGTAGCGATGGCTCTCTTTGTAGGGGGTGAACCTTTCGGCTAGGTACCACAGCCTCTTCGAGTAGTCGGGTGTGGCTATGACTACCCTGCCACCAGTCTTCAGCACCCGGGCTATTTCGGCCATCGCCCTGTTAGGTTCCTCTAGATGCTCTAGCACCTCGATGCAAAGAACAGTATCAAAGCTGTTGTCACTGAACTCCAAGCTATCGGCAGGCATCAGCATGAAGGTTGCATGGGGCACCTTCCCTCTCATAAACTCCAACTTTCTCCCATTGGAGTCTATGCCAACTGCCCTGGGGTATCGGGTAATTATCGGTGATGAGCCACACCCGATGTCCAGCAGGGAGCTTGAGTGGGGCACAAAATGCCACACCGTCTTGGCTATCTGCCCTTTCCACCACCGTTGCACTATGTGACCTCTGTAGTAGCTACTCCACTCATAATCGGCCTCGTCAGGGTTGCGCCTGACTGCAAAAGTCCAGGCGGTGTTAAGCCCATACTTTACAAAGAAGCCTGTTGCTGCGGCAAGGAGCAGGCTCAGCATGTAGTGTAGCCCTGCTACGTCCGTGAGCAGCCACACTAGAGCGAAAATTATCACCGTCCCCACTAGCTCGGCAATGCCAAACTTAATCAGTCTCCTTAGCTTATAGAGGACCAGCTCGGCAAGCTGGATTAGGTAATCCATAATTCGCTTGGTGGTGAACTTGGAGCCTTCCCTTTTTCGCTCCACAAAGGTAAAGGGAACCTCAACTACCCTGTCTGCTTGCCCCTTCACTAGCACCTCCAGAAGGATTTTATACCCCGTTGGACTCAGTGCCACACCATCAATGACCTTTCTCCTCAGGAGGAAGAAACCTGATAAGGGGTCTTTGATCCCTCTGATCGAGGGCAAGAGGAGTTTTGCTAATACCTTGGCTCCCTTTGATATAATCTTCCTCTTCATGCTCCAGCCTTCGCTGCTACCACCTTCGGCGTATCGACTGGCGATAACAACCTCCACTCCGTTCCTTGCCTCACCTAGGAGTTTAGGCAATATCTCTGGTGGATGCTGTAAATCAGCATCCATGACACCTAAAATCTCTCCCTTGGCCTGCTTGAATCCATCAACCACTGCTGAAGCCAAGCCCCTCTTATTTTTCCTCGTAATCACTCTAATCGGGTACTTTTGAGAAAGGCTTTTGGCAAGCTCTGAGGTCCCATCCGGACTGTTATCATCAACCACGATAAGCTCATAGTTGTATCGCGACAAAGATTCGTGAACCCTCTCGATCAATATGGCGATGTTCTGCCTCTCGCAATATGTAGGCACTATCAAGGAAAGCTCAGGGTTCGGTGAATTTTGTGACTTCATTGTTCCTTTTGCTTATGTCTTGACCAGCTTATAAGCAGGGGTGCACCAGTCTAGGTATTTCGTGTTCTTGCCCAGGATGACATCGAAGTAGAGGACCTGAAGCTTTTTGGTTATTTCGCCCACCGCGCCGCCTCCCACCTTGCGGTCGTCGATCTCAATGACCGGGGTAATATGGGCTGCGGTGCCGGTAAGGAAGCATTCCTCAGCAGTGTAAAGCTCATCGGGGACGATAGACCTCTCTACGGTCTCGATGTCAAGCTCCTGCTTTGCCAGCGTGATCACCGTGTTGCGGGTGATCCCGATGAGGATGTTGTCGGAGCTTGGTGGCGTAATAAGCTGGCCGTCGATTACCACGAAGATATTCTCACCGCTTCCCTCGGAGACGTGACCGTCATGAGTGAGCAGTATCGCCTCGTCGAACCCCTTTTCAAAGGCCTCGGTCTTTGCCAGGGCGTTGTTCACATAAAGCCCGTTTATCTTGGCCCGCGGTGGGATCATGTTTTCGTCGATGCGCCGCCAACTGGAGATGCAGCACCTTGCCCCCTTGGTTATATCGAGGTAAGGGCCGAAGGGCACGACGAATAGCAGGAAGCTGGACTCCAGGTTGTGAAGCCTCACCCCCACCTGTTCGGAACTCTTGTAGGCCATCGGGCGAATGTAGGTGTCTTCGCGGTAGCTGCAGCGTTGGACCAGCTCCACCGTGAGCGCGATAAGCTCATCGATGGTGTGGGGGATCTCGATTTGGAGCACTTTACAGCTATCAAGCAGCCGTTGGTAGTGTTCGATGGGGCGAAAGATGTACATCTGCCCATGCTCCTCATTCCAGTTGCCCCGAATCCCCTCGAAGCAGGCGGTGCCGTAGTTGAAGGCGTGGGTCACAATCCCGATCCTGGCCTCGGAGAGGGGCATGAACTTTCCCTTGAAAAAGGCATAGGGCGGCATCTAACACTCCTTCTGTAAAAGACTGTGGCAATTATAAACCAGCACAGTTTATAAACACAAGTCCTGAAGGGGGTTGACAGAGCGCCCTTCGATGGGGTTAAATAGTCTTGCCAACTGGCGAGAAAGGAGAGGGACATGGTAGAGAGTGTCTACAAGTTCATCGAGTTGGTCGGGACCAGCCCGGACTCGTGGGAGAAGGCTGCCGCGGCAGCCGTTGAGATGGCCTCGAAGACCCTGCGCGACCTTCGCATCGCCGAGGTCGTCGAGATGGACATGCAGCTTGAGGATGGGAAGGTTCGAGCCTACCGCGCCAAGGTGAGGCTCTCCTTCAAGGTTGAGAAGGCCGACTGAACTGGATCGCTGGGTGGAGACGGAGTGATAAGAAGAGCCCCCTGATATATCGGGGGGCTCTCTCATGTCATTGGTAGTTTTTGGTTTAAGGGGGAGAAGCCATGAACTGGGTCGCAAGGTATAAGATCATTATCATTGTTTTCCTGTTTATCCTGATCGTCAGCGGTGGGGTTATGCTGTTTCAACAGCAGCCCTGGTCGAAAAAGCCTTTGGAGATCACGTTGGCCACGCCCTGGGCGCCACCGGCGGAGATGGAGGTCTATGTGGGAGGCGCAGTGGCCAGTCCTGGGTGGTATCTCATTGAAGAGGGCGATGGCATTGGAGATATCATCTCGATGGCTGGCGGGGTCACCAGTGATGCTGACCCTACCAGGGTTGAACTGTATATCCCCGAAAGCGTGGAGCGCGCTTCTCCTCAGAAGATCAGCATCAATCGCGCTGAGGCCTGGCTCCTTGATGCCCTGCCGGGAATCGGCCCGGCACTTGCGCAAAACATCATCCAATACCGCGAGGAGAACGGGCCATTCGTGATGATCGAGGAACTTATGCTGGTGCCAGGCATCGGTGAGGCAAAATACGATGGGCTGAAGGATTTGATCACTGTGGAATAAAAGAAAAGAATGGCGCTGGTTTATCTTAGTCTAGCTTTTGTCGTTGGCATCTATTTCGGCTCCCACTTCCCCCTGCCACTTGCTATCGCTTTACCCATCATTGCAGTAGCTCTCCTTATCGCTCTCCTTTTGCGAAAAATGCGAAGAAACAGGCACCTCCTTTTAGGCGGGATCTGTATTGCCCTCTTCCTCTGCGGTGCCCTCAGATTTGGAGCGGTTCCCACCGGCGACGATTTGCAAAGTTACCAGAACAAGAGTGTGGAAATTGTTGGGGTGGTGGCTCAGGAGCCCGAGCCCAGAGATTCATCGACCAAGCTCATCATCTCAGCCAGG